>DATKMF010000043.1:0-111551 GCA_035542015.1 Candidatus Cybelea sp.
GCCTCGACGATCGAGCGGCAGACCCGGAGGCCGATGCCGAGGCCCTGGCTCTTGGTGGTGAAGAAGCTGTCGAACAGGCGGTCAAGATGGCCGGGGTCGATGCCGGGGCCGCTGTCCTCGACGGCACAGCGCAGGGTGAACGCATCGGGGCGCGTCGTCCGGATCGTGACCTTGCGCCCGGCACTCTCCGTCTGGGCCATGGCCTGCATCGCGTTCACCACCAGGTTGACGATGACCTGCTGCAGCTGGACGCGGTCCGCACGCACCTTGGCTGGGCCGGCGGAATCATCCTGCAGGACCGAGACCCCGAAGGACTGGATCTCGTGGCGCAGGAACACCAGCGATTCCTCGATCAGGTCGCGCAGCGAGAGCGGCTCAGGCTGCGGCACCCGGCGAATCGCCATGGCGCGGATGCGGGCGATGATGTCCGCGGCCCGCTGGGCGTCGCGAACCACCCTTGCGGTCGTCACCCGGATCTTCTCCAGGTCGGGCGACGGATGGTCGATCCGGCGCAGCCCGGTCTGGCCGTTGATGATGACGGCGGCGATCGGCTGGTTGAGCTCGTGGGCGATCGACACGGTGAGCTCGCCCAAGGTGGAGATGCGCGCCGCATGGGCGAAATCCGATTGCAGCCGCTGCAGCAGCGCCTGGGTCCGCACGCTCTCGCTCTGGTCGATGATCGCCCCGGCGAGCCGGAGGCGACCCCGATCATCGGCCCCCGGGTGGGCGACCACGCGCAGATGCTTGACCGAGCCGTCCGGCATCAGGAGACGATGCTCGAAATCGAGCCCGCCCTTCTCGCGCAGCACGCGCTCGATCTCCCTCTCGACCAGGGCGACGTCGTCCGGATGGGTGCGGCGGAGCACCATCTCCACGGTCGGGTCGGCGGTCGGCTCATAGTCGAAGATGCGGAAGGTCTGCTCGGACCAGAAGATCTCGCCGGTTTCGGGCGTCCAGCCGAAGCTACCGGTATGGCTGAGACGCTGGGCCTCGCTCAGATAGATCTCGGCGCGCTGCAGGTCGGCGTAGAGTCGCGCGTTCTCCAGGGAGATCGCCGCCTGCGAAGCCAGCAGCCGCAGAACGGCGACGCGGGTCGGCGTGAAGACAGCGGCGGCGAGCGCGTTCTCCAGGTAGAGAATGCCGCTCAACCTCGCCTGCTTGACCAACGGCAGGCAGAGAATCGATCGGCACGCGTTCCGTTTCAGATATTCATCGCCCTCGTAGGGATTCGGCTGCTGCGCGTCGTCGAGCAGCACGCTCTCCCGGCTTCGCGCGACGAAACGAAGGATGGATTCCGGAAGCGCCGACGCCGAGATCGGCATCTGGTGAAGCCGGACCGCGATACGGTCTCCCGCCGTCTTCGCCTCGGCCTCGACGTGCCAATCCTGACCGTGCGGCAGGACCAGAAGACCGCGCTCGGCGCCGGCATGCTCGAGCGCCGCGACCATCAGCGTCTCGACCAGGCTCCCCATCTCGATCTGGCCGGAGATGGCCTGGGACATCTTCACGATCGTCGCCAGGTCCAGCTGCTCGGTCGACGTAGAGATCGTACCGTTGGCGTGCGGCCGCGACGGCCGAAGCGGCGTCCCGCTCCCGCTCAGTTGCCGCACCTTGCCGTCGGCGCCCCAGAGCGCGTAGCAAGACACCGCGCCCTGCATATAAGCAACGGCGATGGTCGCAAAGCCGCGCGCTTCGTAGAAGCGTGAGGCGCACTCATGGGCGAGGCCCTCGTTCTGCACGAAGCCATGCGCACGCGCGCCGTGGATCGCCTCCTCGTAGAGGCGCATGGCATCGAGCTCGCGCCGCTCCAGGCGCGCGAGCTCGGCGCCCAGCAGAGCGGCGCGATGCTCGAAGTTTTCGCGCCCGCTCTCGGCCCAGGCGACGAACTGCCGATGATGACCTTGCAACTCCTCCAGATGGCGGGCGCGTTCTGCGCCGGTTGTCGTATCGCAACGGCCGGCATGCGCCAGGCCGGCGTAGAAACGGTATTCCGGCAGCTCCACCTGGGTCGGCAGCGTCCAGAGCAGGGCGGCCGACTTCGCATCGATGGCGATGGCCGCGGCATAGTCTTCGGCGAAGACCCGCGCCTGGAGCTTGCGGATCCAGTAGCGGGAAGCGGCGACGGCCAGCTGCGGATCGCCCTCCAAACGATGCTCGAAGTGATCCTCGTCGAACCCCGCATCGTCAAACGAGCCGAAGACCGGCGTCTTGCCGCGGAGCGTCGCGATCAACCGAAGCTGGGCGACGATGACGTCGCTGATGAGGCCGAACCGCGCGCCCTCGACGAAGGCCAAGGCGCTCTCGGCCTCCCGCTCCACCTCTTCGAGCGGCGCCGCGGTGGCGAGCAGGTTCGTCACCAGATCGACCCGCGCGTAGGCGGCGCAAGTGAGATCGCCCGCGTCCCGCGCCGCATCGAACGAACGCTGCAGGTAGACGCGGCAGGTGGAGAGATGCTGCGTCCAGGGCGCGACGTGAACGGCGAAGACGGAATAGGCGCGCGCACTCTGGCGGGTGAGGCCGCGCTGCTCAATCAGGTCCAGCGCCACCCGGCCCAGGCGCGAACCCGCCTCGGCGTCACTGCGCGTGGTCCGGACAATCCCACCGAGCAGGGTGAAGGCGAACGGCGTCGCATCCGAGGCGCCGTGCAGCAGGCTCAAGCTCGCCATGCGCACGACGATGAGGCGGAAGAGGTCGAGATCGGTGAACTGCGCCGGGGAGCAGAGGGCTGTCAGCACGTCCATGGTGGCGAGAAGATCGGGATCGCGCATGAGTGGCTGCGTCAGCACGGCATCGGCCGCGCCGGATTCGAGCCGGCGCATGAACGCGTCGTATTCCGGGCGCACATGGTCCGCCGCCGGTTGCCACGCCCACCGCGGGTCGGCGCGCCGGAGATAATCGAGACCCGCCGCGACCGCCCGAGAGCTCTGATCGCGGTTGGTATGCAGATAGATCTGGACCCGGGTGACCGCCGCCGAATCAAGGTTATCGGCCGCGCGCGCCGAAAGCTGCGCCAGACGCTGTTCGGCGGTCGCAAAGTCGCCGGTCACGTATTCGCATTCGCTCAAATTGAGCTCGAGGTCGAAGCAAAGCCGTGGGCAGCGAACCCAAGCCTCCGCGCCGAGAAGCGCCCGGCCCGCCGCAAAATATTGCCGGGCGGAGGCATAGGCGCTGGCCGCCTTGGCGCGCAGCCCGGCCCGCAAGTTGAGTCCGGCGACGGCCTCGCGTTCCTCTCGATTCTCAATCAGCGCCACGCCGCGCGCATATTGGTTGACGATGTCGAAGAGCTTGGCTTCGACCTCCTCCGACGGCGTATGCGCCACGAGCAGCCGGCCGATCCTGAGATGTGCCGTCGCCCGCGCGGGCCCGTCGATCAGAGCGTAGGCGGCCTCGTGCACCCGGTCATGGAGAAACTCGTAGCTCCGCTCCGAACGGTGGACCAGGCCGGAATGGACGGCTTCCCAGAGCGCCGAATGGACCGCTTCCTCCGCCCCGCCAAGCGCCGGTGCCAGCAGGTTTGCATCGGCGACGTGGCCGAGGCAGGCGAGCTGCCCCAGGGCCTCCCGGGTGGCCGGCGACAAACGCGCGAGCTTCGCCGCCATGAGATCGGCGACATTGTCGGTGAACGCCCTGGCGCGGATGCCGTCGAGCGCCCAGGTCCAGCCCCTTCCGGCGCGATCGAACCGGAGCAGGTCCTGGTCCAAGAGAGCGGTCAGGAACTGGATGGTGAAGAACGGGTTGCCGCCGGTCTTCTCGAAGACCAGCGCGGCGAGGGGGCGCACCTCATCCGGCGCCGCATGCAGCGCGTCGGCCAGCAATCGCTCGACATCCCGCGGCGCGAGCGGCGCAACGACAATCTCGCCGACCGCGGCCCCGCCTTCGCGGATCGTCGCCAGCATGCGCGTGAGCGGATGATCGGGACCGACTTCGTTGTCCCGGTAGGCGCCCACCAGCAGCAGATGACGGGTCTCCGAATGGGTCGCCACGTGAGCAATGAGATCGATGGTCGCGTTGTCGAGCCATTGCAGATCGTCGAGAAACAGCGCCAGCGGATGCTCGGCGCGCGCGAAGACGCCGAGAAAGCGCCGGAAGACCCGCTGAAACCGATGCTGACGATCCTGTGCCGGGAGATCCGGGACCGGCGGCTGATCGCCGATGATCACGGCAAGCTCGGGGATCAGGCCGACCATCAGGCCGCCGTTCGGACCGAGCGCCGCCAGCAGCCGGTCGCGCCACTGCGCCAGCTCCGCGTCGTTCTTGCTCAGGAGTTCGCGCACCAGATTGCGGAACGCCTGCGCCAAGGTCGCATAGGGGATGCCGCGCCTGTATTGATCGAACTTCGCGGTGGCGTATAGCGCGCGGCGCGGCACGACCGCCTGGTGCAACTCGTTGACGATCGAAGACTTGCCAATGCCGGAATAGCCGCTGACGAGGACCAGCTCCGGAATCCCGCTTGCGACCACCCGGTCGAAGGCATCGCGCAGGGTGCTCACCTGCCGTTCGCGGCCATAGAGCCGTTCCGGAATGCGCAGGACATCGGAGACGTCGCGGCCGCCCAAAGGAAACGCATCGATGCGCCGATGCTGCTCCCAGGAAGCGAGACAACGTTCGAGATCCGCCTTGACGCCCGCCGCGGTCTGGTAGCGGTCTTCGGCGTTCTTGGCGAGCAGCTTCAGGATGATCGCCTCGACGGGAGCCGGTATCCCGCGCAGGCGCTCGCCCGGGGGCGCCGGCTTGCGAGCGATATGGCAGTGGATCCATTCCATGGGATCCGAGGCGGAAAACGGCAGCGCGCCGGTCAACATCTCGTAGAGCGTCACGCCGAGCGCATAGAGGTCGCTGCGGGTGTCGACCGAGCGGTTCATGCGCCCGGTCTGCTCCGGCGCGAGGTAGGCGAAGGTGCCGACGATGGTCTCGGGAGAGAGCGCCCGATGCCGTTCGCGCGGAAGCCTCGACGCCACGCCGAATCCGGTCAGACGGATATTGCCGGCCGCGTCGACCAGCACATTCGCCGGCTTGACGTCCTTGTGGATGAGGCCGCGGCCATGGACCTGGCCGACGGCGGTCACGAGATTGACGGCAAGAAGCAGAAAGCGCGCAAGATCGGTCGGCCTGCCGGTACTGCCGAGAGGATCGCCGGCCGCATCCTCCAGGATCAGCGCCGCCGGACCCGGATGCCGGTCCAAAGCGAGCGGCCGTGCCGCCCAGGCGGGATCGAGGATCGAAGCCAGCGCATATTCGTGCTCGAGGCGGGCAACGTTCTTGGCATCCCGCGCCACCAGGGCCAGCACCGACCGTTGGCCGGGCTGGGACGCGCGATACAGCACGAAGTCCCGGTCCTCCCGCAACGGCTGCAGATCGTAGGCGCTGAGATCCATCTGCGGGCTTGCGTCCCCTGCCGCTGACGGGGGCCGAGCTTAGCACCGGTCCGTTGGGCTTGATAGGCGACGCCCCGCCAGGGGGTGCGGCGGGGCGAAAGCGAGCCGACCGCCGGCGGGAACTCGATTCCGGCCCTGGGTTTGATTCAGGCGGGATGTGAAATCTGCGCCTGCGTGCAGTGCCGGGTTTCGCGTGCCCGCATCACCGTTGCTGTCATGGAGGCAGGCCATGAACCCGATGCAGAATGCCCGCTTCGAGGAGAAACTGGCGGATGTCGGCAAGACCTACGCGCACCCGAACGACATCCTGGCCGCCGGCGATCTCACCCAACAGCAGAAGGTGAAGCTGCTGCGGCATTGGGAGTTCGACCTGCGCGAGAACCTGGTTGCCTCCGAAGAGAACATGATCGCCGAAGACGCGCCGGAGGGCCATTCGGCCGAGCTGTTGCGCGGCGTCCGCAAAGCGTTGATCGCACTGGGCGCCGCCGATCATCGCGACGAAAAGGCGGCGCCGACCAAGACCGGCGGCGCTTAGCCCGTCGCCGCGGCGACGCGGCGCAGCGAGGCGGAACCCGCACGGCGACCGCGACATTGTGTGTTCGACACCGTTTCCTCCAGCACGAAGAGCGAGAACCATCATGGCCACAACCGGAAATGCCGATTTCGACGCCGTCCGGGAAGACCTCGCCGCCTTGCGCCGTCAGGTCGCCGAACTCCTGAAGCACAGCGCCGACGCCGCACGCAGCGGCACGGCGGACCTGCGCGACGAGCTGCGCGATCTTCCCGAACGCGGCGCCGAGAGCCTGCGCGCGCAAGTGCGCGAATCACCACTGGCCAGCATCGCCATCGCCTTCATCGCCGGCTCGATCATCGGGAGGTTGTTGCGCTAGGAGCGGCGCTGGTCGCCCGGCATGGAAACGATCGCCCGGCTGGCGATGCTGGCCGCCAGCGGCGCCGGCCTCGCGCAGGCGATGCGCCGCGCCGGGCGGCGATTGGCCGTGCTCGTCGCTCTCTCGGTGCTGGTCGGATTGCTCGGCGCCGGCGCGCTCGGCGCGCTCGGCATGGCGCTGTTCTATGCACTCATCCTGACGATGGAGCCGGCCTGGGCGGCGCTGATCGTGGCCGTGTGCTTTCTCGTCATCGCGGCGCTGATCTGGCTGGTCGCGCGCCGCTGGTTCCTGCGTGCCGAGCCTCGACCAGCGCTCGATCTAGCGGCGGCGGCGCCGTTGGCGGGCTTGTCCGAATTGGGCATCGGTCGCCTGCTCGAGCGCAACGCGGTCGGTGTCCTGCTCGCCGCCTTCGTCGCCGGCATGTTGATGAGCCGTCGGCGCTAGGCCGGCGGTCTCCTCCCATCAGTTGAACCGGCGCAAGGCGCGCGGGCGCAAGGCGCGCGGGCTTTCAGGCGCGCATTGCGCGCGGGGGCTCCTTCACGTCGGCGCCCTTGAGGCGCGCGGCGGCGGCGTTCCAGCTCACCAGGCGGTCGAGGAAGACGTCGACGAACGCACCGCGCTGGTTCTGATAGTCGAGATAATAGGCATGCTCCCACAGGTCGCAGCCGATCAGCGTCGGCTTGCCTTCGGCCATCGGCGACATCGCGTTGGCCGTGCCGACGACGGCGAGCTTGTCGCCTTCGGCGATCAGCCAGGTCCAGCCGCTGCCGAACTGATCGAGCGCCGTCTTCTTGAACAGCGCCTTGAACGCGTCATAGCCGCCGAAGGACGTCTCGATCATGTGCGCGAGCGCGCCTTCGGGCTGGCCGCCGCCACCGTTGGATCCCATGGGGGGCGCCATCGACTCCCAGAAGAACTCGTGGTTCCAGACCTGACCTGCGTTGTTGAAGATCTTCCTCGGTCGCTGTCCGCGCTGCCCGGCGAGATCGCGCACCAACTCCTGCAGCGACTTCTTCTCCAGCGGCGTGTTCTCGACCAGCTTGTTCAGCGTGTCGACATACGCCTTGTGATGCTTGCCGTAGTGGAACTGGATGGTACGCGCCGACATGTGCGGCTCGAGTGCGTTTTCGGCGAACGGAAGCGGCTTCAGTTCAAAGCTCATGGCGGACTCCCATCGTATGTATGGCAATTGGTCTTGAGTGACGGTCTTGCGCGACGACCGGGGACGCGACGCGGTCCAGCGTTGCGAAGGGAACGGTCGCGCGCGCCGGTTGGTTCCCCCACCCGACTCCCGCGCGCGCTTTCGGCGGGGATGCGACAAGGCGCGCGAGGAAACTCCGGCGGAGCGAAGGGGTTCTTTCACCGGGCGCATACGGCGCTCTTCAGTCGATCAAACGCAAAGGAGCGAGCCATGAACAAGGATCAAGCGGCCGGCAGCTGGAAAGAGCTGAAGGGCAAGATCAAGCAGCAATGGGGCAAACTCACCGACGACGATCTGACGGTGCTCGAAGGCTCGGCCGACGAGCTCTCCGGCCGCATTCAGAAGCGCTATGGCATCGCCAAGGAAGAGGCGGAGAAACAGGTCCGCACCTTCCGCGAGGCCAATCGCGATCTCACGAGCACCTGGTGACGGCAGTCGCGGCTATGCGCCGATGAACGAAGGGGCGCCGAACGGCGCCCCTTCACTGTTTGCGCGCGTGTCGAGGGCCGTCGTCTAGAGCGGCGGTCGCGCAGAGCGGCCGCGGACCAAGTAGACCAGACCGCTCATCACGAACAGCAGGATGAAGATGTAGAAGAGGATTTGCGCGATCCCGGCCGAAGCCGCGGCAAGCCCGGTGAAGCCGAGCAGACCGGCAATCAACGCCACGATCAGGAAAACAAGAGCCCATCCCAACATCGGATTGCCTCCTTTTTCTAAAGAGGCGGCACAGCGCCGCCGATGAGGCCTGACGCGTCCGAGCCCGTTCGCGCGGTCGCTCGGCTGTCAGTCGACCAACCGCCTCCCGGCGATCGGGGTTCCGTTCAGCGCGCGACTCGCGGTGCGCACCGAGGCAACGAATCTTCTCTGAATATGCCTTTATGGGTGAGTTTCGGCGAAGTCGGCGGCGGCGATGATCGCGGCACGCTTCGCAGCTGCAGCGGCAGCGCGGATCCGAATTTCGCGGTGGATCGCCCTTTGGACGCAGTGTCGCTGTAATACCCCGAAATAGTCGCAATGTCGCCGCGTTTCGTTGACACAATGTTCTGGACTTCGCACACCATGATGGAGGCGGTTCGACATCGTGGGTTGATCGAGGCGACAACGGCTCGCATAGTTGGGCCACGCCGTTTGGGGGCACCGCGAGTCGCAGCGAACGCATCCCACGATCTGAGCGGCGAACAAGAAGACTAAAAACTAACCGACACCGAAAGAGGAAAGGGCAACGCAACGGGCGCTGGGCGCTCGTTACCGATGTCGCCGGCAACGACCGGTGGCTGGATCGCCAACTTTGTCGGCTCGGGCCTGCGCCCGGGTCGGCCTGACGAGGGAGTCGCTTACGTCTGGTCTTTGGACCCGCGCCGGTCTGGGGAGTATCGGGCGGGACGGAGCGGCTCAACAAAACAGCGTCGTGGAATCCGCTGCGGCGCTCTATGTCAACGCGTCTGACTTCGGTTGGGCCAAGCTCGAGAGGTCGTGCCATGCACAATGGAAACGCATCGCCGCGCAACAATGAATCCGGCGAGGATCCGAAATTTTCGGAAGTCAGCGCCGCGGTGGTCGAGCATCTCCCCCATTTAAGAGCCTTTGCCCGGTCGCTGGCTTCCAGCCGCGACCAGGCCGACGATCTGGTCGGCGAGGCCGTTGCGCGTGCGCTCGCCGCCGCGCACCAGTTCCGCCCCGGCACGAATTTCAAGGCTTGGATCTTCACCATTCTCCGGAACGCGTTCTATACCGAGGGCCGCAAGCGGTGGAATCGCGTGGTGCCGCTCGAGGACAATGCCTACCACCATCCCTCGATCGGCCCGACCCAAGAAGACTCGCTCGAGTTCTGTGACTTCCGGCGCGCCTTCGTGCGCCTGAGCCCGCGCCAGCGCGAGGTGCTGATGCTGGTCGGCAACGGCGATCTCAGCTACGAGGAGGTCGCCGAGCATTGCCGCTGCCCGGTGGGCACGGTGAAGAGTCGCGTCTCGCGGGCCCGGCTCGACTTGAAGCGCATGCTCGATGAAGAGACGATGGTGCCGCCTCGGCGCAGCATGCCGCCGGTCGCCAACAGCAACTTGACGGAGTGCCTCGGCGGCGACCTGACGCCGGCGCGGACCGAACCGCGACGCCGCAGCCGCGGCGACCACGAGGGCCGCTCCCTGGTCAACTGAGCGGCTCGACCGGGGCCCGAACCGCGGACGGCGACCGGTTGCCCTGCGCCCAGATGTGTTAAAAGGCGGGCTCCGATTCGAACGCTGCGGAGCCCGTCTTGAATTCCGGCGTCACCGACGGCGCCCTTCCGGGGTCGCTGCCCCTTGATTTCCCCCTGGCGAGCCTCGCCCTCGTCCTGGCAGCAGCGCTCTGCTACAGGCTGGCCGACCTCTCCGGCTGGCGGCGCAACGGTCGGCTCGGCTCGATCGCTGCCGGGCTGCTGCTCGGCGGCGGCTCGGCCATCATCCTCTATCCGCTTTGGCTCGGCGCCGGTGCCCATACTGCGCTGACCGCGAGCGCCGCCTTCGAGGCGGCGCTGCTGCCGCCCCTGGCGGCGCTGCTGATCGACGGCGCAACCGGGCTGGCCGCGGCCGGCGCCGCGGCGGTTGTGTTGCTGATGGCAAGCCTCGGCCTCGCCTGGCCGCCGGCGCTTCTGTTGTTGCTCATCGTCGGCGCAGGACAGAGCGTGATCCGCGCCGAGCTCGAGCCCTTCGCCGCCTGGCTCGGCTGGCCCTGGGCGAAGCCGCAGCGGACGGCGACGCCGTTCGACCTGGCGCCGACAGCGGGAGGCGGCGGGATCGGGCTCGATCCTGCACGCGACCCCTATTCGGCGGCCGAGTGGCGCGCCTGCCTGCTCGCCCTCCTGCCGGCCCTGCTTCTGCTTCCCGTCCTCGCCGGGGCGCGACCGGCGGCCATCCTGATCGCGCTGGCGGCGGTCGCCTTGCATATCCCGATATTCTGGGCGGTGCGCCGATTGGTCCTGGGCGATTGGCCGGCCGCGGTCGCCCTGCCTACGGATCTGATTGCCGGCGCCGAGGAGAACCGCGCTTCGATGGCGCCGCTCCTGGCGCGCATCATCGCCGAGCTGCCGGAGGGAATCGCCGTGTTCGACGGCAGCGACCGGCTGCTCGCCTGCAACGGCCAGTATCGCGCCCTCAACCGCGATCTCGCGGCGGATCTCGAGCCGGGCGCCCTCTATGCCGATCTGTTGCGCGCCGAATGGGAACGGCGCGCCGACCGGACGGATGCCGATGGGGCCCCAGCGGTGGCCGAAGCGATGAGCCGGCATCGCAATCTGCCCTGGCGCGAGGAGCGACCGCGGCCGGACGGCAGCTGGGTGCAGATCCTGGAGCAACGGGTGGCCGACGGCGGCACGCTGAGGATCATGCGCGACATCACCGCGATCAAGTTGCGGGAGCTGCAATTCGCCGAGCTGGCGCAGCGCAACGCGGTGCTGGCCAGCACCGTCGCCTCGGTCACCAGCGGCATCGTGATCTGCGACGCGCTCAACGCCGATCAGCCGGTCGTGTTCGCCAATGCCGCCTTCACCCGCATCACCGGCTATTCGGCGGCCGAGGCCCTCGGGCGCAACCTGCGCTTCCTGCAGGGGCGCGACACCGATCGCGACACGGTCGAGAAGATGCGCCGCGCGATCGCCACCGGCCGCGCCATCACCGTCACCGTGCGGAACTATCGCAAGGACGGCCGCACGTTCTGGAACGAGGTCAACATCAGCCCGCTCAGGGACGAGAGCGGGCGGCTGATTCACTTCGTCGGCATTCTGCAGGACGTCACCAACCGGATCCGCACCGAGGAGCACCTGAGAGAGGCGAAGGACCAGGCCGAGGTCGCCAACCGGGCGAAGTCGGAATTCCTCGCCAGCGTCAGCCACGAGCTGCGCACGCCCTTGAATGCAATCCTCGGCTTCACCGAGATCATGCAGCTGGAGCTGTTCGGTCCCTTGGGCGCGCCGCAATACCAGAGCTATGCCAAGGACGTGCATGACAGCGGACAGCTGCTGCTCGACATCATCAACGATATCCTCGATCTGTCCAAGATCGAGGCGGGGCGGATGGAACTCTTCCCGGAGCCGGTGGCCGCGAGCGACGCGTTCGATGCCTGCCTGCGCCTGGTCGCCGGCAAGGCCCACGCGAATGCCGTCGTGCTCAAGGCCGAGCTGGACCCGGACCTGCCGCCGCTCCTGGTCGATCCGCGCGCGGTCCGTCAGATGCTGACCAACTTGCTCACCAATGCGGTGAAGTTCACGCCGAAGGGCGGTCGCGTCACGCTGCAGGCGCGCATGGGCGAAGACGACCGGATCGAACTCGCGGTGATCGACACCGGGATCGGGATCGCGCCGCAGGATATTGCGAAAGTCCTGGAGCCGTTCGGCCAGGCCGACAATCCGCTCTCGCGCCGCCAGCAGGGGACCGGTCTCGGCCTGCCGATCGTGAAGGCGCTGGTGGAGCAGTCGGGCGGCAGCTTCCAGCTCGAGAGCGCGGTCGGGCAAGGCACGCGCGTCACGCTGCGCCTGCCCGCCGTCAACGCCGGCAAGGAGGCGCCGCGCAGCGCAGCGCGGTCGTAGCGGGCGGGAATCAGCCGATCGGGCGCAGGGTGTGGATCGCGGTTCGCGGGGTGGACCGCGGCGCGGCGGCGGCGTTCGCGTCCGAATGCGGCAGCAGCTCGCCGATCAGCTGCAGCAGCAGGCTCGCGGCGAACGGCTTCCTGAGCACGGCGGAAGCGCCGAGATCATTGGCGGCATCGAGGAAATCGAGCCCGGTCCAGCTCTCGCAGCCAGACATGGCGATGACCGGGATCGGCTGCTCCATGGTGCGGATCGCGGCGATGAGCTCAAATCCATCGCATTGCGGCATGAAGATGTCGGTGAGCACGAGATCGACCGCCTGCGCCGCCAGCAGCGCGCGGGCGGCCTTGCCATCCGCCGCGGCCACCGACAGGAATCCATTCATGCGGAGAATGCGTTCGATCTTGATCAGGATCTGAGGATCGTCATCCACCACCAGGATGCGCGGACCCCAGGATTGTGCCGGCCTCAAATACATACGCCCCGTCCTCCCCAGGAACAACGAGTGGCGTGTTCAAACATTCCGACGACAGCCACCAACCGTTCCGTTGCGGCATTCCGTTGCAACCGCCACGTTATTCTACCCAACCACAGGTTGCAAGCGCCGCGGACCCGCGCAAGACCTGGCTAAATCGATCGCCCGAGCTTGGGTTCCCGGCGATTGCCGAAAATCACGGCTCTATGATCATGCCTTCCCGGGCGGCAATGGTGCCGGGTCGGGCCGCGGCAGCCGCCTCGGCGATGCGGTCCATGGCGGCGTCGGTATGGCTGGGATCGTGGTGGAACAGGACCAGGGTCTTCACCCCGGCGGCATCGGCGAGGCGCACGCCTTCCTGCCAGGTGGAATGGCCCCAGCCTTTGAAGATCGGGTATTCCTCGTCGGTGTAGCTGGTGTCGTAGATGAAGACGTCCGCACCCTTGATGAGCTCGACGACGGCGGGCTCGGGGCCCTTCCCGTTATGCTCGCAGTCGGTCACGTAGCAGACCGATTTGCCCTCGTACTCGACGCGGTATCCGGTGGCGCCGTTCGGGTGATTGAGCGGCGTCGTCTTCAGCACCACGCCATCGACCGGGCGAAGCGTCTCGCCGGCGCGGAAGTCGTGGACCTCGGGCTCGCTGGCGAACACGGCCGGCGGCACCGGGAACAAGGGTGGCGCCATCATGTGGCAGAGCGCGTCCTGGAACGTCAGCGGCGCCTCGAGATGGCCGGACCAGATGCGGATCTTGTTGCCCGGCTTGTAGAGCGGCGCGAAGAACGGCAAGCCGACGATATGGTCGAGATGCGTGTGGGTGAAGAAGACATTCGCGGTGACCGGCATGGCGCGGATCAGCTGCTTGCCGAGCGGGCGAATGCCGGTGCCGGCATCGAAGATCAGCTCGTGGTCGCCGCAGCGAATCTCCACACAGCTCGTATTGCCGCCGTATCGCGCATAATCGGCGCTGCAGCAGGCGATCGAGCCGCGCACGCCCCAGAAACGGACGGTGAATTCAGAGGAAGTGGTCAATCATGCGTTCCTTGCCTGGATAGCCGGCTCCAACTCTCTCGTTGATCCGGAGCCGCCACATCCGCGCCGAACGGGTGCCCCCAACTGTCCCACGCGGATAAATGATGGCATTGTTCGGTTACGCTTGAAAAGTCAAGGAAGCCTGAAGGCGCGCCATGGATGCGACAGCGCGGCACGCGATCCGCGAGAGCACGGACTGGTCCCGCGTTGCCTTTGGTGTGGCGATCGGCGCCTTCGTGGCCTATCAGCAATTCAAGCTGCCGCCGATTCTTCCGGACTTTCTAGCGCGTTATCCGCATAGCCCTGAAACCGCTGCGGGCTTTATGTCGGTCTATGCCTTGGTCGGTCTCGTGGCCTCGGCTCCGCTGGGACGTAAGCTCGATAATCGCTTGGGCCAAGGCATGGCCGCGCTATTCGCGCTGACTGTGATCGGCATCACAGTCGCTTTGGCGGCGCCGCAATCGAGCGCGCTGATGCTGCTCTCGCGCGGGCTCGAGGGCCTCGCCTTCGCGATCGGCGCCATCGCCGGCCCTACGATCGCTGCTGCAGCCGCGAAGCCGCGCGACCTGCCGCTGGTGACCGGGCTCATCGCGGGCTGGATACCGACCGGCCAGATCCTCGGAGCGCTCACTGCCCTTGCCTTTCCGGATTGGCGCTGGCTGTGGTGGACCGCTCTTGCCGCTGCCGCAGCGCTCGCTCTCTGGGCCTGGCGCCTGCTCGGCGGTCGGAGCAACGAGCGCCGCGCCGAGCGCCCGCCGGCGTCTCCGCTGGATGCGGCGGCACGGCGACGATTGGCGCTCGCCGGCGGCACTTTTCTGCTCTGGTCGGCGCAATACTTCGCCTTCATGACCTGGCTGACCCAATACCTGACCACCGAGCTTGCACTGGACCGGGCGACGGCGGTGCTCGCCTATCTCCTTCCGGTCGTGGTGCTGCTGGGATTCAACCTGCTGACCGGCTGGGGGTTGCGTCACCGGCTTCCGCTGATACCGGCGCTGGTCACGATGCTCATCGCCCAGGCGGCGGTCTGGTGGGCCCAGCCCTGGCTCAGCGGTGGGCTCGGCATTCTCGGCCTCGTCGTCTACGGCATCGGCGCCGGCGTGACGCCGACCTGCCTCTTCCATCTGCCGCATGCGATCACCCGCGGCACGGCCGGCACGGCCGCCTTCGGCATGCTGATGACCGGCCGCAATATCGGGGTATTCACGGGCCCGATCCTGCTCGCCTGGCTGATCGGACACGCGGCCTTTGATCTCGATTTCGGCTGGACCGGCGGTGCGCGGGTGATGGCCTGCGTCACGCTTGCGGCGGCGCTGGTCGCGCTGCTCCTCGGCCGCAGCCTCAGCCGCCGGCACTGATCGCGGCGAGATGGCCGCCGAGGGCCGGATCCTCGAGCACGCGCAGGGCGTCTTTGGTGCAGCGCGCCAGAAGTGCCGCCAGACCTTCGGCGGTATTGCCGCCGGCGATCTCCGCGGCGCACCAGGTGGCGGCGACGAGATGCAGGGCCGCGCGCATCAGCCAGAGCCGGCTCAGGTCGGAAGGCGAAGGCTGCCAGCCATAGCCCTGGTGCAAGGCCGCGACGGCGCGCGGTGACATCGTGCCTTCGATCGCGACCGCCGCCAGATCCCAGGCGGGCTCGCACATCGCCGAGAACTCCCAGTCGATCAGCATGAGGCTGCCGTCGGCGCGCAGCAGGAAGTTCGCCGGATTGGGATCGATGTGGCTGGGCACGCTTGCCGCCGGATGCGATCCGAGCGCCGCCCGGATCGGCTCAGCGCGCCGGCGCAGCTCCACAAGCCCGGGATCGCGCGCAAGATCGAGATAGACGTCGATGATCGGAAAAGGCGCCATCGTCCCCTCGAAGCGTCGGCCCGAACGATGCAGCCGCGCCAGGACCGCGCCAATCTCGACGGCGATCTCCGGCCGCGCCAAGTCCGCCGCGGTCAAGGCGCGCGCATCGGCCAGGAAGGGCTGCAGGGTGTCGCCGGTCTCCGCATCGGCATAGAGGAGCGGCGGCGTCAAACCGAGCGCGGCGGCGATTCCGGCATTGTGGAACTCCCGCGTCCGCGAGAGATAGCGCGCCGAAGACTCGCGCGGCGCACGCAGCACCAGATCGTGCATGCCGTCCGTCAGCCGCCAGTTGCGATTGGTGATGCTGGCCAACGGCGTCGCACGCCATGCCTTGGCGGGCCGCTCCGCCAGCATGGGGATTTTGCGCAACAGGCGCTGCAGAAGAGGGTCCGTCATCGACTGGTCATATCGTGTTTAAGACATTCTTAAACTCCGGATGGCAGGTTTGGCCAGGAACCGACATGGCCCGTCCGGGATGCCCCGCCCCGACATTCCCCGCATCATCCGTCTGCTTGTGGTCTCGGAATCGCCCGAGACCGATGCGCTGATCGACCGGCTCTGCGAGAGCTTCGGCGAGGAGCGCTACCTCGTGCACCGCGCCGCCAAAGCCTTGGACACGACCGCGATTGGCGATGTGTTCGACGCGGTGCTGCTCGATTTGAAGCCGCTGCTCGCTGCCGGCAAGACCAAGGCGGAGGGCGTGGTTGCGACCCTGGCGGCGCGCGGGCCTGTGATCGCGCTGACCACCACGCTGGACGAAGCGGCCGAGCAGTCGCTGCGCCGCGCGGGTGCGACCGAATGCCTGTTCGCGGAAGAGACTTCCGCGCGCGCCCTCCGGCGCACCATCCGCTACGCGATCGCGACCGGCGGCGAGGGACAGAAGCGGCACCTGCCGCGGCTGTTCGACCCCAGCACCGGCCTCGCCAGCCAGTTCCTGTTCTGGGAGATTCTCGGACTTGCCGCACGCCGGGCCAAGCGAAACCGGGACTTCTTCGCCCTGCTGCTGCTGGAAGTCGCCGACCTGCCGCTGGAAAGCGGCGACACCATCGGCGACGCCGTGATGCAGGTCGCCGCCGAGCGGGTTTCGCACACGCTCCGGGCCAGCGACACCGTCGCGCGGTTCGAGCGGCATCAGCTGGCGATCCTGGTGGAGTCCATGCCCCGGGTCGAGGACATCCAGATCGTCGCCGAGAAGATCGTCCAGGAGCTGGCCAAACCCTTCCCCTTGGGCGATCTCGAGCGGCATTTCCCGGTGAGCCTGGGCATCTCGCTCTACCCGACCAGCGCCGATACCGCCGACATGCTGATCGGCAAGGCCTTCGAGGCTTTGGCCGGCGCCAAGGCCCGCGGCAAGGATCAGTTCGTCTTCGCCTGAGCCGGCGGGCTACTTCCCGAGATAGGCGGCGATGTCGCCCTTCTTCCCCTTCAGCATGTTGCGCAGCCAGGCATCGGTCACGAAGATATTGCCCTCGAAGATCGGCCGCCCCGCATCCTTCTCCTGAGCCTGCCAGGCCCGGAACCTATAGTGATCGTAGACGTCGAGCACGTGCACGGCATAGGCCTGCGCCAATGCCGGGTTGCCGCGGAAGATCACCAGGTTTTCGTCATTCTCATAGGATGCCTTGAAGCCGAGATTGTGGCTGCCGGCGGCGACCACGCAGTTGGGCGAGAGCGGATCGACGACCACGATCTTGTCGTGCACCACGGCCTGGCCGACCTTCAGCAGCTCTGCCTCGAAATCGCCGACGATGTCGTCCTTGCCGAGCGCGGTCGCCCGGACGATGTGGGTATGGCCCGTGTCGTAAGTATAGGGCTTGTTTCCCGCCTGCGCCGCCTTCGTCTTGCCCTTCTTATCGGGCGCGACGTAACCCGGCATAGCGGTGACGTCGCTGATGGCCCCGGCTACGATCAGGTCCTTGCGCTTCTTCCCGGCGTCGACGGCGGCGGCGATGATGCTGTCCGCCCCGGCTCGGGAAGGGAGGAAGGCGAGAAAGAAGATCGCCTGCTCCGCCTTCGACATGAGGTCGAACAGGAACGCGAGGTCGGGCGGAACATCGGTCCCTTTCTTCACGGCCGTTGTGTTGGGCGAGAACCAGACTTGATGCTTGGTCCTGGTGGTGGATGACAACGGCGTCGGCTTCGCATCCTCCTCGCGAATCGCCGCGCCCTGCACCTGAAGCTTGGTCCCGGCCTTGCTGAGCGGGTTGGGATTGGGAAACTTGTCGTTCAGTAGCCGCGTCCAATAGGCGTCATAGGCGCGTGCCAGCTCCGGATCGTTGACGATGAAGGCGTTGTTGGACTGGCCGCAGAGCCCGGTGGGCGTCCAGTTGGTGCTGCCGCTCATCACGGCCTGGGGTGCGCCGTTCTTGTACCAGACGGCGAACTTGTTGTGGCCGATGTGGTTATTGTTGAACATCCGGTCGTGGACCTTGACGCCTTTCTGCTTGAGCTCGGCGCGGAACTTCTTGTTGGTGGCGTCCCATGCCGTGCCGCCCCTCTCCTTGCTGGTATTGGAGAGGATGATCTCGATCCGATCCTTGTTGGCGACCAGCAGGTCCTTGAGCTCCGGATCGCTCAGCTCGTAGAGCGCGAGCTTGATCTTGCCGCCGCTGAATTGGCCATCGCTCAGGAAGAGGCTCACGGTCGCCAGCGCATCGCCGGTCAGGTAGGCGCGGATCTTGCTCGTGCGATCCGTGATCTCGTCCTTGACCGTTTGCATGTTGAAATCCTTGCCCTCGGCCTCGATCGCATGCTTGAGCCACTGCCCCGAGAGGATTCCGTTGGTGAAGGTGAATCGATCGCCGTCGATATCCGCGGTGACCATCACCTCGTTGGTCTCGACAGCCGCGCCGATGTAGCCCAGGCGCCGCGCCGGTCCGTCATAGGCTTTCGGCTGTCGCACCGGCACCGGCGGCATTCCCGCCTTGAGGTCGCCGACCGCGCGGACCGAATACTTGACCTTGAAGTCGCTGTCCCGAATCCCGGCGTCCGAACGATGCTTGCGCAGGGTCAGGTCGCGCCAGAACAACTTCTGCACGGGCCATACCCCGGTGTCTTGCGGCGTCCAGGTCGGGTTCCTCTGGCCTTCGAAGGGAACCCAGGTGGCGAGTCCTTTCGGGTCTTCCGTTCCGTCGATCCTGATCCGCACCACGTCGAAGCCGAGGCAGCCGTCGATCGGTTCGTCGACCGTCCAGGCGATGACGGCAACCTCGTTGTTGGCGTAGGCGCGCGCCGAGGTGATCTTCCCCATTGTGACCCCCTGTTTTCCGACCCCCTGTCGAGAGCGCCGGCAGGCGGCGCTTCTCCGCGTAAAACACTGAGCAATGCAACTTTAGGTGTCAAGGACTCTCGGCAGCGCGCGAGGCGATCTTCAACCCGTGGTCATGACGCCGCGATGACAACCCGGCAGGAAATGCCGGGCGCCCGGCCCCGGCCCGGCTCGGATGCGCGAATTTCCGTGTCGGGCGAACCGGTTGCTGCCGGCATGCGACTTGCAGCGGTGTCGCGGCAGGCGGGTGGCCTGCGGAAGCGGGAGAATGCGCGATGCTGTCGATGTTCGGACGGGGCGAGGATGCGCGGCCGGTCGCTGCGCGCAATGCGGCATCCCTGCAGCCGCCGGCCAATACCAACGGCCGCGAGCCGGGCCTGGTGTCGAGTTCCCGCGCGCGCCTTTTCGAGCATCCGCCGACCCGCGGCCAGTACCTCTATCATCTCGCCGCCGACATGCGCGCCTTCACCCGCGCTGAGATCCACGGCGCCGTCGTCGGTGCGACGCCGGTCGAGGTGCAGCGCCTGGCGCGCCTCGCCGCCAAGCTGAAGGGGCGCTATCTCGCCCAGGCGCTCGACCTCGCAGCACCCGGACACGGGCCGATCGTCGAGGCCGATGTGCGCTTCCTCGAACGCGCGCGTTTCATGTATGAAGAGGTCGAGCGCGCCCTCGACAGTCTTCGCCAGTCGATCGAGACCGGCGACTTGGCCCTCGAGGGTTTGCGGAAGGACTGAGCCGCGCGCTCAGTCCTCCGATCCTATGGCTCCAGCGGCCGCAGCATCTCGCGTGAGATGATGTGGCGTTGGATCTCGGACGTTCCTTCCCAGATCCGCTCGATGCGGGCGTCGCGCCACATCATCTCCAGCGGTAACTCCTCCATCAGCCCCATACCGCCGAAGACCTGGATCGCCTGGTCGGTGACGCGGCCGAGCATCTCGCTGGCATAGAGCTTCGCCATGGCGGCATCGCCATTGGTCATGGTGCCCTGCTGCAGCTTCCAGCAGACATAGGCGACCAACGCATCGGCCGCCGCCAGCTCGGTCTTCATGTCGGCGAGCTTGAAGGAGACGCCCTGGAACTTGCCGATGGTCTGGCCGAACTGCTTGCGCGTCGCGGCCCAGTTGAGCGCCAGCTCCATCGCGCGCTCGGCCTTGCCGCAGCAATTGGCGGCGATGAAGACCCGGCCGCCGACCAGCCATTCCTCGGCGTGGACGAAGCCCTTGTGCAGCTCGCCCAGGATCTGCCGCTTGTTCACGCGGACATTGTCGAAGAACAGCTCGTAATTGTCATAGGCGCGGTAGGCGACGCAGCGCGGGCCGCGGCGGATGGTGAAGCCCGGCGTGTCGCGGTCGATCAGGAACGCAGTCACCTGCTTCCGCGGTCCGCGTTTGGTCTCCTCGGTCCCGGTCACGGTGAAGACGATGGCGAAGTCCGGCAGGCCGACGCCGCTGATGAAATGCTTCTGGCCCTTGATGATGAAATCGTCGCCGTCGGCCTCGGCGCGCGTCGAGATCGACATCGCATCCGAACCCGAACCCGGCTCGGTGAGCGCGAACACCTCCATCTTCTCGCCTTTGACCGTCGGGAGCAGATATTTCTCGATCTGCTCGTCCTTGCAGGCCATCAGGATGGCGGAAGGGCGGCCGACGAATTTCTGGATCGCCCAGTTGACCTTGCCGAGCTCACGCTCCAGCAGCATCTGCGACATCACGTCGAGCCCGCCGCCGCCGACCGCTTCCGGCATGTTGGCGGAATAGAGGCCGATCGCCTTCGCCTTTTCCTTGATTTCCTTACCCAGCTCCGGCGGCACGTGCCCCAGCTTATCGACCGTACGCTCGTGCGGATAAAGCTCCGCCTCGATGAAGGCGTGCACCGTGTCGACCAGCATGCGCTGCTCGTCGCTGGGTTGGAAGTCGAACGGCATGATGCGTCTCCGCGGCTCTTCAGGCCGCCACAATAGCCGCGCGGCGCCGGCCCGCCTAGCCTTGTTTTACGATCGTATAATAACGCATAAATTGATTGAATGATCATTCAACGAATGCTAGTTTGCCTCAACCTTCCAAGTATTAACAGGTTGGCGATGGCGCGAGATGCAATCAAGGAGCTGCGGCGGGTGCAGTTGATCGAGGCGACGATCGACTGCGTTGCCCGCAAGGGCTTCTCGGAGCTGACCCTGGCCGAGGTCGCGGTGACGGCGAAGCTTTCGACCGGCATCGTCAACTTCTACTTCAAGAGCAAGGACGCGCTCCTGGCGGCGACCTTGGCCCATATGGTCGAGGAGTATCGCCGTTACTGGCGCGGCAATGTCGCGGCGGCGGGACCGGATGCGGCCGACAAGATCACGGCCATGCTGGAGGGCGACTTCCAGCGCCTGGTCGCCAACCGGAAGACGGTGACGGTCTGGTACGCGTTCTGGGGCGAGACGCGCTGGCGGCCGGATTTCATGTCGGTCTGCCAGGATCTCAATCGCGAGTTCCAGTCCGTCGCCGCGGATCTCTTCGCCGCGCTCGGCGTGCCCGACCCGACGCTGATCGCGAAGGGCTTTAGCGCCATGAGCGACGGGCTGTGGCTCGACATGCTGATCAACCCGAAGGAGACCGATCGCGAGACGGCGCGCCGCGTGGTGCGCGCGTTTCTGCACGGCCTCTTTCCGCAGCACTTCGCTGCCGACGCAGCCGAAGCTTCGACCTCCGCAGCCTGAGGAGCATCATCATGCGCAACTCCCGCGACGAGACCCTGCCCGGCTGGACCTACGACGACGCCGAGTTCCACGCGCTCGAACGCGAGCACTTGCTGCTCGGGAGCTGGGTGCTGGCCGGCCATCGCAGCGATTTGAAGGCGCCCGGCGACTTCCTCTCGCTCGAGCATTGCGGCGAGCGTGGCCTCGTCATCCTCGGCGAGGACGGGAAGCTCCGCGGCTTCTTCAACACCTGCCGGCACCGCGCCCATGCGCTGGTCTCGACGGAGAGCGGCTCCTGCCGCCATGCGATCCGCTGCCCCTATCACGGCTGGTCCTACGCGTTCGACGGCCGATTGAAGGCGATCGCGGCGGAGAAGAGCTTCCCGGCGATCGACAAGGCCGAGTTCGGTCTCAAGGCCATCGAGGTCGAGGAGTTTCTCGGCTTCGTCTTCGCGCGCTTCAAACCCCCCTTGGACCGGAGGGGCGGAACGAGCGTCGCCGAGCGCTTCGCCCCCTATCGCACGGAAATGGAAGCCTATCGCACGACGGAAATGGTCTCGCGCGGCACCGGCTGGCATTGCGAGATCGCGGTCGATTGGAAGAACCTGATCGACAACTATCTCGAAGGCTATCACGTGCCGACCGGCCATCCCGGCCTGCAGCGGATGTTCGGCAACTCCTACACGGCCGAGGCGCAGCCGACCGACGTCTCACGCCAGGTCGGCATCATCCGAGATAAGCCGTCGGAAAACTGGAGCGAGCGCATGTACCAGCGCGTGGCGCCAACGCCGCAGCACTTGCCCGAGGCGCGGCGGCGCGCCTGGTGCTACTACACGCTGCTGCCCAATCTCGCGCTCGACTTCTATCCCGAGCAGGTGACGAGCTTCGAGGCGTTGCCGCTCGGTCCCGGCAAGGTGCGGCTGCGCGCGCGGCGCTGGATGCTGCCCGCTGCCGATCGCCGCACGCGGGCGGCGCAGTATTTGAGCTATCGCATCAACAGCCAGGTGCAGCGCGAGGACGAGATGCTGGTCGCCTCGGTGCAGCAGGGGCTGAAATCGCGCGGCTATTCCTTCGGCATCTTCTCCGAGAAGGAAGTGGCGCTGAGGCAGATGCACGAGATGATCCGCCGCGCGATCCCGGTCGCGCGCCTCGCCGAACGGCCGGCGCAGGGAACGCTGGCGGCGGTGAATGCGCAAATGAACCACGACCTCGCGGCCTGACCATGTCCCATCCCTTGCCCCCACGTGCGCGCGCCATCCAGGCGCGCGTCCGCCGTTTCGTGACCGAGGCGCTGATCCCCTGGGAATTGCATGCGGAGATGCATGAGGGCGAGGTGCCGCCCGAGGTCCTCAAGCAGATGAAGGCCGGCGCCCGCGAGGCCGGGCTCTACAACATGGACATCCCGGTCGAGCTGGGCGGCCAGGGGCTCTCCATGCTGGAGCAGGCGGTGGCGCAGGAGGAGCTGGGGCGCGTCACCAACGCGCTCGGCTGGTGCGGCAACAATCCGCAGCGTTGGATGCTGAAGGCCTGCACGAAGCAGCAGATCGAGAAGTGGATCATGCCGCTGATCCGCGACGAGAAGCACGAATGCTACGCGATCACCGAGGCGGATGCGGGCTCCGATGTCGATGCGATCAAAGCGACGGCGCGGCGGGAGGGTGACGCTTATGTGCTCAACGGCGAGAAGTGGCATGTCACCAGCGGCAATCTCGCCCAGTTCATGATCTTCCAGGCCAAGCTTACCGATGGGCCGAAGGCCGGCAGCCACGCGCTGTTCTTCGTCGACTCAAGCGCGCCCGGCATCGAGCATGTGCGGACGCCGGCCTACAGCCACACCTACCGCGCCCATCACCCGATCTATCGCTTCAAAGACGTCCGCGTGCCGGCCGAGAACCGGATCGGGGAGGAAGGCGACGGCATGGGGTTCACCTATGACTGGTTCCGCTACGAGCGGCTGATGATCGCCGCACGCTGCTGCGGCGCCGCGGCGCGGCTGATCGACGAGGCGACGGCCTTCGCGCGCGGGCGGCCGATGTCGGGCGAGATGCTCGCCGACAAGCAGGCGGTGCAGTTCATGCTGGCGGACTCGCTGACCGAGCTTTGGGCGGCCCGTCTCATGACCTATCGCACCGCCGAGGCCATCGACGCCGGCGAGGATGTGAAGGTGAGTCACGCTCAATCCTCGATGGCGAAGCTCTACGCCTCGGAGATGGCGAACCGCGTCGCCGACCGCGCGGTCCAGATCTTCGGCGGCCGCGGCTATATGCGGGAGAACGTGGCCGAGCGCTTCTTCCGCGAGCTCCGGGTCGACCGCATCTGGGAGGGCGCCAGCGAGATCCAGCGCCTGATCATCGCCAACGGGCTCTACAAGCGCGGGCAAGCGGCGCTGGTCGAATGACAAGAGTGTGGCAGCTTCCACAGTCCTGACGGGGCTTCGCCGGCGTCGTATTTCCGCAATACATTGTATCGACACAAATAATGGCGGGAGGCCGTTGACCAGCCGCTCACGTTTTCGTGGGACCCTCAACACAATGTGAGGCGAGTCACACGTCGACTCCTGTATCTTGCGCTAGTCTTCCGATGCGTCAGGGGCGCCATGGGGCGGCCTCATCCACGGCGCGAGAACCATGGAGCCGATGATGTTCGAGGGAATTGAAACGCGCCGGCGGAGCCGTCCGGCCGCATCCGCCTTCAAGATGGCCTTCGCCTGGATCGGCGCCGCACTGAAGCGCTGGCACCGGTCGCATCGCGACGAGCGGCTGTTGTCGCACCAGTCCGAGCACCTGCTGAACGATATGGGCCTGACGCGGGCCGAGTTCGAAGCCCGTTTGAGCGGCCGCCCCTACTACTGAGAGAGAACATCATGAGCTTCATGACCGAGATTACCGCAACGGTGCGCACCCATATCATCGAAGCCGAGTTCAACAGCCGGCTCGAGGTCGAGGCGGAGCGGAAGCGCTTCTCACCCTTCGCCTGGCTGCAGCGGACACTGGCGGCGTATGCGCGTTGGCGCCGGCTGCGGAGCGACGAGCACTTCCTGCTGAGCCAGCCGGATTACATCCTCAAGGATATGGGCATCTCCCGTGCCGAGATCGAAGGCGCGGTGCGCGGCTCAACGCGGCGCGGCTAGGTCCGAGGGGCCGCGCCCTCAGGGCACCAGGCGGTAGCCGCCGGCATCGGTGACCAGGATCTGGGCCTTGGCCGGATCCTTCTCGATCTTCTGGCGCAAGCGATAGATATGGGTTTCGAGCGTGTGGGTGGTGACGCCCGCATTGTAGCCCCAAACTTCGCCCAACAGCGTGTCGCGACCGACCGCGCGTTGGCCCGCGCGATAGAGGTATTTCAGAATCGAGGTCTCTTTCTCGGTGAGCCGGATCTTCTTGTTCTGCTTTTCCTCGATCAGCATCTTCACGTTCGGCTTGAAGGTGTAGGGGCCTATCACCAGCACTGCATCCTCGCTCAGCGCATGCTGGCGGAGATGCGCCTTCAGCCGCGCGACCAGCTCGCCCAAGCGGAAGGGCTTGGCGATGTAGTCATTGGCGCCGGAATCGAGGCCCTTGATCGTGTCGGTCTCGCCGCCCGAAGCGGTTACCATGATGATCGGCACCGAGACATGCGCAGCGCGCAGCTGCTGACAGACCTCGCGCCCGTCGGCGTCGGGCAAGCCGACATCGAGCAGCACGGCATCGAATTTCTGGTCCTTGGCAACCTTCAACGCCTCGGCGCCGGTCCCCGCCTCCAGGCATTGGAACTCGCCGTTCTGGCTCAACTGCTCGGCCAACGTCCGGCGCAAGGCCTCGTCGTCATCGACCAGGAGAATCCGTTTGGTGGCGGTTTCCGTCATCATGGCGCGTCCCAAGATTGACTCTCACCTAACACTGAAAAGGGTGTGGTTACAAGGCGGTGGGCAACATTATTACCGGCCGGCGCCGGCTGCTCACGCGCCCTCGCGAAGGGCCGCGAACAGCCCCGGCCAACAGCCCCGGGGCCTTGACCTTTCACGGGGCCGGAGGCCATATCCGGCGGTAAGGACGCATTTGCGATGACCGCCGCCGACCCGTTCACCCAGAGCCTTTCGTCCCAGGCCAACGTCGCCCGGGCGCTCTCCGAGTTGCGGCGGGGCGGGGCGATCGCGGTCTCCGCGGGCAATGACGGCGCCATTGCCCTCGCCGCCGAACTGATCGAGGAGCCGGGCTTCGGCTGGCTGCTCGGCGCGGCGGAGGCGACCGGCACCGCTGCGAGCCTCCTGATGACGGCGGAGCGCGCCCAGCGCCTTGGGCTCGGCGCACCACACGGGATCGAGCGTTTCCGCCTCTTGGCGTTGCCGGAGTCGGTCTCCGCCGACGTCGTGCGCCAGCTCGCCGATCCGACCGCGGAGCCGGTCGACACCGCCACGCTCGATCTCGCCGCCTGTGGCGGACCCGCCGTGCTGTGCCAGGCGGTCATCGAGCTGGCGAAGGCGGCGCGGCTGTTGCCGGCCGCAGTCGTCGTCCCGATGCCGCGCGCCAAGCTCGACGCCTACGTCGCGGAGCCGTTCCGCCTGGCCGCCGGCGATGTGATCGCCTATCGACGCAGCGCGGCGGCCGGTCTCCGGCGGATCGGTTCCGCGCGGGTGCCGCTGGCCGGTAATATCGACACCGAGATCATCGCCTTCCGCCCGTCAGACGGGGGCAAGGAGCATCTGGCGATCGTGATCGGCGCGCTGGACGCGACGCGGGCGGTGTTGACGCGGCTCCATTCCGAATGCTTCACCGGCGACCTCCTGGGATCGCTGCGCTGCGATTGCGGCGACCAGCTCAGGGGTGCGATCGACGAGATCGCCAAGTCGGGCAGCGGCGTGCTGCTTTACCTGGCGCAGGAAGGGCGCGGCATCGGGCTGGTGAACAAGCTCCGCGCCTATCGGCTGCAGGACCAGGGCGCCGACACGCTGGAGGCCAATCTCCAGCTGGGCTTCGGCGCCGACGAGCGGGTCTACCAGCCGGCGGCCGAGATGCTGCGTCAGCTCGACATCGGCGCGGTTCGGCTGCTCACCAACAATCCGGAGAAGGTTCGCGGCCTCGCGCAATGCGGCATCACGGTCACCGAGCGGGTGCCCCACGTCTTCCCCGCCAACGACCACAACGAACGCTATCTCAGCACCAAGGCCCTTCGCTTCGGCCACATGTTCTAGGCGGCCCGCGGCAACAGCCGGCGGCTCACTCGCCGGAATGCGTCCGCCAGCGTGTCATCGCCGAAGTCAGCCGCATCGACGCGACGCCGAACAGGTTGTCCTGCGCCATCATCTTCTCGGCCTCGGTCTTCTTGCCCTGGAGCGCCAGGTGCAGCACTTGGGATGCCGCCTTGTGAAATTCCGCGTGCAGCTTGCGCACCTCCTGATAGTCGGTGCCGTCCTTGGCCGCGGCTTCGATGGTGGGGCCATAGAGCCACTGGCCGAAGGGGCAGACGTTGTCTTTCCCGACATCGGTCGCGTTCACATCGCTGGTGCCGGCATCGATCGCGGCCCGAAGGCGCGCTTTCCAGGCGGCGTGGGCGGCAATCGCCTTGGTGATTTCTTCTTTAATCGACATCTCGTTTCCTCCAGAAAATCCGATATGGAGATGTGAATTCTGGGACAAGTTTCTTAACAATTCGAAAGCGCGGAGGCTTCGGTCCTGGCATGCCGATTGCGATATCCCATTGTTCGCAAGGATATGGCCGATGAACGGGACCACGAGCCTTTTCGACGCAGCCGCCTCACCGCCTCTGGTGGGCCCCGCCGGATCGGGCGCGATATCTGGCGGTCTGCTCCGGCCGGGATCGATCGACCAGAGCCAATTCCTGCAGATGCTGCAGGCCCAGCAGAGCGCCCGCGAGGCAGCCGGGGTGGGCGGAAGGCCGGTGCAGATGCCGATCCAATCCTTCCAGGACGGCATCCCGACGCTGACCCCGGCACAATTTGCCGCCCTGGTCGGCCAGCCGGCGGACGGGCCGGACTCGACGACCACCCCCGAAGCCTCCGCCACCCCGATGCCGAGCACCGCGACCACGGCGCGCGCCGCCTATGCGGCTTCGGCCCAGATGGCGGCTCCGATCAAGCTGAGCGGGATCTCGAAGGTTCCGGCGCAGGGGCAGAGCGGCCAGACGCAGACCGCCGCGGCCGCGGAAGCGAGCGACGATCAGCCGGCCATCTTCCGCGCTTCGGCACCGAAGCTCATGGATTCCGTGCAATCCCCGGCGATGCCATCCCCGGCCGCTCAATCCCCGGCCACGCAGACCGCGGCCGCGCCACAACCGCCGGCAGCCGATCCGGACGCGAAGGCGGACACGACCGCCAAGACCGCCGCAACCACGAAGGCCGCGCCCTCCGATCCCAATGTCATCCACCTGCTCCAGCCGCCGGACAAGGATCAGCAGAAGGACATGCGGGTCCATGGCAAGCGCTGGGTGGTCGATGAGACTCCCGGTGCGCGCCAGCTGTTCTTCGGACCCGATGGCGAGTTCGGCTGGGACGATTTCCTCGACCTCATCAATCCGCTGCAGCATATTCCGATCATCGCCCAGATCTACCGTGCCGTGACCGGCGACCAGATGTACGGCGCGGCCGAGCTCCTCGGCGCACTGCCGTTCGGGCCGATCGGCGCCATCGGGCTCGGCGGCGCGATCGTCGATCTCGCGGTCAAGGACACGACCGGCAAAGATATCGGGGAAAATGTCGAGGCCGCGCTGTTCGGCACCGGGAGCGGCAACGGCAATGCAGGCGCGGCGCCGGCAGCGGCCGACAGCACGAAGCAACCCGGCACGACCGGCGAGCGTGCCGACCTCGAGACCGGCGACACGGTCACCGCCACCCAGACGGCCTCGCGCGAGGTCGGCGGTTCCACTGCAGCAGCCAGCTTGCGCCACGAGGATTGCCGCGCCTGAGAGTACCGCGCGCAGCCGCTTCCTGTGTTAAGCTTCGCGCCTGAGCATCGAATCGGGGCGCCAATCTGCGCGCCCTTCCCCGCCGTTTCGGAGGAACTCCCCATTGACGGATCTCATGGTCGAGGCCCTGCCGGGCTCGAGCTTCGGCTGGGCGACTCTCGAGAACATGAAGCTTCGCTGCGCGCTCGGACGGGGCGGCATTGCGCCTGACAAGCTGGAGGGCGATGGTTGCACACCGGCCGGGCGTTTCCCTGTCCGGCGTCTGATCTATCGGCCGGACCGCGTGCGCGAGGCTGCGTTCCGGATCCTGACGCAGCCGATGGCACCCAGCGACGGCTGGTGCGACGATCCCGCGGATCCCGCCTACAACCGGCTGGTGACCCGACCCTATCCGGCGCGGCATGAGACGCTCTGGCGGGAGGATGCGCTGTATGATCTGCTGCTGGTGATCGGGCACAATGACGAGCCCGTCGTCCCCGGCAAAGGAAGCGCCGTGTTCCTGCATCTTGCGCATCCGGACTACCGACCGACCGAGGGCTGCATCGCATTTGCGCGCGCCGACTTCCTCACCTTGCTCGAGGCGCTGGAGCCCGAGAGCTGCATTGCGATCGCGCATCGGCAGGGACCTGAATGAGCCGGCTCGACAGCTTCATCCGGCGCCTGGAGGCACAACGCTCCTGTCTCGCCGCCGGGGCGGCGCTCACGCGCGCGCTCGATGGCTTCGTGCTCGAGCTCGGCCTTGGCAACGGCCGTACCTACGATCATCTGCGCGAGCTCTGCCCCGGGCGCGAGATCTATGTGTTCGACCGCGAGGTGCGTGCACACCCTGCCTGCATCCCGCCGGTGGATCATCTTTTTCTCGGCGAGATCACCGAGACGCTGCCGCTTGCCTTGAAGCGGCTCGACGCGCGGGCGGTGCTGGTGCATACCGACGTCGGCACGGGCGACCAGGCGGGCAACGAGCGGCTCGCGAGGGCCATCGCGCCGCTGATTCGCGCGATGATGCGGGACGGTGGTATCGTCATCAGCGACCAGCCGATGATCGCGCCGGGGTTGGCGGCGATCGATCTCCCCGAGGGCGTCAAGCCCGGCCGCTATTTCATGAGCCGGGCCGTCGCCTGAAACGCAATCGGGAGAGCGGTGGGCCCGCTCTCCCGACGCTGCGAGGGGAGTTACTCAGGGAAAGTCGATCAGAAGGTCAGCGCCGTGCCGAGTGCGACGCTGAAGGCTTGGTAGGCGTTGGTCTCATTCGGCTTGGCATCGGCCGTGTCGCGATACCAGGTGTAACCAAGCGACCCGTCGACCACGATGCCTGGGCCGACCGAGTAAGCGACGTTGGCGATCACGTGATCCATACGCTGGTGGCCGTTCTCACCGTTGCCTCTGGTCGAGAAGAAGGAGTCATACCAGCCGTGGCTGTATTGGACGCCGAACTTCCAGGCGTCCATCGTATAGGCGGCGCCGGCGCCGGCGGTCCACATGTTGTTTTCCTCGCCGCCGACGTCGCGATACTCGAACACGCCGCCTAGGGCGAAGTGGCCGATGCTGACGTTGAGGTCGGTCTGGTAGGCAGAGGCCTTGCCGCCGCTATGGTTGTTGCCGCCGGTCCCCTCGTTGAACGCCGCCTGCCACGAGCCGCCGCCGCCCCAGTTGATGCCCCAGCCGTCGCCTTTATAGGTGTACAAGGCATAGGCATCGAACACTTGGTGCGCGGTGCCGGCGGGATTGGTCGGTGTGCCGGAACCGTTGACACCGGTCTGGGTGTACATCTCGGCATTGAGGCTCGGCGTGTAGCTGACCGCCAGCTGGAACCCGCCGAAGACCGGCGTGGTGTACATGACCTTCTGCGAATCGTTATCGGCGCTCTTGCAGGCGACGTTCGAATGCAGGGGATCGTTTGAGCCCCAGCCGAGTGTGGGGCTGAAAGCGCTGAAATTGGGCGTGTTGCCCGGAGGGAGCACGCAATAGTTTTCCAGCGCGTCGTTCTCCGAGCCGATCTGGACCTTGCCGAAACTGCCGGACCAATAGACGAAGGACTTGTCGATCTGATCCGCTGCGTTCTCGCCTTCGAGCTCGATGCGCGCGCCGATGGTCAAGCCGTTGTCGAGCGTCGTCTCGCCCTTGAAGTAGACCTCGGCATTGTGCTGCAGGGCGTCGTAGTTCCGATGACCGCCGAAGTGGCCGTCTTTCTTGCTGTCGAAAACCCCTTCGAATACCTGATTGAAGAAACCGCCAACCTCGAGCTTGATGCCGTCCGAGGCCTGGGCGGCCGTTGCGAGCGTCCCGGCGCCGACCAATATGGAACTGCCGAGCAAAAGCTTTTTCATTCTTAGCCCCCGAAAGATGATGCACGTTGGTTTCTAGCGGCGCGGAGTTCCCTCCACGCCCACCTCGCGCCGCCGAGCTCGACCAACACTCCGCACTTCCGCGAGAACGGTGTTCCGCGCGGTCGCACTGCATGCCGGTTTCGCTTCAGCCGCTTTGAAATTCCCCGCAACGCGAAGCTGAGCGATATTTCACAAGGCGCGGTGAAGGATCAAATGACGGTTTGATTGGGAGCGGGTGCGCTCCGAATATTTCACAGAACCTACTCCAAGCTAGGTTTCGCGTCTCCAAGCCGCGGCGAAGATGCCTAGCAGGCGTCGCGACACGCGACCGCGGTCACAGGCGCCGCGATCCCCGGTCCTAGCGCGAGACAAGATGTGCGAAAGAAATTACGGGAGAGCAGCCGCACGCTTCTCCCCCGCAAGAGAACGAGGGGCATGGCGCACGCGCTTAGGGACGCGTGCGCCGGGTGGTTTCTTATTGGACGACAGTGAGCCTTTGCCGGTCCGCTGCGTCGTCAGAAGGTGAACTTGGAACCGATCGCGGCGTCCACGGCCTGATAGTGACGTTGGGAGTCGTCCAGACCGTTCCCAGTGTCGTGGAACCAAGTGTAGCCCAACTCGGCATCGAGACTAACACCGGGACCCATGGCGTAGTTGCCGGTGAGGATGACGCGGTCGAGATTGCGGCTACCGCCGGGATCCGAGGCAAACGTGAGCGCCGGGCCCTCGCCGTTGTAGTGGCCGTGGCTCCCCTGAATCCCGACGGTCCAGGCGTCCATCGTGTAGCTCCCGCCGAAACCGGCAACCCATGCGTTGTTGTCGTTGCCGCCGGTATCGAAATATTCCATCACGCCGCCGACGCCGAAATTGCCGAAGGTGAAGTTGAGGCCGGTCTGATAGGCCGCGCTCGGTCCCGCATTGGCCTTGTTCTCCTCGTTGAATGCGGCCTGCCACGAACCGCCGCCACCCCAATCCACGCCCCAATCGTTGCCTGCATAAGAGTAGGTCGCATAGGCGGCGAAGCTGTGGTGCGCCGTGCCGTTGACGTTGGACGGCGTTCCCGCGTTGTTGACGCCCTGCTGCGTGTAGTCTTCGGCGTTGTTGCTCGGCGTGTAGCCGGCGCGTAGCTGGAAACCGCCGAAGTTCGGCGTCGTGTAGAGGATCGAGTTCGAGTTGCCGAGCACATCGATGCATGCGGCGTTCGACCCGACTGGATCGTTGGAACCCCAGGCATTGGGCGAGAATGCGGAGAAGTTTGCCGTGGCGCCGGGCGGCAGAATGCAATAGCCGCCGATGGCGTTGTCCTGCGTGCCGATCTGCACGCGGCCGAAACCACCTGACCAGTAGACGAACGACTTGTCGATCTGATCGCCGGAGTTTTCGCCCTCGAGCTCGACATGGGCGCCGACGGTGAGCCCGTTGTCGAGCGTCGTCTCGCCCTTGAACCAGACCTCCGCGTTGTGCTCGATGCGGTCGGTGTTGCGGATCGCGCCGAATCCGTGGTTGCCTTTGTTGTCGAACACGCCTTCGTAGACGACCTGGAAGAAGCCGCCGACATCGAGCTTGATGCCGTCGGAAGCTTGGGCGGAGCCCGCCATCGACGCGGCGCCGACCAGTGCGGTGCTGCCGAGAAGTATTCGTTTCATATGGAATGCTCTTTCGAAATTGCGGCCTGCCGATGACTGCAGCCGTCAGTTGCCCCTCTTGATCCCCGCGGTCCGCCTGCCGATATCAGGGGAGCTTCGTGTCGCCACAAAGCCCTGGATCCGGACTCGGTAGGTGGGAAGTTTTGCGCGGGACATGTGTGATATTGCTGCAGTGGGCGGGGGCCGGGCAGCGCAGCCGTTCTGCATGGCGCGGCGTCTCCTTGTTTCCGCAACGAGTAGAGGGCCTGGCCACGCACCTCAAATGATGACTCCTCAGCTTCCGTTTGAAGCGCCTTCACATGGCGCCGCAGGGATCAGATCGCGGTCGCGTGCAAGACTGGAGCGCCGACGTGCCCTGAGCGAAGGGCGCGCGGTTTATGCCCCGCGGCGCCGCTCGCCGGCGCTTTGCCGAAACGCCTGTTCGGGATGGCCACTATGCTCGGACTAGCTGATAAGAAAGGCGAGCGCGACCACGAGAGCAGCGAGCAACGCGCCCGCCTTGAGGCTGCGCCATTCGCTGTCATAGCGTCGCCAGGGATAGCCGTCGTCCGATTCGAGGTGATTGAAATGCGCCATGGGTCCCACGGAAAACCGCTCGTTGAATCGATTTATTGTTCGCACTCGACATGGCCTGGCGGGATGCGGCGATCAATTGACGTGTACTCAAACCGGCCGTGAGCGACGTGCAATTTCGCCTGCTCGATCTCAACCTGCTGCGCGTCTTCGATGCGCTGATCGAGGAGCGTAGCGTCACGCGCGCAGCGGCGCGGCTCAACATCACGCCGTCGGCGGTCAGTCACGCGCTCGGCCGCTTGCGCGACCTGTTTGAAGATCCGCTGTTCGTGCGCGAGCCGCGCGGCATGCGCGCAACGCCGCGCGCGGCGGAGATCGGCCCCAAGCTGCGTGAGGGGCTGCATCAGATCGAGATGGCGTTGGCGCCGATCGACTTCGATCCGACGGCGACCACGCGCGTATTCACCATCGCCTGCTCGGGATACATCTGCGCCGTGCTGCTCCCGGAGCTGATGCTGAGGATGCGGCATGCGGCACCAGGCGCGAAGTTGGTCGTGCGCTCGCTCGAGGCGGGCATCGTGAGTGAGCTTGATGCCGGACGCCTCGACCTCATGGTCGGCGGTTTCGGCCATGTGCCGGATCGGTTCGAGACCTGGCCGCTGTTCCGGGACCGGCCGGTCTGGCTGCTCGGCCGCGACTACTTGCATCCCAAGGAGCCGGTCTCCGATGATCGCATCGCCAGGTTACCCCGCCTGGCCACGCTCTCGAACGAGGGCGTCGATGGAGTCGAGAGCGTCATCGTCGAGAACGGGCTCGAGCGCCGGGTCTCGCTTGACGAGCACAGCGGCGTCGTCGGCGTGCCGCTGGGCAACATGGACGGCGGCCCAATTCTCGCCACCATCCCCTACTCTTCCGTGGCGCCGCTGATCGTCAAGCACAGCGACATGGCGGCGCTGCTGCCACGCCGCTTGGCGACATTGTTCGCTCAGCATTTCGATCTCGACTTGGCCGAACCCGATTCCGCGCCGCTCGAGCTTGAGGTGATGTCGCTCTGGCACCGCGAACACGGCACGCATGCGGCGATCGCGTGGTTCCGCGGCCTGGTCGCCGAGGTCGCGGCCGCTCTCTGACGTCGGATCAGGCGGCCGAACCGGACTCTTGCGGTGTTTGGCGCGCACCGAAGATGGCCGTGCCGACGCGAACCAGCGTCGCGCCGAGCCGGATCGCCGTTTCGTAGTCGCCGCTCATTCCCATGCTGAGCGCGCGCAGGCCGTTGCGCCGCGCGATCTCGCGCAGCAGCGCGAAATAGGGCGCGGGCTCGCGTTCCGCCGGCGGGATGCACATCAGGCCGGATACTGCGAGACCGATCTCCTCGTGGCAAAGGCGGATGAAGGCGTCGGCTTCGCGTGGACCGATCCCCGCCTTCTGCGGCTCCTCGCCGACATTTACCTGAATGAGCAGTTCGGGCGATCGTCGCTGGCGGCGCATTTCGTCGGCGAGCACGCGGGCGAGCTTTTCGCGATCCACGGTCTCGATCACATCGAACAGGCCGACCGCCTCGCGTGCCTTGTTGCTCTGGAGCGGCCCGATCAGATGCAGCCGAAGCGCGGGATACCGCAGCTTCAGCGCCGGATACTTCGCCTGGGCTTCCTGAACGCGATTCTCGCCGAACACGGTCTGACCGGCCGCCAGCGCGGCTTCGACCGCGGCGGCGGGATGGGTCTTCGCCACGGCGACCAAGGTGACCTCGGCGCCGCTGCGGCCACCCTCCGCGGCGGCCGCGGCGATCCGCCGCCGGATCTCCGCGAGATTGGCGGCGATGTGACCGGGCTCCGATGCGTGATCTTCCATGCCCGGCACTCTGCCTTCACGGGCGGGCCAAGGCGAGCCGGAAATGACGCCGGCATCAAAGGTCGAGTCTATGTCGGTGCGAATAAAGAGAAGGGGAGGCGGTTGCCCGCCTCCCCACGGAGATACTCTTTGGACCTGTGCGAAGCCTAGAAGGTGAGCTTCGAACCGATCGCCACGTCGAACGCTTGGTAGTGCTCGAGCGTCGGGCTCGGACCCTTCGCGCCCTCGCCGGTGTCGTGGAACCAGGTGTAGCCGAGCTCGGCATCGAGATCGACGCCCGGGCCCATCGCGTAGCTGCCGGTCAGGATGATGTGGCTCAGGGTGTCATGGCCGCTGGAGTTGCCGCCACCGGTGCCCGAGGTGGAGGCGTTGTAGTGGCCGTAGCTGCCCTGGATGCCAACGGTCCAGGCATCGACGGTGTAGGATGCGCCGCCGCCGGCCACCCACGCGTCGTTGTCCTCACCACCGTTGTCGTAGAACTCGAAGATGCCGCCGACCGCGAAGGCGCCGAACGTGAAGTTCAGAGCCGTCTGGTAGTCAGCACTCGGGCCGCCGGTCCGATGTGCCTCGTTGAAGGTGCCGTTCCAAGATCCGCCTCCACCCCAATCCACGCCCCAGCCGTCGCCGGCATAGGAGTAGGTCAGGTAGGTGGCGAAGCTCTGGTGCGCGACGCCGTTCGAGTTGACCGGGGTACCGGAGCCGTTCACGCCGGGATCGGTGTAGTCTTCCGCGTGGTTGCTCGGCGTGTAGGCCACAACGAGCTGGAAACCCGCGAAGTTCGGCGTGGTGTACTTGAGCATCTGCGAGTTGGACTTGGTGTGTCCACCAAGCACGTCGGAGCAGACCGAGTTCGAACCGACCGGGTCGTTCGAGCCCCAGGAAGCCGGGGAGAAGCCCGAGAAGTTCGCCGTGGCTCCCGGGGGGAACACGGGGCAGGCCGCGATCGGGCCGTCCTGCGAACCGATCGTCACCTTACCGAAGCCGCCCGACCAGTAGACGAACGCCTTGTCGATCTGGTCGCCCGAGTTTTCGCCTTCGAGCTCGATCTGCGCGCCGACGGTCAGGCCGTTGTCGAGCGTGGTCGAACCCTTGAAGTGTACCTCGGCGTTGTGCAGGAGGCGGTCATAGTTGCGGTGACCACCGAACTGTTGGTTCCCGCTCTTGCCGTCAAAAACGCCCTGGAAGACGGTCTGGAAGAAACCGCCTACGTCGAGCTTGATCCCATCGGAAGCCTGCGCGGTGCCGGCGACGGCGCCGACGCCCAGCAGGGCCGTGGTACCCAGAAGAACTTTCTTCATCTCGAGATTCCCTAAGTTTGCGATTGCCACCGACGCCGGTACCGGAGTCGGATGCCCCTCGTCCTCAGGCCGATTTGTTCGGTACGTTCTGCCGTCTTGCCCGCCCCGTTTGTCGCCCTTCATGCGGCGTGCGGACGCATGAAGCCGGGTCTCTGCTATGGACAGAACAGGCCGAACAAGCCCACCGACCTGCAAACAGGGAAACCTTCTCTAAACGCTGTCGCAGTGTCAAACCAATTGCGACAAGGCCTGTGGCATTTTTCCAAATCTGTGGCGAGCCTGCCACAGTTCGCCGTAACGGCATGATTTATAGAGCATCACGCCGATGTGGAGGCGGTGCGGATGATGCCGTACGACAGGCGCGGAGGACATGCGCCAGCGCAACTTCCCGGTCTCGAAACTTGGACGAGACCCTCCACAATAGGAATATTAGCCTTCACCGAAGTTGGGCGCACCGGCTTCGGACTCACAGCGGCCAGTAGCCGAACCGCTCCATCTGCTCCTTGTGGCCTTCGACCACCCGGCCGATCTGGGCCTTGCTGAGAGCGTCGCGCCACTGCCCCGCCTTCCCAACCCGGAAGAATTTATCCGCTTTATAAGACCTTTCGCGGAAGCCTTTCTCCTCCTCCTGGGCGCGTAGGCTTTCGAAGGAAGAAGCAGCGACCGCCCGCTCGATCCGCTCCCGCGGGGGGTGCAGGCCGAGAAACTTGGCGACTCGGCTGAAGCTGACCATCGGCTTCTTCAGCATGTCCTCGTACCGGACGATGTGGAGCCAGGGTCCCGGCTGGTTGGTCCAACTCAGAACATGAACCGACCAGCTCTTGTGCATCTCGAACACCAGTTGGTCGCCGGTCGGCGTGCCCATGGAGTTGTTGGCCATGATATCGATCGCCTGGTCGATCGAGCAGGCGTAGTGATCCGCCAAGGAAATGCAGATGTCGAGCGGGTTGCGGACGATGTAGATCGCCCCGGCGGTCAGGTCCATGTGGATCATGGGCATCCCGTCGAATTCGACATGGGCGTTGTGGGTCTTGACGAACACGTCGTCGGTGCTTTGCTGGCCGAGATCGCGCTGCACTTTCCAACGGGTCTCCATCACGTCCTTGGTGGACCAGTCCTTCGCGGGCTTGGTCAGATAGGTTTGGTACCAACGGATGGTCGAATCGCTGAAGGAGAACTCACCGAGACGGTTGATGTCGTAGCCACCGCGGGGATCGCGGAGCAGGTTGTGCAGGAATGCCCGCATCCAGGTGTTCCCGGACTTCGGGAAGCTGGCCAGCCAGATGATTCGGCCCATACGCGTGTCCGCTGCTATCGCCCTAAAATACCTGTGAAAAGGTCGGCACCGGAAAGGCCTTCCTTAGACCCCTGCTCCGCGTCGCGCTCTTGACCCGAAAGCCGCAAATCGCTTAGGTCTTTCCGGCTTCGCCGGGTCCGTCCACGGTCCACCACTTGGTGGTAACCATTTGGGCCGACCATCGCGACCGCGTTTATCTGGGAGCAGCAAGGGCCGTCAACATGAAAATCTCCGCCGTGGGGGGCCGGGCCGCCTTTGCCAAACGCCTGATTCCGTTCCTGATCGCATGCCTCTTGGCCGGCATGCTCGGGGCCTGCAACTTCAGCGTCGGCGGCGACCCGACCTATCCGAACGATCGCAACAAGAACGAACGCGGGGCAAGCGGCAACGGCTCGACCCTGTTCGGCGAGGGCGGCCTGCTTTCCAACAACTCGGCGGCCCCCGACAACGGCACCTCGGGCGGTGTCGGGGTCAACAGCCTGCTCTGGCGCGCCTCCCTCGACACCATCTCCTTCATGCCGCTGGTTTCTGCCGATCCCTTCGGCGGCGTCATCATCACCGACTGGTACACGCCACCGCAGACCCCGGACGAGCGGTTCAAAGTCAACATCTACATCCTGGGGCGGGCGCTGCGGGCCGACGGGGTGCGAGCCTCGGTGTTCCGCCAGACCAACCAGGGCGGCGCCTGGGTCGACGCGCCGGTCGCCCTCAACACCGGCACCGATCTCGAGAACGCCATCCTGACCCGCGCCCGCCAGCTGCGCATGTCGGGCCAGCAGCAGTAAACCCTCAGCACCGGCGCTCTCCACCGGGTCCCGAGAGGGATCCAAAGGGGGCGCCGGCCGGATACCGCATGCCTTCACGCTACAATTTTCTCGAAACCGAGACCAAATGGCAGTCGGTCTGGGCGGAACGCGGCAGCTTCCGCACCGAGGCCGACCCCAAACGCCCCAAGTATTACGTGCTCGAGATGTTTCCCTATCCCTCGGGACGCATCCATATGGGCCACGTGCGCAACTACACGATGGGCGACGTGGTGGCGCGCTACAAGCGCGCGCGGGGCTTCAATGTGCTGCATCCGATGGGCTGGGACGCCTTCGGCCTGCCGGCCGAGAATGCGGCGCGCGATCAGAAGATCCACCCGGCACGCTGGACCTATGACAACATCGCGGCGATGCGCGCCGAGTTGAAGCGCATGGGCCTCTCGCTCGACTGGAAGCGTGAGCTCGCGACTTGCCATCCCGGCTACTACAAGTACCAGCAGCAGCTGTTCCTCGACTTCTTCAAGGCAGGGCTCGCCTATCGCGGCGAGGCCTTCGTCAACTGGGATCCCGTCGACCATACGGTGCTCGCCAACGAGCAGGTGATCGACGGTCGCGGCTGGCGTTCCGGCGCGCCGGTCGAGAAGAAGAAGCTGTCCCAGTGGTTCCTCAAGATCACCGCCTATGCCGACGAGCTGCTGGAAGCGCTGAAGGGCCTCGACCGCTGGCCGGAGAAGGTCCGGCTGATGCAGGAGAACTGGATCGGCAAGTCGACCGGCGCCTATGTGCGGTTCAAGCTGAAGGACCGGGCGGACCGGCTCACCATCTTCACCACGCGGCCGGATACCTTGTTCGGCGCCTCGTTCATGGCGGTCTCTCCGGATCACCCGCTGGCGGAAGAGGCGGCCAGGAGCGATCCCCGGGCGGCAGCCTTCATCGCCGAATGCCGCGCCGCCGGCACCTCCGAAGCCGCGATCGAGGCGCAGGAGAAGAAGGGCTACCGCACGGCGCTCGAAGCGCTGCATCCGTTCATCAAGGACAAGCGCCTGCCGGTCTACATCGCCAATTTCGTGCTGATGGAATACGGCACCGGCGCCATCTTCGGCTGTCCGGCCCATGACCAGCGCGACCTCGACTTCGCGCGGAAATACGGGCTCGACGTGACGCCGGTGGTGCTGCCGCCGGATGCGGATCCGGGCAGCTTCGCGATCGCCGAGCTCGCCTACACCGAGGACGGCGCGATCTACAATTCCGGCTTCATGAACGGGCTCGGCGTCGAGGCGGCGAAGATGGCCGCGGGCGCCAGGCTGAAGGAGCAGGGCGACGGCGAGCCGACCACCATCTTCCGCCTGCGCGATTGGCTGGTCAGCCGCCAGCGCTATTGGGGCTGCCCGATCCCGATCATACACTGCGAGAAGTGCGGTCCGCAGCCGGTGCCGGCGAAGGACCTACCGGTCAAGCTACCGGACGACGTCACCTTCGACCAGCCCGGCAATCCCCTGGACCGGCACCCGACCTGGAAGCATGTCGACTGCCCGAACTGCGGGGCCAAGGCGCGGCGCGAGACCGACACGTTCGACACCTTCGTCGATTCCTCGTGGTACTTCGCGCGCTTCTGCTCGCCCCGGGCCGACGTTCCGGTCGAGCGCGATAAGGTCGATTACTGGCTGCCGGTCGATCAGTATATCGGCGGCGTCGAGCACGCGATCCTGCATCTCCTCTACTCGCGCTTCTTCACCCGGGCGATGAAGCTCACCCACCACGCGAAGCTCGACGAGCCCTTCGCCGGCCTTTTCACCCAGGGCATGGTGCTGCACGAGTCCTACAAGGACCGCGCCGGCCAGTGGCTCTATCCGGAAGAGGTGGAGAAGCGGCCCGACGGTGGCGCCGTCCATGTGAAGACCGGCCAGGCGGTCGAGGTCGGCCGCAAGGAGGTGATGTCGAAGTCGAAGAAGAACGTGGTGCCGCCGGCCCGGATCATCGAGACCTATGGCGCCGACACCGCGCGCTGGTTCGTGCTCTCCGACTCTCCGCCCGAGCGCGACATGGAATGGACCGATGCCGGCGTCGAGGGCGCCTGGCGCTTCACCCAGCGGCTCTGGCGCCTGGCGGAGGGGTGGATCGAGGCGTTTCCGGCTCTGAAAGAGGAACTCGGTGCCGCGCCGCGCGATCTATCCGCCGATGCCGTGGCCTTGCGCCGCGCGGCGCACAAAACCGTCGCCGCCGTCACCGAGGACATCGAGAAATTCCGCTTCAACAGCGGTGTCGCCAAGATCTACGCCTTAGCCAACACGCTTTCCGACGTGAAGCCGGAAGCGCTGGCCGATGCGGGCGGGCTTTGGGTCCGCAAGGAGGCGCTGGACATCCTGGCGCAGCTGATCGGCCCGATGCTGCCGCATCTCGCCGAGGAGATCTGGCTGAGCCTCGGCCACAATCGCCTGCTGGTGGAGACGGCCTGGCCCGAAGCCGATCCCACGCTCACGATCGACGACGTGGTCACCGTCGCCGTCCAGGTGAACGGCAAGCTCCGCGCCACCATCAGCCTGCCGCGCGACTGCGACCGTGCCGCGGCGGAAGCGGCGGCTCTCGCCGAGCCCGCGGTCCAACGCGCGCTCGAGGGCAGGAATCCGAAAAAGGTCATCCTGGTCCCTAACCGGATCGTCAACGTCGTCGTATAAAGGACGACATGAAATGGGATCGCCGGCAGTTTGACGCCTTCCTGAAATCCCCCGCGGAGAAGGTCGCGGCCGTGCTGGTTTTCGGCCCCGACGAGGGTCTGGTGCGCGAGCGCGTGAATGCGCTGGTGAAGGCGGCCGCCGGAAGCAGCGACGATCCGTTCCGCGTCGCCGAAATCGGCGGCGAGGATGTGCGCAACGACCCGGCGCGGCTGGCGGACGAGGCGGGCGCCATCTCGATGATGGGCGGCCGCCGCGCGGTGCGGGTGAACAACACCACCGACGGACTTGCGGCGCCGATCGAATCCTTTCTCGACGGCCACAAAGATTCGAAGAACGCGCTGGTGGTGTTCGAGGCGGGCGATCTCCCTGGCCGCGGCGCCTTGCGCAGATTGTTTGAGTCGACGGCGCATGCGGCCGCCATCGCCTGCTATCACGATTCCGCCGGCGATCTCCGCGCGGTCATCGAGGCGCAGCTCGCCGCAGCCGGTAAGATTGCGGCACCGCCGGCGCTCGCCTTTCTCGAACAATCGCTGGGCGGCGATCGCGGCGCCACGCGTTCCGAGATCGAGAAACTGGTCCTCTATGCCGGCGATGCGCCGCGCATCGAACTGACCGATGCCATGGCCGCGGTCGGCCATTCCGCCGAGGTGCAGCTCGACGACCTCAGCCATGCCGTCGCCGAAGGCGATCTCAAAGCCGTCGACCGCCAGCTCGACCTCAATCTGGCCGAGACGGCGCCGATCATGATCCTGCGCGCGCTGGCGCGGCATTTCCTCCGGCTGCACGGCGCGGTCGGCAGAATCGAGGCGGGGGAGCCGCTGCAGGAGGCAATGGCCGTTCTCAATTCACCGCTGTTCTGGCGCGACCGGCCGCGCCTTGAGAAGCAGTGCCGCCGTTGGTCCAGCCGCAGCATCGCGCGCGCCCTGCAGCGGATCGGCGACGCGGAGACGCAAGCGATGCGCTACCGCGACAACGCGGAGACGCTGACCCGCCGCGCGGGTTTGGAGATCGCGACGATACCGGGCCGGCGGTGACCTCTATTCGAACCTGAGGTCGGTCGTGATCGCCTCGTGGTCGGAGATCGCGGCTCCGGCATCGTCCACCGCGGCGACGGTGCGCGGTGCGCTCGCCGTGAGCCCCCGCGTGAAGAGCCAGTCGATGCGGCGGAAGTGCGGGGCAGTCCGGTCCGGCTGCCGGCGCTGAGTGCTGGCGGTGTCGTTGGCCGCACGCCAGTCGAAGCCTGCCCGTTCCATTACCGCAAAGAGCGGCTCATAGGTCTCGCAGCGGTCGCGCCAGAGCGGCGCATCCGCGGCCGGCGGCAGAGCGGCGGTGTTGCAGTCGCCGCCGATCACCATGCGGGCGCGGCCATAGCGTGCGTTCAAGGCGGCGAGGAGGCGCGTCATTTGCTGCGCGCGGTCCTGGGCGTCGCTGTCGCTCTCGAGATGCAGCGAGACCACGATCACGCCTTCCGATTCCCTGCCGATGCGGCCGGCGATCGCCATGCGACCGCCGAGCCGCCGCTGTGTGCCTGCACGCCCATTGAACCAGCGGCCCCCGGCATCGAGACGGATGAGCGTGAGGTCGGTGAGCGGCGCACGGGAGAGGATGCCGTTACCATGGAAGCCGATGGCGTTGCGCTCGCCCGCATGGGCGGCCTGCTCTTGGGGATCGCCGAGGCCGAGCTCGACGAATTCGACGCCGTACGCATATCCCATGCCCAGCGCCGCCGCGAGATCGGCAATGGTGTGGCGGTTGCCGCTGCGCGCCATGCCGCAGTCGAGCTCGGACAGCAGCACGATGTCGGCGCCGGTCGCGCGCAGCAGCGCCGCGGAGGCTTCCACGTGCTTGCAGCGCTCGGCGTTCCAGGCGGCGACGCGCCAGCGCGGCGCCAGGACCAAGGGCTCGGCCGGCACGCGGATCTCAATCGCGGAAAGGGCTTCGACCGCCTGGGCGAAGCGGTCGTGCTCGGCCTTGACTCCCGGCGCGCCCAGCGCCGCCACCAGGCATGTCGGATCGGGCACCGGCAAGGTTACTGCGGTGCGGTCGATGATTTCGATCATCGCCGGCGCTATTCCGCGGCGAGGCGCGAGGGCGAGGGGTCGATGCGCCGGCCGGTCGCGTGGTCGAACAGGTGGACCGCGGCGGGCGCGATCTTGAGATGGAGGGCGCGGCCGCGCTCCAAGGCACCGTCGCCCGGCCCGCTGCGCACCACCGTCATCTCGCTGCCGAAGCCGCGGCCATGCAACACCTGGCCGGCGCCCAGCTCCTCGACCATTTCGAGCTCGAACTCGATACCGCCCGGCTGCGGCCCGTCGACGATTTCGATCTCCTCGGGGCGGACGCCGATGGTGACCTGCGTGCCGTCGAGTCCCTTGAGCCCCGACGGGATCGCGATTCGACGGCCTGGATTGAGCTCGACCAGTCCGTCGGCGACGAAGCGGCCTTCCAGGAAGTTCATCGCCGGCGCGCCGATGAAGCCGGCGACGAAGCGGCTCGCCGGCCGGCGATAGACCTCGGCCGGAGAGCCGATCTGCTCGACCCGGCCCTGGTTCAGCACCACCAGCCGGTCGGCCAGGGTCATGGCCTCCACCTGATCGTGAGTGACGAAGACAGAAGTCGCATTCAGTCGTTGATGCAGGCGCCGGATCTCGATCCGCATCTGGGCGCGGAGCTTGGCGTCGAGGTTGGAGAGTGGCTCGTCGAACAAGAAGACTTTCGGCGAGCGGATCACGGCGCGGCCGATCGCGACCCGCTGCCGCTGGCCGCCGGAGAGCGTGCCCGGCTTGCGGTCGAGCAGCTCGGCGAGGCCGAGGCTCTCGGCCACCTTGGCGATGCGCGCCTTGCGCTCGGCCTTGGCGACGCCCGCCACCTTGAGCGCATAGCCGATGTTGTCGGCGACGCTCATGTGCGGATAGAGCGCATAGTTCTGGAACACCATGGCGCAACCGCGCTGGCGCGGCTCCAGCTGGTTGACCACGGCGCCGTCGATCGCGATCTCGCCGGCCGTGATCTCCTCGAGGCCGGCGATCATGCGGAGCAGGGTGGACTTGCCGCAGCCCGAGGGTCCCAACAGCACGACGAACTCGCGGTCGGCGATCGTCAAGTCGATGCCGTGCACCGTCGGCACCTTGCCGTAGCTCTTGTGGACCTGCCGGATCTCGACACGAGCCATTGATGCGGTCCTTATGCTATTTCTCGGTGGCGACGATGCCGCGCACGAACCAGCGCTGCATCAGGATCACGACGATCAGGGGCGGCAACATCACGATCAGCGTGCCGGCCATCGCCACGTTCCAGTCCGGGATGCCGAAATGCTGCGGAATCAGCTCCTTGAGCTGGGTGACCGCGGTGCCGTGGGCGGCATCGGTCGTCACCAGCAGCGGCCAGAGATACTGGTTCCAGGCCCAGACGAACATGATCGTGCCGAGCGCCGCCATGTTGGTGCGCGAAAGCGGGATGATGACGTCGAAGAAGAAGCGGATCGCACCGGCACCGTCCATCCGCGCCGCCTCCGTGAGCTCATCGGGCAGTGTGAGGAAGTACTGGCGATAGAGAAAGGTGCCGGTGGCGGTGGCGATCAACGGCAGGATGAGGCCGGTGTAGGAGTTCAAGAGGCCCCATTTCAGCGCGATCTGGACGCCGGTGGCCTGATGCACCAGCCAGGTGATGCCGGTCAGATCAAGGATCGTCTGGTAGGGGCTGAGCGCATTCGCGGCGACGGCATAGGTCGGCACGATGCGCACCTCCAGGGGCAGCATCAGGGTGATGAAGATCAGCCAGAACACCACCATCTTCCCGCGATAGCGGAAGTAGACGATGGAGAAGGCCGAGAGCGCCGCGATCGAGACCTTGCCGGCGGCGACGCCGAGGGCGAAGACGATGCTGTTCAGGATCTTCGGCCCGAGATCGGCGCGGATCCAGGCCTCGGTCACGTTCTTCCAGAAGTCATGGCCGGGGATGAGCGGCATCGGCACCTGGTTGACGGTCCAGATGTCGTGGGTTGCCGCGATCACGATCACCGACATCGGCAGGAGCGAGGTCAAGAGACCGAGGAACAACAGCACCTGGCTGACGATGTCGAGGATCGGCGTGCGTTCAACCATGTGCCCTTCGTCCGCCCCGGCGCTATTTGTAATGCACGCGTCGCTCGACGTAGCGGAACTGGAAGAACGTGAGCACGATCACCAGCAGCATCAGGATGATGCTTTGCGCGGCGGCGCCGGAATAGTCGAGGCCTTTGAACCCGTCGAAGAAGATCTTGTAGACCATGAGCTCGGTGGCGCGCGCGGGGCCGCCCTGGGTCATGATGTCGACGATGCCGAAGCTGTCGGTGAAGCTGTCGGTCAGGTTGATCACGATCAGGAAGAAGATGGTCGGCGTCAGCAGCGGCACCTGGATGTCCTTGATGCGGCGAAGGATGCCGGAGCCGTCCATCGCCGCCGCCTCGATCAGGCTCTTCGGGATCGCCTGCAGCGCCGCCAGGAAGAAAATGAAGTTGTAGCCGATCGACTTCCAGACATAGGCGATGATGATCGCAATCATCGCGTCCAAACCGTTCAGCACCGGGTCCCAGCTGCCCGGCCAGACGTGGTTGAGGAACGCCATGAACCCGGCCTGCGGCGCCAGGATGAAGCGGAAGGCGAGACCCAAGGCCGGCGCCGCGATCGCATAAGGCCAGACCAGCACCGTGCGATAGACCCTGAAGCCGCGAAGCTCGCGGTCCGCGAGGATGGCGAGGACCAGAGCCAGACCCATGCCGAAGCCGGTCGTGGCGAAGGCGAAGACCATGCTCTTCGCCACCGAAGCCCAATAGACCGGGTCGCCGAGCATGCTGGCGAAATTGTGCAGGCCGACCCATTCGTTGCCGCCGCCCCAGGGCCGCTCGAGCGTGAAGGCCCAGAAGAGCGCCTGTCCGGTCGGCCAGTAGAAGAACGTGAAGACCAAGAGGATCTGCGGCGTGATCAGCGCCACGCCGAGCCATTTGTTGGAAAAGAGCGCGCGCTTTTCCATGTCACAAATTCCGCAACGGCATACCCTCCCCCGCATCGGGGGAGGGTGGCCGTGTCAATGATGCCGTCTTGGAAAACAGTTGCCGGATCAGGGCAGCTGCTTCCCTTTGTAGGTCGCCTCGAAGCGGCGGAGGATGGCGTTGCCGCGCTCGACCATGCCGTCGATGCCTTCCTGCACCGAGACCTTGTTGGCGAAGATCGCCTGCCAGCCGTTGGCGACCTCGTTGCGGATCTGGAGGAAGCCGCCCATGCGCGTGCCGTGGGTGGCGGAGAGCTCGTCCGAGGCGGTCAGGCTGGCGATCGCGATCTCCCGGCCCTTGTACTTCGGGTCGTCATAGAAGCCGTGCGAGACCATGTAGTCGTAGCCGGTCTTGGTCACCGGGATGTAGCCGGTGTTGGTCGACCAGAAGAGGGCTTGCTCCGGCTGGGCAATGAAGTTCAGGAACGCGGCGGCCGCCTTGTATTCCTCCGGCGACTTGCCGGCGAGCACCCAGAGCGACGCGCCGCCGACCAGCGAGCTGTGGCGCTTGACGCCTTCATAGACCGGCAGCATGGCGACGCTCCAGTTCATGCCGGGTTTCGCCGTGCTCCCGACGGTGCCGTGATCGCCGACCGAGGTCAGGATCATCTGGCAGTCACCTGACGCAAACGCGGCGACCATGTCCTGGCCGGCCTGCTCGTCCTTGATCACCGCGAGGCCCTGGTCGTACCAGGATTTCAGGTCGGTGATGTATTTCACGAACTTGGTCTTGTTGAAGACAAGCTCGGCATCGAGCCCACCGTAGCCGTTGTCCTTGGTGGCGAGCGGCTCGTTGTTCACGGCGGAGAACTGCTCCAGGAACTGCCAGCTCTCATCGGCCGTGATGTCGAAGCCGAAGGGGCAGGCGTAGCCCGCGGCCTTCAGCGCCTTCATGTCCTCGGCGGCCTCTTCCCAGGTCGCCGGCGCCGCGGTCTTGCCGATCTTCTGGAACGCGTCCTTGTTCCAATAGAGAAGCGCGGTCGAGGAGTTGAAGGGGAAGGAATACATCTCGCCCTTCGACGTGGCGTAGTAGCCGCGGATGCCCGGGAGATAATTGTTCCAATCGACCTTGTAGCCCTCATCCGCCATCAGCTTGGAGGCCGGGTAGTACGCGTCGGAGAGCATCAGATCGAGCGTGCCGACGTCGAACACCTGGACGATGGTCGGCTGCTGCCCGGCGCGATAGGCGGCGATGGTGTTCTGCACCGCGGCCGCATAGGAGCCCTGGCTGGTGCAGACGATCGTATAGTCCTGCTGGGAATCGTTGAAGTTCTTGCACACCTGCTGGACGACCTCGCTGATATGGCCGGAATTGCCGTACCAGAAGTCGATCTTGGTCTTGCCTCCAGCCATCGCCGGCATGGCCAGCGCCAGCAATGCAGCGGCGCCGGCCGCAGTCGAAAGAGCGGCAGTGCCCAGCAGATAACGTTTCATGCTTCACCCCTATGGTTTCTTGGCAGCGGAGAATCGCCCCGCGCGCCTTCAATCCCATGGGGCGATGATGCTCCCGGAAACCAAAGATGAAACTTCGGTGAAGCTTGGCCGGCGCTTCAGTGACGGTTGTGAGCAATATCCTGAAAGAGGCGCTCCAGTGCTTGGCGCAGGGCCGCACTGTCACCCTCGGGCACCAGTGTGACGCCCGGACGTGCAACAATTCCGCAAGCCTGACTTGCGATCACGGGCACGCCCGCCGCCAGTGCAGCGAGCAGCGCGCGGGGCTGCTCTTCGATCAACGCCGGCTGGACCACCGCCGCCGCCTCCGAGAGCCAGGCGCCATCGCGCGCCGCCGGGCGCGTGGCGAGACCGTGCCAGAAACCGGCGCCTTCGAGATCGCCGCCGAGCAGCGCGATCTCGCAATCAAGGCCGAGTGCCGCCGCGCGCAGCTCGTGGGCCCCCTTGCGGGCGAGCGTCGGACCCGGAAACGCGATCGTTCGGGACTGCGACTTCCGCGGCAACGGGCGAGACGCGGGAAGATGCCAATCGAGCCGCTCGGCGCGACCGGGAAATTGTGCGGCGATGAGCGCATGTGGCGTCACGATCCGATCGGCCGCGGCCAAGGCTTCCGTCTCGGCGCCGACCAGGGTCGCCGGCGCGCGGAAATCGGCGAGCGTCGCGCGCTCGGGATTGATGGCCGCGAAGGCGTCGAGCCGCGCCTGCAGCATCGCCATCGGCAGCCGGGTCATCAGCACGGTCACGCGCCGGCCGCCGAGCACGCCCATGCGCCAGAGGAAGGGCAGCAGCGATTGCGCGACGCAGACCTCGGTCATATCGGGCGTCAGGTTCTTTGCCAGCTTGCGCGCGATAGCCTCGGACCGGCGGAGTTGCACCGCCACGCGCTGACCGTTGCCCGTGGCGTGGCGCGCCGCCCAAGACTGGGCGAGGCTCGCGAGGCTCGCGGTCGCAACCTTGGCAAAGCCTTCGGTTTCCCAGGCATAGCGCGGCTTGCCCCAGCGCCGGCCGTCGAGCGGAATGGCGAGGAGGTCGCCGCGCGCCTTGCGCTCGCGCACATAGGCGCGGAACTCCGGCCAGGCCTCGTCGAGCAGGAACGCGCTGCGTCCCAGCGCCCGGGGCAAGCTTCCTTCATGACGATGGCAGGTCACGGCCGAGCAGGAGCCGCAGTCATTGGCGATGCGGGTCGCGCTCCGGAAGAGCGTGGACGGGTTGCGCCGCGCCGGCATGGCGGCGGCGCGGCCGCGCAGCTGCACGATGAGCGATGATGCGCTCAGGCTCACCCGCAACATCAGCTCCCGGGGCGCGCGGAAGCGAAGATCGACATAGTTCCAGGCGACGGTCGCGTCGCGGCCCAAAGCCGCGGCCGAGCCCGGCACGATGCGGGAATGGGCATGGCGCTCGACGATCGCGCAGTCGGCTTCGAGGGCGACTGCGAACAGCGCGTTGGAGATCTGGCAGAGCCCGCCGCCGGTCGCCGCGGTAAGGCAGCCTTCGCGCAGCATGCGCCCAGGGACGAAGCCGCGGCCGCGAGTCGGACGGCCCAGCTGGCCCCAGAAGCTGAAGACGCCGTCCGCCGGCAGGACCAAGCCGTCGAAATGCCAGGCCGCGCGGCGCAGGTTCTCGACCTTGCCGAATTGATGCCGCGCCTCGCTCTGGCGCGGGTCGGACCAGAGCGGCGTCACCGATTCGGCGATCAGCGCGGGATAGGCGCGGGGGTCGCCATGGGCAAGGCGCGGCAACGGCGCCGCGCGATCGCGCCAGCGACGCTGCAGCCTCAAGCCCGCGGCTTTGACCGCGAACACGAGGCCGGAGCGTCGGGTCGGGATCGGCGTCTCCGCCTGCAGCAGTTCCGGTCGTGTGATGGAGTTCATGGCGCCGTCCCGTCGGCCCCGCAGCCAGGCCAAATGCCGGGCGCGCAGGCCTCATCATGCGCTAGTCGCCGGAGAGGGTCACGCGGTTCGGCCGGCGATTGTGCGGGCCGTCACGCCGGCTGCCCCGGCCCAGGCAAGTCCCGGATCGTTTCCGGAGATTTCCAAGGCGCCGGCGGAAATGTGTAGACACGAGAATCCCTCTTGGCGGAAGCGGCAATCGCCCGGAGGATGGAGGGTCACGGCGACTTTCTCAAGTCGACGGCGCGGCAATATTGTGGCAATGCAGTATTATTATTGCGGAATATTTCGCCACAATTACTTATTTATTGGCATTTCCCGTGCATCGCTCGGCCGGGGCCGGCGGGAAGGATCCAGCGTGTATGCGTTCCGCCGCGCTCCGTATCCCAACGATAGGAGACCAACATGATGAGCGGCAGTATCGGGGGCTTCTCGGGCATCAGCTCGACGGCCCTCGCCCAGATGCGCGAGCAGCAGTTCAAGGCGCTCGACGCGGACGGAAGCGGTGACGTCAGCGAGTCTGAATTCGCCGCGGGACCCAACGGTACCTCTGGACAGAGCGGAGGCATGGACAGCGGGATAGCCTCCGCGCTGTTCAAGGCCTTCGACACCGATGGGAGCGGCGGCTTGAGCCAGGACGAGCTGGAGACCGGCTTCCAGAAGCTGAGCTCCAGCATGCGTTCGGTGCTGATCGGGAGCCAAGAGGCCAACGGATCGGCCGGAGGCCCGGGTGGTCCGGGAGGACCGGGCGGCCCGGGTGGTGCCGGCGGACCAGATGGACCGCCGCCTCCACCGCCGCCACAGGCATCGGATGACTCGAGCACCGGTTCGAGCTCCGGCTCCAGCGGCGGCAGCGCGCTCGATCAGCTGCTGAGCCTGCTGGAAGGCGCCACCGGCAACAGCGACAGCAGCGACGACACTTCGGATAGCACTTCGAGCAACTCGGCCTCCGCCGCGGTGAAGAGCGATCTGAAGCAGTTGCTGAGCGATCTGCAGAAGCTGACCCAGAGCAACGGGGTCGGCACCCAGGTCACCGTCTAACGGGTGACGATCTAGAGCCCGGCGGGTTCCGTCGCGCCCCGCGGCGGAACCCGTTGCGGCGCCGGTTGCATCTCGCTCGCCGTTTCGTCAGAACGAGCGCGCTGTTTATCTCGGAAGCACCGCATGACAGAAGCCGCGCCATCGATTCCGGAGACATCCGTTCCGGCCGACTTACCCCATCGGAAGCCGCCAGGGCGGCCGCATGTCCTGGTGGTTGACGACGATCGCGGCCACCGGCTGCTGCTGGCGCGGCTGCTTGATCGCAGCGGCTTCCGTCCATCACTGGCGGGCGACGCCGCGTCGGCGCTGAAGCTGATCACCGGCGGCGGGCCCGACCTCGTGCTGCTCGACCTGATGCTGCCGGGCGAGGACGGGCTGGATTTCTGCCGGCGGGTTCGCTCGCTTTGCAACCTGCCGATCATCATGCTGACGGCCCTGGGCCAGGGACCGCACCGGGTCGCGGGGCTCGACGCCGGGGCCGACGACTATGTGGCAAAGCCGTTCGATTCCGACGAGCTCCTCGCACGCATTCGCGCCGTGCTCCGCCGCGCGCGCGATGGTGCGCCCCGCAGCTTCGGCGCCCGCAGCGTGCGGCGGCACTATCGTTTTGCCGGGTGGACCCTCGACGTCGGGCGACGCGAGGTCTGGTCGCCGCAAGGCGTGCTCATCACCTTGACGTCCGGAGAGTTCGACCTGCTGCTCGCCTTCTGCGACCACCCGCAGATGATGCTGACGCGCGAACATCTGGTGGAGCTCACCACCGGCAAGCCGAGCGACGGCGCCGACCGAAGCATCGATATTCTGGTCAGCCGGATTCGCGCCAAGCTCGGCGGCGGCGGCGGAACCGATCTGCTGAAGACCGTGCGCAACGGCGGCTATCAGCTCATCGTGCCGGTGGCGTTGGAGGGCGAAGGATGAGCGCGCTGGAGGCGACACCCGGAGCGGCGGTGCCGCCGAGGCCAGCGCGACGACGGCGCACCGGGCTGTTGCTCCGCGACAGCATCGCGCTCCGGGTCTCGCTCGCGGTGTTCGGCGGATTGCTGCTGACCCAGCTGGTCGGGTTTCTGCTGTTGACGGGCGAGCGCCTCCATGTGCTGCCGGCGATGGATGCCGATCCGCTTGCGGCCATCGTCGATCGGGCGCTGACGTCCGCCCGGAACGGAACCATCGGGCCGGATGCGAATGTGCACGCGCGCTTCGCCTCGGATTTCGCGCCGCTGGGCGAAGTGTTCGATCCGCCGCCGATCCACGACCTCCGCATGCAATTGATGACGCGGGCCGGCGGACGTTACGACATGCTGCTGGTCGAAGCGCCCTTTCCGCCGCAAGCCGGCCCGCCGCCCGGGCCACCCGCCATCTTCCGGCTCTGGCTTCGCCTCAGCGGCGCGGATGCCACCCATCGCTGGCTGGTGCTGACCGTCCCGGCCGAGCTGTTGCGCCACCCCGATTTCGTGCGCCTGCTGCTCTGGTGGGGCTTGTCGCTGATCGGCGCGGTGCCGCTTTCCCTCCTTGTCGCGCGCCGGCTGACGGCGCCGATCCGGCGCTTCTCAGCCGCCGCCGAGCGTCTCGGCCTCGACATGGCGGCATCGCCGGTGCCGGAGCGGGGCCCTGCGGAGCTCAAGAGCGCGGCCGCGGCGATGAACGCGATGCAGCGGCGGATTGCCCGATTCGTCGCCGACCGCACCCAGATGCTGGCGGCGATTTCGCACGACCTCCGGACGCCGATCTCGCGGTTGCGCCTGCGGGCCGAGGCATTGCCCAGCGGGAGCGAACGGCAGCACATGCTGGCCGACCTGAAACGCATCGAGCAGATGATCGCGGCGACGCTCGACTTTGCCCGCGACGCCAGCGCCGCGGAAGCACGCTGCCGGATCGATCTCGCGAGCCTGGTGGAGAGCCTCTGCCAGGAGATCGCCGATCTCGGCCGGGAGGCGGTCTATCGCGGCCCTTCATACCTGGAATTCGCGTGCCGCCCCATCGCAATCGGTCGCGCGTTGCGCAACATCCTGGAGAATGCCGTCGAATATGGCGGCGGCGCGGAAGCCCGCATCGTCGACACCGGTGACGCCGTTGAGATCACCATCCGCGATCAGGGTCCCGGTATTCCCGAGGCTGAGCGCGAACGGGTGTTCGAGCCCTTCTACCGCCTCGACCGGGCGCGTTCGGGGCGCCATGAGGGGGCAGGTCTCGGTCTCTCGATCGCCCGCAACATCGCGCGCGCCCATGGCGGCGACGTGACGTTGGCAAACGGCGCGATGGAGATCGGTGCGATGCGCGGTCTCGGGGTGACCATGCGGCTGCCGCGACCGAAGACCGGCGAGCGCTGATCGGGGCTCAGCCGCGGCCGATGCCGCTCTTGGCCGGCACGGCTTCGGCGCCGCGAGTCCAAGGCCGGTCGCCGTCGGCGACCAAAGCGGCCAGATCGGCTGCAGGGAGCGGTTTCGCGAACAGATAGCCTTGGGCGCCGTCGCAACCCGTCGCCGCCAAGAAGGCAAGCTGGGCTGCGGTCTCGACGCCTTCGGCGACCACTTCGAGCTTCAGGGACTTGGCGAGGCCGATGACGGCGGCGGTGATCTGCGTGCCGGCCGGATCGGCGGGAATGTCGCGCACGAAGCTCTTGTCCACCTTCAGCTTGGCGATCGGGAAGCGCTTCAGGTAGGAGAGCGAAGAGTATCCGGTGCCGAAATCGTCGACCGCCAGGCGGATGCCGAGGGCCTTCAGGGCGGCGAGCTTCGTAAGCGTGTCCTCGCCGTCATGCATCAAGGCGCCTTCGGTGATCTCGATCTCCAGGCATTCCGGCGGGAGGCAGGTTTCCTTGAGGATGCCGTGGATGTGCTCGCTGATGTTGGGCAGCTGGAACTGCCGCGGCGAGAGATTGACCGCTGCGAATGCGATCGGCACGGCGGCGGCGCGCCAGGCCTGCATCTGTCGGCAGGCCTCGCGCAACACCCAGTCGCCGAGTGGCACGATGAGACCGGTCTCCTCGGCCACCGGGATGAAGACATCGGGCTCCACCAGGCCGGAGCTTGGATCCTGCCAGCGCAACAGTGCCTCGACGCCGACGATGCGGCAGTCGCGGATCGCGACCAGCGGCTGGTAGTAGAGCACCAGCTCGCCGCGCTCCAGGCCGCGCCGTAGCCGTGCTTCGAGGTCAAGCCTGGCATTGGCCGCCTCGGTCAGTGCGGATCGGTAGAAGCGATAGATGCCCTTGCCGCCTTCCTTCGCCTCGTAGAGCGCGGTGTCGGCCTGCTGAATGAGCTGGGCGGCGGAGTCGCCGTCACTGGGGAAGAGGCTGATGCCGACGCTGGCGCCGATATAGACGTCCTGCCCGCCAGAGAGCTGGAAGGGCTCGGTCAGCCGTTCAATGAGCGCCTGAGCGATGCCGGCGGCCTGGTCCGGGCTATGCAGCTCCTCCAGAACGACCACGAACTCGTCGCCGCCGAGGCGGGCGAGCGTGTCGGGATCCCGGAGGCGCGCGCGGAGGCGCCGCGTCACCAGGATCAGCAGCTCGTCGCCGGCCGGATGGCCAAGACTGTCGTTCACCATCTTGAAGCGATCGAGATCGAGGAACAGCACCGCCCCCGTGCCTTGGTGCCGCCGCGCCCGCTCAAGTGCATGATCGAGGCGCGAGATCAACAGCAGTCGGTTCGGGAGCCCGGTCAGCGCATCGTGGTGCGCGAGCTGCTCAAGCTCGTCTTGCGTGCGCTTCAGCCGCGTGATGTCGGTGAACGTCCCGACATAGTTGACGACCGCCCCCGTGGCATCCTTGATCGCGTTGATGGTGAGAAGCTCGGGATAGATCTCGCCGTTCTTGCGCCGGTTCCAGATCTCACCCTGCCAAAAGCCGGCCGCCGTCAGCGTCGCCCACAGGGTCGCGTAGAAGTCCCGGCCATGGCGTCCGGACTGCAGCATCCGCATCTTGTTGCCGACCAGCTCCTCCTCGCCGTAGCCGGTGATGGCGCATACGGCGGGATTGACCCGCAAGATGCGGGTCTCTTGATCCGTGATGACGACGCCTTCCTGGGTGTTCGAGAACACGGCGGCCGCCTGGCGCAGCTGCTGTTCATCATTGCGCCGATCCGTGATGTCGCGGACGAAGCCATACCAGATCGTGCTGCCGTCCGCCTCGCGTTCCGGCGCGGCGCGGGCCTCGATCCATCGTTCGCCCTTGGTCGGGTGCAGCACGCGGATCTGCTCTTCCCACATCGTGAGTGATTCGGCGGATCGCATGACCGAGGCGTCCATCCGCGCGCGGTCGTCGGGATGGATGCGCGCCCGGATCGCGCTTGCGTTCTTACGCACTTCCCCCGGTTCGAGACCGAATATGTCCGCGAGGTGCGGTCCGGCATACGGCATCGAAATGGCCCCGTTCGGCCGCAGTCTGTAGGAATAGATGATGCCAGGCACCGTTTTCGCGATCTTCGCCATGTACTCGCTGAGTGAGAGGCGCTCCTGCAGCGCGATCTCGGCGGCTTTCCGGTCGGAGATGTCCTCGATGGTGAGGACGAAGAACTGCGGCGCGCCCTTCTCCCCCCGCACCAGAGCGAGGTCAAGCTTGAGCCAGAGCTTCGTTCCGTCCCGCCGGTGGTGCACGCGTTCGTCGGTACTGCGGTCGACCTCGCCACGCAGAAGCCTGGGGATGCAAGTGTCGAGCGTGTATGCGCCGTCATCGGTGATGACGCGCGGATCGAGGGCGAACAGCGCCTCGCGGTCGTAGCCGGCGATCTCCCAGAAGCGATGGTTCACACGAAGCCAGCGGCCATCAAGGTCGAGATGGGCAAGCCCTATCGGTGCCTGCTCGAGGGTGGCCTGGAATCGGAGCTCGGCGGCGGCGGTCTGCTTGCGTTGATCGACCTCGGCCAACGCGGATTGCAGCTGTTGACGCTGCCAGACGAAGGCCGCGATGGCCGTCGCGAGCAGCAGTACGGCGGCCGCCAGAGCCGCGGTGATGATGGCGAGACGGCCCATCGGCCGGAACGCCTCGTCCTCGTCGATCTTCGCCAGGATGGTCCAGGGCGTATTGGGGACGGGCTTCCCGGCCGCGAGGATCCGCACGCTGCGATCTTCCATGCCTTCGAACCCGGAATCCTGGTCTTGGCCGGTCAGGAGCCTCGCGACGGGAAGGCCTTCATGGCTCAACGGGAGCGCCAGGGTGAGGGCGCTCCCAGGACGGTCGCGCAAGTCGTTCAGGATCAAGGCGCGGTTCCATTCTTGGCGCACCATGATGATCTCGCCGGTCCTTTCCGGGGTCGGCCAAGTGCGGAGGAGTGGGTAAAGAAAGTCGTTCGGATCCAGCTCCAGGACGATCAGGCTCTGGGACACCGGGGCGCCGGTGCGCGGTCGTGCCACCGGCGCAACGAATGCCATTCGGATGCCGGCGCCGGCCTCGTTGGGATAGAGATCGACGAAGGCAGCGTCGCTGCTTTCCACCGCCCGATCGATGGCCTGAGTCAGCCGCAGGCCACGCAGCGTGGGCACGCCGGCGGTGAGCAGGACATTCCCGTTGCCGTCCACCAGCTGCGCCGAGGCAAAGCCGTAGGCCGATCGCATGTCCGCGAGCGCGCCCCTGATGCTGTCGCGTTCCGAGGGAAAGTCGTTGGTCTGCCAGGCGGCAATCGAATCGGCCATGGCGGGGCTGCGCGCGAGCGCCCGGGCGTTGGCGCGGCGTTCGTCGAGCCAGCGCGAGATGGTCGTGGCTTTGAGATCGCCAACCGTCTTGAGCTCGGTGAGTTCTTCATCCTTGATCGTGGCCGAGCCGCTGCGATAGGCAAGAACGGCCACGGCCACCAGCACGACAGTCACGATGCCAAGGACGACGAGCAGCGGCCAGGGCGGCGCCGGCCGAGGGGCAGTGGGGCCAAATGCGGAGGTGCTGCGGGATGCGACGTAGCGCAGGGCGGCCGCCAGGGCGACCGCCGTCACCAGGACGAAGGCGAGACCCTTGAAACTGGAGAGACGCGCCGCCTGTTCGGGATCGGCGATGGCGATCAGCATCCGATCGGAGAATACGATCCAGAGCGAGGCGAGCACCGCATAGGCCAGCACCGCCAGAACGATGAATCGGTTCGGTCCGGGCTGAAGGATCTCCGCCTCCCTGCATGCCGCCTCGGGCTGCAATCTCTGGCGGCAATGCGTGCCCAAGCTACGCTTGCTTAGTTAACGGCTCGTTAGAACCTGAATAAGGGAAGATACGGGTGGTTCAAGCCGAACGCTCAGGCTCGCCGGGGCATTCGATGGCGAGGCATTTGTTGATGGCTCGGCCGTCGTCGCTCAGGGGCAGGATCGCGTATTCAAAGCCGATCCAGGAACCGTCGCCGGCATCGAGCCCGGTGCGGCCGCAACTCGGGGCGCCGTTCTCGAGCACCCGCCGGTATGCATCCTCGATTCCGGAGCCCGCGAGGCTGCCGACCGTGTCGTGCGATCGACCGGTGAAGTCATCGCGATGCGCCTTGGCGACAGCGGTGCCGACCAGGCGATAGACGATCTCCAGCGGCGCTTGCGAAAGCTCGGCCAGCACCAGATACGGCAGCAGGGGTCGGATGTCGGATGGCTCGATCGCGCTGCGCGGCGGCGGGGTATCACCACGGCATTTGCTGCGCCAGTAGTCGATGAGTGTTCGGATATTCGCGGACTGAACCTCGTCGACCCCGGCATAGACGAGGTGGGGCGGCCGTTCGAGTTGGTACATGAAGGGATATGCGCCGATGCTTTTCGAATCGCCTGTGTCGCCGCGCCGAAAGCTATCAGCGATCGCGCGGCGAGGCGACGAGACGGTAGTCCCAGAAAGGACTATGGACGCGGCGGCTGAGATAAGATGACTATTTTCGGAGCGCTATGCGTTGAGCTTCTCGATCACGGCGTCGAGCTGGTCGAGCGATCCGTAGTGCAGCACCAGTCGGCCGGCCTTACCATCGAACTGAATCTCGACCTTCAGTCCCAGCTTCAGCGAGAGATCGCGCTCGAGTGCGCGGGTATCCGCGTCCTTGCCCGCATCCGGTACCGCATCCTTCTTGCGCGGCTTCGGTGCGGTCTTCTGCTGACGCGCCAGCGCTTCCGCCTGGCGCACGTTCAAGCCCTTGTCAACGATGGTCTCGGCGAGAGCCATCGGGTCGGCCGCCCCGAGGATGGCGCGGGCATGCCCGGCCGTGAGACGCCCGTCGGCGAGCATCGCCTTGATCGGATCGGGCAGATCGCGCAGGCGCAGGAGATTGGCGATGGTCGAACGGTTCTTGCCGATCCGCTCCGCCAGCATCTCCTGGGTGTATTCGAACTCGTACATGAGGCGGGCATAACCGTCCGCCTCCTCGAGCGGCGAGAGGTCCTCGCGCTGCACGTTCTCAACCAGGGCGATCTCGAGCGCGCTGCGATCGTCGAGGTTGCGCTCGATGATCGGCACCTCGTGCAATTGGGCGAGCTGGGCCGCGCGCCAGCGCCGTTCGCCGGCGACGATCTCGAAATGCCCGCCGAGTTTGGTGTAGGGCCGGACCAGGATCGGCTGCAGGATGCCGTTCTCCTTGACCGACTGCGCCAGCGCGTTCAGCTCCTCGGGCGAGAAGCGGCCGCGCGGCTGATAGCGCCCGGGGTGCAGGAACTCGGTCGGGACATTGCGCTGCGAGGCCGGATCGAGCGTGGTCTCCTCGCCGCCCAGCAGCGCCGAGAGCCCGCGGCCGAGATGAGGACGTTTCGCCGCCATGGTCACCCCGCGCCTGTCTTACGCTGCACTCAGCGAGCGGCCGGAGAGGCCGTGCTCGCGTTTCAGCAGCTCGCCGGCCAGCCGCACATAGGCCTGACTCCCGGCGCAGCGGATGTCGTAGAGCAGGGCGGGCTTGCCGTGGCTCGGCGCCTCGGCGACCCGCACGTTCCGGGGAATCTCGGTCTGGTAGACCTTGGCGCCGAAATGCGCGCGCACGTCGGAGGCGACCTGCTCGTTCAGGCTCGAGCGCTTGTCGAACATGGTGAGGACGACGCCCTGGATCTCGAGCACGGGATTCAAAGAACGCTTCACCCGATCGATGGTGCGCATCAGCTGCGACAGGCCTTCGAGCGCATAGAACTCGCATTGCAGCGGCACGAGAACGCAGTCGGCCGCCACCATCGCGTTCAAGGTGAGCAGGCTCAGCGAGGGCGGGCAGTCGATCAAGATGAAATCATAGGGCAGCGGCCCCTGGCTCGCCGCGCGGGCGAGGGCATCGCGCAGGCGATACTCGCGACGCTCGAGTTCGATCAGCTCGATCTCGGCGCCGGCCAGGTCGGCGCTCGCCGGGACGATCCACATGTTCGGCACAACCGTCGGTTGCGTAGCCGCCGAGAGACTCGCGCCGCCGACCAGGACCTGATAGGAGCCGAGCCGGCGCTGCAGGCTGGTGATGGCGAGCCCGGTCGAGGCATTGCCCTGGGAATCGAGATCGATGATCAGCGTGCGCCGGCCGCAGGCCGAGAGCGCGGTCGCCAGGTTGACTGCGGTCGTGGTCTTGCCGACGCCGCCCTTCTGGTTGGCGATGGCGATGATGCGGGGCTGGCCGGAAGCTCTTGGCTCCGCCGCTGCTTCGGCTCCGGGCTGCTCAATCACGTCTGGCCCCGTCTGACGAGATGCGACACTCTGAGGATGAGGCCGGTGGAATCGGTGATGCTCCGGCGGCGCTCGGTGGTCATATTCCAGTCTAATTCGGCCGCGGTCAATTCATCATCGGCGCGGGCCCCCTTGGCAAAGACGCAGACCGTTTCCGGCCCGCAGAACGGCGCCGCCATGGCGAGCAGGGTGGGGAGATCAGCGAGTGCACGCGCGGTCACCGTGCCTGCGGTCCAGGGCCGCAGCGCCTCGATCCGAGCCGGATGGATCTGCACCCGCCCAGCGCACCGGGTCGCCCGAGCCGCTTCGCCAAGGAAGGCCGCCTTGCGTTGGTCGGATTCGATCAGCTGGGTCCGGCGCCCGGACAGGATGGCGAGGACGAGGCCGGGGAAGCCCGCTCCGCTGCCGAGGTCGGTGATGCCGCCGTCGCCAGCCTCCGGCGGGGCGAGCAGGGGCAGGAGCTGGGCGGAATCCAGGAAATGCCGGCCCCAGATGTCGTCGAGCGTCGAAGCGGCGACCAGGTTGATCGCCCGCTGCCATTTTTTCAGCAAGGCCGCATAGGCTTCAAGCGCCGCCAAAGTTTCACGTGGAACATCGACGCCGAGAGCCTGCAATTCCGTTCGGAATTGGTCGGGGGTCATGGGTGCCGGCACCGGCTTAGGCTGCGGCAGCGCGGCGCTTCACATGCCGGAGCAGGGCGATGAGCGCCGCAGGGGTGACGCCCGGGATACGGCCCGCGGCGCCGAGTGTCGCCGGCCGGGCGGCACTCAGCTTCTGCCGCACCTCGGTCGACAGCGCCGGAACCCGGTCGTAGTCGAGGTCCGGGGAGAGGCTCAGTTCCTCATCCCGACGGAAGGCCTGGATGTCGGCGTCCTGGCGTTTGAGGTATCCCGCATACCGACCATCGATCTCCATCTGCTCGGCGATCGCCGGGGCAAAACCGGCGAGCGCCGGCCAAATACCCGTGAGGCGCTCCCAGCTGATATCCGGGTAGGCCAAGAGCTCCAGCGCATTGCGCCGAACGCCGTCCTGATTGATGGGGATTCCGAGGGCCTTCAGCTCGGTCGGGGTGGCGCTGAGGGCCGTCATCTGCCGCCGCGCAGCCTCGAGTGCGGCCCGCTTCTCACCGAAGGCGCGGGCGCGCTCCGCTCCCACGCAGCCGAGCGCGATCCCGCGGCCAGTCAGCCGCTGGTCGGCATTGTCGGCCCGAAGCGAGAGCCGATATTCGGCCCGGCTGGTGAACATGCGATAGGGCTCGTCGGCCCCGCGGGTGACGAGATCGTCGATCATCACGCCGGCATAGGCCTCCGCCCGGTCCAGCACGAAATCCGCGCCCCGGCCGCCAGCCGCCAGGGCCGCATTGATTCCGGCAACGAGACCCTGAGCCGCGGCCTCTTCATAACCGGTGGTGCCGTTGATCTGGCCCGCCAGGAACAGGCCCGTCACGCGCCGCGTCTCCAGACTGGGGCGGAGCTCCCGCGGATCGACGAAGTCATATTCGATGGCATAGCCGGGCCGAAGCATGACGGCATGCTCAAGCCCCGGAATGGTCTGCAGCAGCGCGGCCTGGACCTCCTTGGGGAGCGAAGTCGAGATTCCGTTGGGATAGACGGTCGCGTCATCCAGGCCTTCCGGCTCCAGGAAGATCTGATGCCTTGCCTTGTCGGCGAAACGCACGACCTTGTCCTCGATCGAAGGGCAATAGCGCGGACCCCGGCTCTCGATCTGGCCCGAATACATCGGCGAACGGTGGAGGTTGGCCCGGATCAGGTCGTGGCTCTGGGTTCCGGTATAGGTGATGCCGCAGGCAATCTGCACTGTTGCAATCTCCCGGGTCAAAAAGGACATCGGCGCCGGCGGCTCGTCGCCCGGCTGCATTTCCAAGCCGGCCCAGTCGATCGTCCTTCCGTCGAGCCGCGGCGGGGTACCGGTCTTCAGTCGGCCCAGACCGAAGCCGATCCGGGCAAGGGTCTCCGAGAGCCGCAACGCCGGCGCCTCGCCAACCCGCCCCGCCGGCACCCGCTCTTCCCCGCAATGGATGAGCCCGTTGAGGAAGGTCCCCGTGGTCAGAACGACGGTGCCGGCACGGACCCGCTCGCCTTCGCCGGTGACAATCCCCAAGATCCGTCCGAATGCGTCGAGCGTCAGATCCTCGACCTTCGCCGCCAAGATCGTCAGCCCGGCCTGCCCGGCCAGCAGAGCCTGGACCGCCTGGCGATAGAGCTTGCGATCGGCCTGGGCCCGGGGTCCACGGACCGCCGGGCCTTTGGAGCGGTTGAGCATGCGGAACTGAATGCCGCCGCGGTCGATCGCCCGGGCCATGATTCCGTCGAGCGCATCGATCTCCCGGACCAGATGCCCCTTGGCCAAGCCACCGATGGCCGGGTTGCAGGACATCTCGCCGATCCTGCCTGGATCGTGGGTGGCCAGCAGCGTGCGCGCGCCCATGCGCGCGGCAGCCGCGGCGGCCTCCGTCCCGGCATGGCCGCCGCCGACCACGATCACGTCAAAGTTTGCCCCGCTCGTCCGTTCCACGTGGAACAATTACACTTTATCCCTTTTTTTCAATTACTTACCAATGCAGAACTCGCGGAAGATCAAGTCCAACACGTCCTCGACATCGACCCGGCCGGTGATCCGCCCGAGCGCCCGCGCCGCCAGCCGGAGCTCCTCCGCCTTCAACTCCACGGGCCCGACGGCCAGACCCCGGGCCAGTGTGTCTCGGCAATCCTCGAGCGCCGTCCGGTGGCGCAGCCGGGTGATCGCCGGCTGATCCCCGGCGGCCAACAGTGCGGCCGCCCGCACTTTCAGCGCCGCAAGCAGATCCGCAATGCCCAGACCGCTCAACGCCGAGACGGCAATCAACTGGTGACCCGAAATCGCCTGCAGCGGCTCCGGCAACAGGTCGGCCTTGTTCAATACCAGAATGGATTGAGCGTCAATCAGCGCCCGCGTCGCTTCAGGTATGACCGGCCAAAGCGCGCCGTCGATCACGATCAGCTGCAAATCGGCGTGCGCCGCACGGGCGAGCGCTCGGCGCACGCCTTCGGTCTCGATCTTGCTGCCGCTCTCGCGCAGGCCCGCCGTGTCGGCGAGCAGAACCGGATAGCCGCCGAGATCGAGATGCACCTCTATGACGTCGCGGGTCGTGCCGGCTTCGTCGGAGACGATGGCCACGTCGCGCCGCGCCAGCGCGTTCATCAGACTCGACTTGCCGGCATTGGGCGCGCCGAGAATGACGACCGAGAGACCCTCGCGCAGCCGCTCGCCGCGATGCTCGTCGTCGAGCGCGCGCGCAATCTCGCCGCCGACCGCGCGCATCGCCTCATCGATGCCATCGACGAGATCGGCGGGCAGATCCTCTTCCGGGAAATCGATGGCCGCTTCGATCCGCGCCAGCGCCCCGAGCAGGCCGCCGCGCCAGGCCTCGACCCGGTCGCCGAACGAGCCTTCCAATTGGCGGAGCGCCTGCCGGCGCTGCGCTTCGGTCTCGGCGGCGATCAGGTCCGCCAAGCCCTCCACCTCGGTCAGGTCGAGCTTGCCGTTGTTGAAGGCGCGGCGCGTGAAAGCGCCGGGCTCCGCCGGCTGGAGCCCTTGTGCGGCAAGGGCCTCAGACATCGCCGCGATGACCGCCGGGCCGCCATGGATGTGCAACTCCGCCATGTCCTCGCCGGTGAAGCTGTTTGGGCCGGGGAACCACAGAGCCAAGCCGTCGTCGATCACGTCGGCGGGAGCCACCGCGTAGAATTTCCGTCGCGCAGCGACCCGGGGTGGTGGCAGATCGCGTTGCGTGACGCCACGCAGCACGGCACCGGCCTCCGGGCCTGAGATCCGGATGACGGCGACACCCGATCTTCCCGCCGGCGTGGCCGGCGCGAAGATGGTGCTCATTGCGCGGACTTGCGCAAAGCCGCGCGATCCTCGGGGAGTCTGTCCTCGGGCTGCAGCATCAGCCGCTCGACCCGCTCGCCCCTCAAGAGATGGCGCTGCAGGATCTCCTCGGCATCTTCGATGGTCGCGTAGCTGTACCAGATGCCTTCCGGGTAGATCACCATGGTCGGGCCGAGCTCGCAGCGGTCGAGGCAGCCGGACTGGTTGATGCGCATGTCGTCGAGCCCGAGCTCCTTGGCCCGGGCCTTCAGATAGTTGCGCAGCTTCTCCGCGCCCTTGGCCTTGCAACAGCCGCGCGGATGGCCCTCCGGCCGCTCGTTGACGCAGCAGAAGACATGGGCGCGGTAATAGGGCGCCGGATCATCGGGGCGCTCGCGATCGGACATTTCGCCTCTTTCGTGTTCCTACAGGCCGGTCTTTCTATCCGGCCCGCCGCCGAATTGCTGCCAGAACATGCGCTGCAGCTGCTCCATCCCGGCGATCCCGGCCGGCAGCCAGGTCTTCATCAAGGTCTCGGGATCCATCGCCTGCATGCCCTGCATCAGCCGCGTCTCCAGCTCCTTCATGACGGCGGCCTGCACCGGCTGCACGTCGGGCAGACCGAAGAACGCCCGCGCCTCTTCCGGCGTGCAGTCGATGTCGATATGGACCTTCATCGCTCACTCCTTCATCGCGGAGGCCGGCAGCCTCCTCCGAGACTAGAAGGCCAGAATTTAACATACAATCCCCACACCGCCCGCTAACCTCCGGCGTGTCCATCGCGGGCCGATCGGGATCGCCGCTTGCTCAATCCCTCTGTCCATGCCGCACCCTTGAAGCCGGCCATGCCCGCAGGCCATGACCGGCTCTGGCGCGCACCTTTGGCCGATCTGCTGGCGGAACTGAAGACCACGCAGGCCGGCCTCACCGCGGACGAAGCCGCGCTCCGCATCAGAAGCTACGGCCCAAACGATGCGGCCGCGGTCCAGCGCGCGCCGCGCTGGCTCCGCTTCCTCAGCCGTTTCAAGAATCCCCTGGTCATCATGCTGCTGGTGGCGAGCGCGCTTTCCGCCGCCGCAGGCGACGTCGCCAGCTTTGTGATCGTGGTGGCGATCGTCGCGTTCAGCATGATTCTCGACTTCGTGCAGGAGAACCGGGCCGAGACCGCGGTCGAGGCCCTGCGCCGCTCGGTCGCGATCGACGCGGCCGTGCGGCGCGACGGCAAGAAGGTATCGCTCCCGGTCGACCGTCTGGTGCCGGGAGACGTGATCGAGCTCGGCGCCGGCGATCTCGTCCCGGCCGACTCCCGGTTGATCGAAAGCAGGGACCTGTTCGTCAACCAGGCGCTGCTGACCGGCGAGCCCTATCCTGCCGAAAAGCTGGCGGGTGAGAGCGGTCCCGATGCCGCCGGCTTTGCCGGCGCCATCAACGCCGTCTTCGCCGGGACCTCGGTGATCAGCGGCACGGCGAGCGCCCTGGTGGTGCGCACCGGCCATGGCACCGCCTTAGGTGCGCTCGCCATCAGCCTTGCGTTGAAGCCACCGGCGACCGCCTTCGAGATCGGCGTCCGGCGCTTCGGCATGCTGATCCTCCGGATCGCCGTGCTGATGGTGCTGTTCGTGCTGGTGGTCAACATCGCCTTCCAGCGGCCCGTGCTGGAATCGGTGATGTTCGCTCTGGCACTGGCGGTCGGCCTTACGCCGGAATTGCTGCCGATGATCCTGACCGTGACGCTGGCCCGCTCTGCCATCGAGCTCGCCAGGCGGAAGGTCGTGGTCAAGCGCCTGGCGGCGATCCACGACATCGGCGCCATGGATACGCTCTGCACCGACAAGACCGGGACCTTGACCGAAGCCCGGATCGATCTCGTCAAGTGCATCGACGGGCTCGGCGCCGAGAGTCCGCATGCCTTTCTCTATGCCTTCGTGAACAGCCGCTGCGAGAGCGGCATGAAGAGCCCGCTCGACGAGGCGATCCTGAAGGCGCCGCCGCCGGCCGGCGTGATCGACGCGGCGCAATGGCACAAGATCGACGAGGCGCCGTTCGACTTCGAGCGGCGCCGGGTCTCCATTCTGGCCGAGAACGGCGGCGAACGGCGCCTGATCGTGAAAGGCGCGCCGGAAGAGATCCTGCGCCTCTCCAGCCGCTACCTCACCGCCGCCGGCGAGGAGCGCGCGCTCGACGACGCGGCGCGGACGGCGATCACCGCAACCTTCGGCGGCTTGAGCGCCGAAGGCCAGCGCTGTCTTGGGATCGCCAGCCGCACGGTACCGGCGGATCACGTCTCCGCGGTGACCACCGACGAGACCGATCTCGCCTTCGCCGGCTTCGCGGTCTTCCTCGACCCGCCCAAGGCCAGCGCCGGGGAAACCATCCGCGCGCTGGCCGCCGCCGGAGTCGAGGTCAAGGTGCTGACCGGCGACAACGAGCACGTCGCGCGGCATCTCTTCACCGCCCTCGGCCTGCCGGTCCTCGGCACCATGACCGGCGAGCAGCTGGCGCATCTTTCCGACGAGGCCCTGATCGGCCAGCTGCCCAAGGTCACCTTGTTCTGCCGGGTCAACCCGCAGCAGAAGCTCCGCGTGATCCTGGCGCTGAAACGCCTGGGACACGTGGTCGGCTATCTCGGCGACGGCATCAACGACGCGCCGGCTCTGCACGCCGCCGACGTCGGCATCTCGGTCGATGACGCCGCCGACGTCGCGCGAGCGGCCGCCGACTTGATCCTGCTGGAACACGATCTCTCCGTCGTGCTGCGCGCGGTAGTGCAGGGGAGGCGGGCGGTCCGCAACGTCGCCAAATATGTGTTCATGGGCAGCAGTTCCAACTTCGGCAACATGCTGAGCATGGCGCTGGCCGCGGTGCTGCTGCCCTTCCTGCCGATGCTGCCGGTCCAGGTGCTGCTCAACAACCTGATCTACGACCTGTCGCAAACCGTGCTCCCCTTCGACACGGTCGACGAAGAGGCGACCTCGAAGCCGGCGCGATGGGACAACCACCTGGTCGCGCGCTTCATGCTGGTGTTCGGACCCCTGAGCTCGGTCTTCGACCTCCTGACCTTCTATGCGCTCTTCAAGCTGTTCGCCGCGGGCCAGAGCCTGTTTCAGACCGGGTGGTTCGTCGAGTCGCTGGCGACCCAGATCCTGGTCGTGTTCGCGATCCGCACACGCCGGCCGTTGCTCAAGAGCCGGCCGCATTCACTGCTCCTGGCCGCAGCCTTGGGGCTGACTGCGGTCGCGCTGGCCCTCCCGTTCACGCCGGTCGGCGCGTGGTTCGGCCTCATACCCTTGCCACCGCTCTTTTTCCTTTATCTCGCCGTCGCGGTCGGCGCCTACCTCGTCCTGGTCGAGGCCGCCAAGCGCCCGTTCTATCGCCGTTTCGGCGACTGACGGCGGTGGTGCCGGACATGCCGCTGCAGTTCGCGGCGCGCCAAGACGAGGCCGGGGATCATCGGCAGCCAGAAGGTGAAGCCGCGCAACAGCAGGGTCGCGGTCAGCGCCGCCTCGACCGACTGGCCCTGGATATGCAGCCCCGCGGTCGAGACCGCTTCGAAGGTGCCGAGGCCCAGCGGCATCGGCCCGACCGTCGCCGCCACTGAGGCCATCATGAATCCGGCATAGGCCTGCAACAGATCGCCGTCGCTGCCGACAGCATGAAGCATGGTCCAGAGCGTCGCGGCGTCGAGCGCGAAGACGACCAGTTCCAAGAGCCCGGTGAGAATAAGCGATACCGGATCCTTGTAGACCCTGGGCGGCGCCTGCTCCATCGCCTCCACCAGGATATTGAGCGCAGGCACCACCTTCGGCACCAGGGTGAAGGGCCAGACCCGCACCCAGCGCCGCACCATCAGCACGAAGAGCGGCACGCCGAACGCGATCACCAGGAAGGCGCCGGCGCCGATCACCATCCAGCGATCGAGCGCGTTTTCGACATAGAGGATGCCGATCGCGATCACCACGGCGAGCAGATAGGCGGCGTAGAACGAGATCATGCCGACCAGGAGGATCGCCATGGCGATGCCCTTCGGCACGCCACGCCGGTTCAATCCGGCCACGATCAGCAGCGTGCCGCCGATACCCCCGGTCGGCAGCGCCTGGTCGGTGAAGAGCTTGGCCAGGCCCATCGGGACCAGCGCGAGGAACGGGCGCGGCTGGTGCGCGCGTTTCAGCGCCACCCACCAGACTCCGGCGGAGGCGAAATAGGTGCCCGCCTGGAGGGCTGCGGCGGCCAGCAGCCAGAGCGGCTGGGCGCGGCGCGCCAGCTCGACGAACTTTGTCAGCTCGGTGAAATGCAGCGCGACCAGCACCACCCCGGCCAGGATCAGCAGGCCGGAAAGCCAGGACAGGGCGGATTTCCAGGAGCCGCCAGCCGACCCGGCCGGCGCCGTCACCGCCTCCCCGTCATCCGCCGCTTCGCTTTTCCCGATCGACCCCGTCATGTCACCATCTTCGCGGCTTCGTTGTTATAAGGCCAGAGCCGCCCGGGCGATCCGGTGCCGCAGCCGCAGATCTCCGGCCGGCCCGGAGGCGGGAGGGAAGGGTCATGATCACCGGCATCGACCATTTCGTGCTGACCGTCCGCGCCCTGGACCGGACCTGCGCCTTCTACGAGCGCGCGCTCGGCTTCCGCCGGGTTGACACGCCGGACCGGCCGACCGCGCTTCAATTCGGTGCGCAGAAGATCAACCTGCATGAGGCCGGCCGGACCTTCGAGCCGAAGGCCTCCGCGCCGACGCCGGGCTCAGGTGACTTCTGCCTGGTCACCGACCGGCCGATCCGGGACCTGCAGCGCCATCTCGAGGATTGCGGCATCGCGATCGAGCTCGGCCCGGTCGAGCGCATCGGCGCCCGAGGACCCATGACCTCGCTCTATTTCCGCGATCCCGACGGCAACCTCGTCGAGGTCAGCGCCTATGATCGCTCGGCATAGCCGTGGCGAAGCCGCGCACGCCAACTTCGGCGATCTTCCCCGGCATCGGTCCCGTCACCGAGCGTCGGCTGATCGAGATCGGCGTAAAGGACCGTGCGGCGCTGAAGAAGCTCGGCGCGGTCAAAGCCTATCGCCGCCTGAGGTTCCGCTATGGCAAAGACGTGACGCTCAATGCGCTCTATGGCCTGGAGGCTGTGATCCTCGGCTGCGACTGGCGGCAACTGCCGGACAGCCGGAAAACGGAGCTCAAGCGTGCAGTCGAACAAGAAAAGGGTCCGTCGCCACCGACGGACCCTCGCATCAGCCGAAGATCGGAAGATTAGCTACGCGCTGCGTTCCATCGCCTTGTTTCGGCGCCGGCGCGCGAAACCGAGCGCGCCAAGGGCCGTACCGAGCAGCGGCAGGGCCGCCGGAATCGGCGTTTTCGCGACCGCGACTTGGTCGAAATTCAGGCCCTCGATGCCAAAGAAGCCACCGCCGGAGAAGGTGAGGGTGAGTTCATGCCCAATGATGCCACTCAGCACTACGTTGGTCGCAGCACTGGCCGTGATGTCGATGGTCGTCAGCAGCGTGGCGCCGCTGAGAACGTCAATGACGGCGTGCGTGCTGCCGGAATAGATGCCGACATCGACGCTGTTGAGCTTGACGTCGAATCCCGGATCACCGGTCAGCGTAAAGGAAACCGAACCGCTCCCGCTGGGCGCCAAGAAACCGACGCCCGGGCCGGTTTGGTAAGTCCGTATCGGCCCGGAGTAAGTGGTCGTCACGTTGGGCGTGAAGCCGTTGCCCTGGGTATAGGAACCATAGGCGTCGGACGTGCTGTTCACATTGTCCCCGTAGCAGGGGCTGGACCCATTCTCGATGCAAGTCTCGCCGGTGCTGGTCACCGTGCTGAAATCCATGGTGGTCGCCTGGGCTGCCGACCCCGCGCCGCCGACGGCGAGCGCGGCAACCAGAGCCATGATCGCGCGATTCATTCGACTGCTCCCTCCTGAACTGCCCTGTCACGTTGCAGAGATGCGAAGCTCCTGTTGCAAGCCCGCCGCAGCCGCCCGGCTTCGTGGTTAATGCCACCAGGACGTGTCATGACGGCGCTTGTCATGTCCCTGTCTGCGGCACCATAGTGGGCTTCCAAAGCAGTCGCCCCCGCCATTTGGCGGTGATCTATCCTTAAGACCGGCACTCTCGTGGGGACGAGGCAGAGTGCAGACGATGCTTTCCCTGGACGGTATTCGCGCTGGCGCCGACGACCTGGTCTCAGCCGCGCTCCTCGCCGACGGCTGGGAGCCCGCGCTGCAGCGGTTCGCCGCCGCAGCCGGTGCCCGCGACGCGGTGCTGATGCGCAACGAGGCGCGGCGGATGATATCGGCGGTCACCACCGCAGAAGTCGCACCGGCCGTCGCCCAATTCGCCGCCGGTCGCGCCCCGCCGAGCTCGCGCTATCTCCGCGTCAGCCATCGTTACCCCGGGTTCCGGATCGACCACGACGATTATTCCGACGAGGATTTGGCGCGGGATCCCTACTACCAGGAGTTCCTGCGCCCGAACGGCATGTTCTGGCACGCCAATGTCATCCTGGCGCCCGGGCCGGACGAATATGTCGAGCTCAGTCTGAAGCGGCGCCCCGAGCCGGGCCCTTACCAACTGGCCGACAAAGCCGTGCTCAACAGCGTGCTGCCCGACCTCCACGCCGCCGCCCGCATCGCCCAGGGCATCCTGGAGGCGGAGGCGCGCGGCATGACCTGGCTGCTCGGCCGTCGCGGCGGTCCGATCATCGAGCTGGACTATCGCGGGCGGGTGCTTCCCGGCCAGGCCGCCGGCGAGGACAATCCCGCCTGCCCGATCCGTATCCTGCGCCAGCGGCTGGTGGCGACGGATCGCACCGCGCAGCTCCTGGTCGACCGCGCTGTCGCCGGCGCGGCGTCGCGTCCGGGCCGCCTGGGCTTGGCTGCGCTCACCGGCGCCGACGGCCGGCGCTATCTCCTGCAGGTCCATCCCGTCCCGGGCCGCGCCCGCGACATCTTCTCCTCTGCGGCGGCGTTGGCGCTGCTGATCGAACGCGCCCGAGCGCCCGCTGCGCTCCGCTCCGATCTCTCGGGATTGCGCTATGCCTATGGGCTGACCGAGCAGGAGGCGAATGTCGCGACCCTGCTCGCCGACGGCCTCGACATTAACGCCATCGCCGCACGGCTCGGGATCCGGCCCAATACGGCCCGCAGCTATCTGAAGGACGCGCTGCAGAAGACCGGCGCCACCAGGCAGGCCGAGCTCGTCGCGCTGGTGGCGCGGATCTGACGGCTCGAGGCCCGATCAGTTCCTGCGACTACGCCGCCCATGGCGGCGTGAACGGCGCTTCATCGCCGATCGCCGCCTGACCGCCGACTGGCAGCACCACGATCGCCTCGAAGGGTGCCGCGCCGAGATTCGCCAGGGAGAACTCGATCCCGGCCGGCACCACGACGCTGTCTCCGGCGCGAAGCCGGTGCGTTTCGCCGGCGATCGCCGCAATGGCCTCGCCGGCGGTGGCGACGAAGATTTCTTCCCGCGTCAGTCGATGCGGCGTCGGCGTCACCCCGGGCTGCATGATCAGGCGCCAGACCGCGTTTTCCCGCGAGCCGCGGCTGGGAGAGGCAAGACCGACGAACGTGATGCCAGGCAAAGTGAATTGCGGCGCCGCGGCGCCGGCGATGATCGGCATGGGCTGTCTCCTCGATGGTGGCGCCGCGTTGCCAAGGCGCAGACGGCAAGCTATCGTCAAGCCCCTTGACTATAATCGGATGCCGCAGGATGGTCAAGCCACTTGACGATATCGCGCTGATCGACCATGTCGGCTGGCGACTGTGGCGGCTGGCACGGCTGTGGAAGGTCGAGTTCGAACGCGCCATGGCGGCGCGGCGGCTGGAATGGTGCGGCGGCGCCCGCGCCGAGCTGGTCGGGGCGCTGCGTCAGGGACCGCAGCCGCAATCGGCGTTGGCGGCGGCGCTCGGCGTCACCAAACAGGCCGTGCAACAGATCATCGACGAGCTCAGCGATCTCGGCGCCGTCGAGCGCCGCAGCGATCCCGACGACGCCCGCACTCGCCTGGTCGCCCTCACCGCGAAGGGCCGCAAGGCGCTGGAGGAGTCCAACGCGGCGAAGCGGGATATCGAGGCTCGTTTCCGGGCGGCCTTGGGCGCACGACGCTTCGCGCAATTCATGGACGACCTGGAGCGCCTGGCGGCGGAAAGCGGCAGCGGCGAGCCGGCGACCAAGCGTTGATCGCCACGGGCGCCGTCACCATCGACCATTCCCGGCCTGCATGGTCTCCGGCTTCAGCAGGATCGGAAACCGCTCGCGCAGCTTCGCGTCGGTCGCGGGATCGATGTAGCTCGGATAGTGCGACGACAGGATCTCCTTCGCGCGCTTCCTCGCCGCGGCGCGGATGTCGGGTGCGCCGCGGCTCTGCCAGCCGTTCATGGAATCGCGGTCGGCGATATGGGGATAGAGATATTCGGTCTCCATAAGCTCCAGGGTCTTGGCCGAGCCCAGATAGTGGCCGGGGCCGGCGATGGTGTGTGCGATCTCGTCGAAGCTCAGCGTCTCCTCGGTGACGTCGATGCCCTTCAACACCCGCTGGATGTTGCCCAACATGTCGTTGTCGATCACCATCGCCTCGACCGAGCAGCCGATCAGGCTCGCCATCATGCCGCAGCATTCGTTGACATAGTTGCCGCCGGCGATCGCGGCCAAGGTCACGCTGACGCCCTTCTCGTAGCCCGCCTGGGCGTCGATCGCCTTCGCATCGGTCATGCCGGCGCCGACCGAGCTCGGCAGGTCGTAGAACCGGCACATCTGCACCGCGGCCGCCGTCAGCAGCGCCTCCTCGCCGCCGCCGCCGGTGAAGGATCCCGTGCGGAGGTCGGAGACGAAGGGCCAGATGCCGAAGGAGACGGGGAGGCCGGGCGTGATCAGGTTGGCGACGATCAGCGGCACCAGCGTTTCCGCCACGGTCTGCACCAGGGTGCCGGCTAGCGCCGCCGGCGCCGTCGCACCCGCCTGCGCCGCGATCGCGGGATCGATGCAGAGGCCCAAGCGCGCATTGGCCACCATCACCTCGGCATTCTCCTTGCCGAAACGCAACGGCGAGACGATCGGGCAGCCGCCGATCACGCAGAACGGACGTTCGACGAAGGCACCCTCGCGCCCCAGGAAGGCGTCGAAGAAGCCGATCAGTTTCGCATGATGCGCCACGTTCTCGATCGAGACGCCGAAGGATTTCTGGGTGCCGGAGAGAATGGCATAGGCGACGTTGAAATCCGCAGTGAGCCGGTCCGGCATGTCGGTCGCGACCACGGTCTGGCCGAAGCAATGCACATGCTCGAGCCGGTCGGCGAGGCGCGCGAAGTCGTAGAGGTCGAGCAGGGTAGAGGGGCGATACTCGCCGCTCTCGAAGTCCAGCACCTTGATCGCCTCGCCGGCGGTGGCGAAGTTGACCCGCGGTCCGCCGAGCGTCAGGTCATACTCAGGCGTCACGCCATAGGCGGTGTAGCGCCGCCGCGCGGTCGCCAGCACGTCCTCTACCAGGGCGCGCGGAAAGCAGAGCCGTCCCTTCTCATTGAGATGGCAGCCCTTGGCGAGGGCCACTTCCAGGATCTCCGGGATCGGATCGCCGACGCCGAGCCTCTCCAGCACGTCGAGGGCGGTGCCATGGATCCGCTCCATGTCCCGGTCCGAGAGCGGTCGGTAGGTGCCGCCCCGGAGGCCCGGACCCACGGCGCCGGTTTTCGGCCCGGAACGGCGCAGCGCCCGCCGCGCCGCACTGCCGCCGCGGCCCCGCGCAGAGCCGGAATCCGGTGCCAAGGCATTGATATCCATGACGTCGCCCATGACCCGCTCCAGCTACAATGAATGAACGTTCATTTTGATTGGAGCACAGCGGAGGGCGCTTGGGAAGCCGAAACGGCTTGTGGTCAGGCACAGAGATTTCTATATTTCTAGACAGCTATTCTAGATAGGTAGACACATGGCCTTGAGCATCAAGGACCCTGAGGCCGACCGCCTGGCTCGCGCGCTGGCGAAGGTCACCGGGGAGACCCTGACCGATGCCGTGACCAATGCCTTGCGCGATCGACTTCGACTCGTGACGGGCGACGGCCGCACGCCCGAGCAATTTAACGCCGATGTCATGGCCATCGTTAATCGGTATGCCAGCCGGCGGGTCGTGGATGATAGGACCGCAGATGAAATCATCGGATATGACGAGCGCGGGCTCCCGAGCTGATGGTGATTGATACTTCAGCTGTTGTCGCGATCTTCCTGAAAGAACCGGAAACTCCACAACTCATTCAACGTATCGGTGCCGCTTCTTGCCGGCTCATATCCGCCGCTACATTGCTTGAAATCGGCATAGTTCTTGACCAGAGGGCGGATCCCACGTTGAACGCTCCGGACGAATTGAGTGAGTTCCTGATCAACACAAAGATCTCGGTTGTTCCGTTCACTGAGAACCATGCGCGTCTCGCCCGGATTGCCTATCGCCGCTATGGAAAGGGCATTCACAAAGCCTCGCTGAATTTCGGCGCTTGCATGTCCTATGCGCTTGCCAAGAGCCTCGACCAGCCTCTGCTGTTCAAAGGCACGGATTTCTCGCTGACCGACGTTCGCTTGGCCTGAGCTTCAGCCGCAATAACCGGATTGAACCAACCCTCTCCGCGGCGTTTGATCGGATGCAATCGCAAGGATCCTGCATGAGCACCGGCGCGGCCCATCCTCCCTCCCCGCCCAATCCTGAGAACAAGCTCGGCGCGGAAACCAGCCCCTATCTGCTGCAACACCGGCACAACCCGGTGAACTGGCGTGCCTGGGGGCCGGAGGCGTTGGCCGAGGCGAAAGCCGAGAACAAGCCGATCCTGCTCTCGGTGGGCTACGCCGCCTGCCATTGGTGCCATGTGATGGCGCACGAGAGCTTCGAGGATGCGGCGATCGCCGCGTTGATGAACCGGCTCTTCGTCAACATCAAGGTCGATCGCGAGGAGCGCCCGGATCTCGACGTGATCTACCAGCAGGCGCTGGCCCTGCTCGGCCAGCATGGCGGCTGGCCCTTGACCATGTTCCTGATGCCGGACGGACGGCCGTTCTGGGGCGGCACCTATTTTCCAAAGGAGGCGCGCTACGGCCGGCCGGGCTTCGCCGACGTGCTCAATTTCGTCGCCCAGATCTTCCAGAAGGAGCCGGAAAAGGTGATGACCAACGTCACCGCCATCGCCGACGCCATGAGGAAGCTTGCGACCCCGCGCAGCGGCGGCGAGATCTCGCTGGAGCTGACCGACCGCATCGCGGAGCGGCTGCTGGAGGAGGTCGATCTCGAGAAGGGCGGCATCGGCGGCGCGCCGAAATTTCCGCAGCCCGCCATCTTCGCCTTGCTGTGGCGCGCCTACAAACGGAGCGGCAGGGTCGAGTTCAAGAACGCGGTCACCACGACGCTGACCCAGATGGCGCAGGGCGGGATCTACGATCACCTCGGCGGCGGGCTCGCGCGCTATTCGACCGATGCCGACTGGCTGGTGCCGCATTTCGAGAAGATGCTGTACGACAATGCGGAGTTCATCGCGCTCCTGACCCTGGTCTGGCAGGAAACCCGCGATCCGCTCTACGAAGCCCGCGTGCGCGAGACCGTCGGCTGGCTGGAGCGCGAGATGCTGGCGGCACCGGACGAGATGAGCAACCGCGCCTTCGCCGCCTCGCTCGATGCGGATTCCGAAGGTGAGGAGGGCAGGTTCTACGTCTGGAGCGAGCCCGAGATCGATCGGGTGCTCGGCCCCGAAACCGAGTTCTTCAAGCCCTATTATGACGTGACGCGCGGCGGAAATTGGGAAGGCATGACCATCCTCAGCCGCTCGCGCAAACCGGCGCTGATCGATGCCGAGAGCGAGACAAGGCTCGCCGCCGCTCGGGCGAAGCTGCTGCAACATCGCGCCAAGCGCGTGCGTCCCGGCTGGGACGACAAGGTGCTGGTCGATTGGAACGGGCTCATGATCGCAGCGCTCGCCGAGGCGGCGATGGTGTTCCAGGAGCCGCACTGGCTCGACCTCGCGGCTTCGGCCTTCTCTTTCATCCATCGCGTGATGATTCGAGATGGGCGCCTCTATCACGCCTGGCGTGACGGCAGGCTCGCCCATCCGGCCACGCTCGACGACCATGCCGATTTCGCCATGGCCGCGCTGGCGCTGCACGAGGCGACCGGCGAAACGCGGTATCTGGATGCCGCCAAGCAGCTGACCGCGATCCTCGATGCGCATTTCTGGGATGCGAGCACCGGTGGCTACTGCATGACGGCCGACGACACCAAAGACATGGTGATCCGCCCGAAGTCCGCCGGCGACAACGCGGTGCCGAACGGCAACGGCGTCATGGTCGGCGTGCTCGCGCGCCTGCATCTCCTGACCGGCGATCCCGCCTACGAGCAGCGCGTCCGCGCGTTGATCGCCGCTTTCGCCGGCGAGGTCGAGCGCAATTTCTTCCCGCTCGCGACCTTCCTCAACGCCAACGCCTTCCTCGCCCAGGCGCTGGAAGTGGTGATCGTCGGCGCGCGGAATGCGCCTGAGACCAAAGCGCTGGTCGAGGCGGTGCTGGCGCACTCGCTGCCGGACCGGCTGCTCGAGATCGTGCCCCCGGGTGCGGTGCTGCGTCCGGATCATCCCGCCTTCGGCAAGGCGCAGCGCGACGGCAAGGCGACGGCCTACATTTGCCGCAACCGGGTCTGCGGCCTGCCGATCACCGATCCCGCGGCCTTGGCCGCCGCCCTCTCAACGCGGTTGGCGGCGTGATCGTCATGCCGACGGCTGCCATCGAGACCGAGATCGGATGGCTCGAGGTGATGGCCGACGACAATGCGATCACGCACCTGAACTGGCGCAGCACCAAGCCGGTGCGGCTCTCGGGCTCCCCGCTGCTCGACCGTGCGATCGACGAGCTCCGTGCCTATTTCGCCGGCAAGCGCACGAGCTTCGACCTGCCGCTCCGGGCCGACGGCAGCGATTTCGCGAAGTCGGTCTGGGACGTCATGCTGGCGATCCCCTATGCCGAGACCAAGACCTACGGCGACGTGGCGACGCTCCTCAATGCGCCCGCGCAGGCGGTCGGCCAGGCCTGCGGGCAAAACCCGATCGCCGTCGTGATCCCCTGTCACCGCATCACCGGCACCAACTGGCTCGGCGGCTATTCGAGCGAGCTCGGGCTGCGCGCCAAGCGCTATCTGCTCGACCTGGAACGCGGCCAGGGGCGTCTGTTCTAGCTCGCATTCTCCGAAACGCCGCTTGTTTGTCACGGCTTGCCCGAATTTTGCCCCAGGAACGCCCCGATTGCCGAGGAGACTCGTTCTGCTGCACACGACTTCGCTCATTGGGGACACGAATGATTTTCAAGATGATGCCGGCGCTCACCGTCGCCGCGTTGCTGCTCGCCGCCTGTGGGAGCTCCGGGGAGCAACAGCCGAACGCCAACGCGCAAGACCTTGCCGCACTGAATCAGAATCCAAACGGGGGCATGAGCGCCAATCCTGAGGGCGAGGTTTCCAGCCAGTCGCTGGACCAGGCCAAGAAGATCTTCGAGGAGACGGTCGGCGACACCGTGCATTTCGACACCGACAGCTACAGCTTGAACGCCGAAGCCCAGGCGGAGCTGCAGAAGCAGGCGGGTTGGCTCAAGGCCAACCCGGCACATGCGATCACCATCGAGGGCCATGCCGACGAGCGCGGGACGCGGGAATACAACCTCGCCCTCGGCGACCGACGTGCTCAGACCATCGTGAATTACCTGACCGCGCTCGGCATCGACACCGGGCGCCTGAAGGAGGTCTCCTTCGGCAAGGAACGCCCGGTCTGCCCGGACTCGACCGAATCCTGCTGGCAACAGAACCGCCGCGGCGTCACCACGCTGGATAACTAAGCTTTCGCACGCAGAGGGCTCGCGAGCCTCTCTCTATTCACTCGTAAAGACGACCCCGTCTTGACGCGACGCAGCCGGCTCTGCCAAGCTTCGCGCGCTGGCATGAGCCAGCATGCGTCTTCAGGGCGGGGTGAAACTCCCCACCGGCGGTAGGGGCGAAGAGATCGCCCGAGCCCGCGAGCGCCGCGCTCCCTTAGGGAGCGCGGGTCAGCAGATCAGGTGCCGCGCGAGAGTTCCTCGCGCCAGTCCTGAGCCGACGGTCATAGTCCGGATGGAAGAAGACGAAAGCGCCGCAACGGGAGGAATCCGTTCAGGATTCCCCGCGCTGTTACGGCGTTCGCCCTGAAACGTTTGTCGCAACCCAACTTGCGCCGGTGCGGCCGGCGCTGCGAGGAGCGTTTCACATGACCACTCTTCTGATCAAGCGTATCGAGGCGGCGTTGACCGCCATGCGGGCCGGCTTGCCGGTCGTGCTGCTCGACGACGACGACCGCGAGAACGAGGCCGATCTCGTCGCCGCGGCCGACACCCTCACCCGCGACCTGATGGCCCGGATGATCCGGGACTGCAGCGGCATCGTCTGTCTCTGCCTGGAGGACGAGGCGGTGCGGCGGCTCGACTTGCCGCCGATGGCCCAGCGCAACGAATGCCGCAACGGCACCGCCTTCACGGTCTCCATCGACGCCCGGCACGGCATCTCGACCGGCGTCTCGGCGGCCGACCGGCTGGTGACGGTGCGGGCGGCGATCGCCGACCATGCCAAGCCGCATGACCTCGTCCGGCCTGGCCATATCTTTCCGCTGCGCGCCCATCCCGGCGGGGTGCTGGCGCGGCGCGGCCATACCGAGGGATCGGTCGATCTCGCCCGACTGGCCGGACTGAAACCGGCCGCGGTGCTCGCTGAGCTGATGACCAGGGACGGCGAAATGCTGCGCAGCAAAGCTGCAAAAAACTACGGGCGGCGCAACGGCTTCCCGGTCCTGACCATCGCGGAATTGGTCGATTTTCGCTCAGCGGTCCAGCAGAATGCTGCGTAATCCCTTCACGCTTCTCCGCTGGAGTTCTGTGGCAGGACGTCGCGGCGCCTCGCATTCGCAGCTCCCCGGCTGAAGCGTTGCGCCATGTCAAAGTAGTCCTGGGCGCGCGAGGACTAATCTCCCCGGCATGCCCCTCCGCCCGGTCGGCGGATGGGGTGCAACCGCTGTCGGGGAGTCTGATGAAAGCTCTAATCCTGGCCGCCGCCTTGGGCGCCGGCCTGCTGAACGCCGGCCTTGCCGCGCCCGCAGAAGCGGGCTGGGACGGCAAGCCGATCATGTCCGGCATGAAGAACGAGAACGATCCCGCCGTCCAGCATGTGCGCGATGCGCTCATGGCGTACAGCCACATCAACAAGACCTGGCCTGCGAGCATCGACGAGCTCGCCGCCTTCGCCAAGCAGCGCGGCATGCCGCTCGATCTCTCCCAGTTCGAGACCGCGAATTATCGCGTCGCCAACCAGGGGATCGATTTGGTTGCCGTGTTCGAGTTCAAGATGGCCGGGTCGCCGACCAAGGGCGCCTTCGCCCTCGTCATCTACATCGTGAAGTGAGGCCAGACGCCATGAGGACCGCAATATCAGGCCGCTTTGCCGCTCTCGCTTTCGTGCTGCTTGGCAGCGCCATGCTTGGCGGCTGTGGCCGCGAGCCGCAAGTGGGGACCTATGTACCGCCACCGCCGCCGCCAGCACCCTACGACCCCGACAAAGTGGGCGATGCCATCAAAGATGCTGTCAGCAACACGTCCAAGACCACGATCTACACCAACGTGCTCAATCTCTCAGGCGGCAGCTGCGTCGATGCCGCGACCACGCGCGGCCACGCCATCGCCGACAAGCTGCAAGGCATGAAGAACAGCGGCCAGATCCCGCACGAGGACACGGTCGAGGTCCATACCTACAGCGGCTACCGCGTCCCCTTCATCGACTATGCCAGCCTGCACACCTACACCGTGACGCAGATCAAGGGGCCGGATGGCCACGTCAAGGATACCTGGACCTCGGATAACTATCTCGGCCCCAACTTCACGACGCACTATACCGGCGACGGCGGCTACGGCGACTGGAGCGACGTGATGACCGCGCCGGTCGGCACTACTGCGCCATCGAACCCGCCGCCGCTTCCCACCACCACGCGGACAGGAGGCAGTGGTGGTGGCGGTGGTGGCGGTGGTGGTGGCGGCGGGTCCGACTGATCCGTCGATGCCGCCCTTGCTCTCCCGCAGGCTTGCGCTGAGCACGGCGCTCGCCGCCTTCGGCGCAGCCGCAGCGGGACCAGTGCTCTACCGAAGCGCCGCGGCGGGAACGGCGGCGCAAGGTCGACTCTACGTGCCCGGCTATCGCACCGAGCTGGCGAAGCAGGGCGACCGGCTGCTGGTCGACATCCCGGCAATCTCCAGGATACCGGCCGGCTGGACCGCGAACCGCACACTGCTCAACGCGGTCGATCTCGCCGATCCGCAGGCGGAGCCCAGGCGCGCCGCCTATCCGGTGCGCGGCCATGGTCTCCAGCTGCTGCCTGCACTCGGGGTCGGCGTGTTCGCCGGTATGGAATCCGACACCGCGGTCGGCTTCGATCTCGAGACGCTCGATCTGACGGCGCTGGCGCGGCCCACGCGCGAAGGCTGGCGTTTCGGCGGGCATCCGTCGGTGCTTCCCACCGGAAAGCATGTCGCCATCGCGGAGCGCCATCCCGCCGATCCGAAATCTGGCGACCGGACCGCGGACATCGCGCGGCTCTCCGGCCGCATCGTCATCCGCGATGCCCTAACCCTAGCACCGGTCGGCGAGTTGTCGAGCTATGGTATCCGTCCGCACGAGATCCAGATCACGGAAGACGGAAAGCACATGGTGGTTGCGAACTATGGCAGCACCAATGCCCCCGGCGCGAGCGACAGCGATCCCGGCGTTCCCGAGCCGATCGCACCCGGCATTGCCGTCATCGAGATCGCCAGCGGCAAGTTGATCACCTGGATCGACGGCAGCGATCCGCTGGCGGAACTGCGTCATCTCACGGCGCGGCGCCTCGACCGGATTTTCGCAGTGACCGCCAAGATGGCCTTCGCAAATTCTCCGGAAGCGACGGGCCTGGCCTCGGATCCAAACGCCGAGGCGGGCTTCAACTATCTTGCCTCGCGACCGCTGCGCATTGTCGGCGATCGCAGCGTTCCATTGCTATCCGATCAGATACCGGGCACGCGACACGGCCTGTCAGTCGCCTACGATCCGAGAGCCGACGAAGTGCTGATCACGTTCCCGGCAACGCACACCATCGCTGTCTTCGACGGTGCAACCGGATCCACGAAGAAACTGATCAAGACCGACGCGCTCGGCCTGAACTGGCCTTGCGGCGTTACGCTCTCCCCCCACGGCGCGCATTGGCTGATCGCCGGCTACTGGCGCGGGCTCCTGACGCTCGAGACCGGCAGCCATCTTGTCGGCATGGTCTCTCCGCTCCCGGAATGGTGGGGCCACAGCCATATCACCGCCGCCTAAAGTCTCGGACGCTTCCCGCTTCCCTTCCGCGCCCGTTCACGCCAGAGTCGCCCGATCCATGACATTGGGAGAGGCCGATGAAGGCGAACGCCATCCGCATCCATGAGACCGGCGGGCCGGAGGTTCTGCGCTGGGAGGAGGTCGAGGTGTCGGAACCGGGCACCGGCGAGGTCACCATCCGCAATCAAGCCTGTGGCCTCAACTTCATCGACACCTACCAGCGCTCCGGCCTTTATCCGATGCAGCTGCCGAGCGGGCTCGGGCTCGAAGGCGCCGGCACGGTGGCAGCGGTCGGGCCCGGCGTCTCCGACTTCAAGACCGGTGACCGCGTCGCCTATTGCTCGGCGCCGGCCGGCGCCTATACGAGCATCCGCAACTACCCGGCCGAGCGCCTGGTCAAGCTGCCGGATGCGGTGGATTTCGAGACCGCCGCCGGCATGATGCTCCAGGGCATGACCGTCGAATACCTGGTGCGGCGCACCTATCCGGTAAAGGCCGGCGACTTCGTGCTGTTCCACGCCGCGGCGGGCGGAGTCGGCACCATCGCCATGCAATGGCTCGCGAGCCTCGGCGCCGTCACCATCGGCACGGCGGGATCGGCGGAGAAATGCGCGATCGCTAAATCGCTCGGCGCGGCCCATGTCATCAATTACCGCACCGAGGATTGGGTGAAGCGGGTGAAAGAGATCACCGACGGGAAGGGCGTACACGTGGTCTATGACGGCGTCGGCAAGGATACCTTCCTGCCCTCGCTCGACTGTCTCCGGCCGCGCGGCATGATGGTGACCTTCGGCAACGCCTCAGGCCCGGTGCCCGAGATCCAGCCCCTGATCCTCAGCCAGAAGGGCTCGCTGTTCCTGACCAGGCCGATGCTGTTCCACTACATTTCCAGCCGCAGCGATCTCGATCTGTCGGCAAGCGCGTTGTTCGACGTCGTCACCCGCGGCGTGGTCAAGATCCAGATCGGACACCGCTATCCGCTGAAGGAAACGGCCCAGGCGCATCGCGACCTCGAGGCGCGCAAGACCACGGGCGCCACGATCCTCGTTCCGTAGGGAGAACTACGCCGCGACGGCCTGCGCTTGCGCGACGGCGGGCAGGGGGAAGCTGACGCTTGCGGTCGTGCCTTCGCCCGGCGTGCTGGCGAGAGCAAGGATGCCGCCGTTGAGCTCGGCCAAGGACTTCGAGATGGCGAGGCCGAGGCCCCAGCCGATCTGGCCGCGCGATTGGCTGTTCTCGATCTGGCCGAAAGGCTGCAGCGCGCGGCCCAGATCGCCGGGCGCGATGCCGATGCCGCTGTCCTTCACCCAGATCGCGATCCGCCCGGATTCCATGCGCTCGGCGCCGAGCGTCACGCTGCCGCCGGGCTCGGTGAATTTCACCGCGTTGCCGAGGAAGTTCAACACGATCTGCTTCAGATGCTTGCGGTCCACGATGAGCGGCGGGAGCTCGCCGTGGAATGAGACCGACAGCGCCAGGCCGCGCTCCTCGGCGCGCGGCCGCATCATGCCGATGCAGGCTAGGCCGAGCTCACGGACGTCGACCGGCTGCGGCGAGGGTGTCATCTTGCCGCTCTCGATCTTGGCGATGTCGAGCATGCCGTCGATCAGGCCCAAAAGATGCCGACCGGCGCCGACCACGTCGCGGGCATAGTCGAGATAGCGCCGTTCGCCCAAGGGGCCGAAGGCCTCGAGCGCCATGATCTCGGAGAAGCCGATGATGGCGTTCAGGGGCGTGCGGAGCTCGTGGCTCATATGCGCCAGGAACTCGGATTTCGCCCGGTTGGCGACCTCGGCCTTGAGCTTGGCCGCGGTCAGCTCATGGGCGAGCTGCGAGAGCCGCCGTTTGTGGCGGAACAACACAACGACCAGGATCATCAGCGACAGCAGCACGGCCGAGGTGACGCCGGCCAGCAGCGCGAAATCGACCTCGATCCGGTTACGCTGCGCATCCATCGTGGCGAGACCGTGGTGATAACTGGCGAGCGCGATGCGGCGCGCCGGCGCCTCCATCGTGCGGGCGATCGGATAAAGCTCGGATGCAGCGGCAGCGATGGAGCCCTGCGCCGCGATCAGCGCCCGCATCCGCCCCTGGCCCTCGGCGATCGCGCGCATGTCCTGACCGAAGGCCGGATCCTGGGGCAGCTCAGCCCTTGCATCGCCGATGCTGACGACGTGAACCCAGGTCTGAAAGGCGTTCCACCGCGCCTCCAGCTCTTGCGGATCGCCGCTGCCAGCCAGTGTAGCCGCGAGCGCCGCCTCGAACCGGGTGAACTGGGTCTCGAGCTGGGTCCCCATCCAGGTGATGTTGTAATGCGGCGCGCGGCGCAGGGAATCCAGCCGGTGCACGGCCTGCGTGCCGAGCCAGCCCGCCAGCAGCACCAGCAGCGCGATCCCGGCGCTGATCAAGACCGCACGGGTCCGATTTACGCGATGCGGGAGCAAGCCCATGCCGGTGGCGCCGGCCCAGCGGAGGTGCGGGCTCATTCGACCTGCAGCCTCTTCAGCTGCCAGACGCAGCGGGCGAAATAGATGTCCTTCTGCAGCGACGGCTCGCTCGAGAACGGATAGACGATCCAGAGCGGACCCTTGTCCTCGACCGGGAGCGGCTTGCCGTCGAGCGCATAGGCGACGATCACGTCGCGCGTGCCGAAATCCTCTGCCGGGATGCTGACCTGGTAGTCGTCGGCGGCCGAGGCCGTGACCGCATCGCTGCCGGCGCCGATCCGGGCCAGAAGATCACGCAGCCGCACGCCGGCGAAATCATGCTCGCCCTCGGTCCATGGCGTCACGGTCTTGATCGTGACCTCGGGCAGCGACTTCAGCAGGGCAAGATCAAACTCGGCTGTACCATCGGCGTTGGTGGCCGCGATCTTGCCCGCAATCACCAGGATCGGCGCAGTCGAAGGCTTGGGCAAACTCTCGGTCGCGGCGGCCCGGCCGAGGCCGACCAGCATCAGGATCACCGCCCCCGCGAACCATCCACGGACCCAGCCCCACGCCTGCATATGAATGCTAGCCCCGCACATTCAGCAATTGGGCTGATTGTGCCGAGCGATAGATTGAAATGGCGTTAACTGGCTGATAGCCCGCAGGAACGCTGGCTAAGAACTTAGTCCGATCTCTCGTTCTCCAGCGGCGATTGGAACGGTTCAGCGGGTCAACAGCACCGCGGCGTCCATCGGCCAGGTGAGCCAGACCGCGCGGCCGATCGAATCCCGCTCATCGAGGCTGCGATCGACGTTCTGATGCGCGACCGCGATCGGCCGGTCGGCACCTTCGACCGCGACATAGAAGTGGCTGCGATCGCCGAAATAGGCTTGGGCACTCACCGTGCCCGCGACGGCGTTGCCCCCACCGCTCGGCCGCGACCAAGCGAGGCGCAGCTTTTCCGGCCGAACCGCGATCGCAACCGCCGAGCCCACCGCCGGCGCCGCGGCGTCCAGCACCGCCTTCAGCTGACCCAGCGGCCCCGCATCGACGATCGCGTAGTCGCTCCCCACCGTATGCAGACGGCCCTGGAAGAAGTTCATCGAGCCGATGAACTCGGCGACCTCTCGGCAGTTCGGCGCTTCGTAGAGCCGGGCGGAGCTTTCGATCTGCAGCGCCTTGCCGTGCGACATGACCGCAATCCGATCCGACAGCGCCAGCGCCTCCTCCTGGTCATGGGTCACGAAGACGAAGGTGATGCCGACGGTGCGTTGAATCTGCCGCAGTTCGATCTGCATCTCCTCGCGCAACTTCTTGTCGAGCGCGCCCAGGGGCTCGTCCAGCAGCAGCACCTTGGGCTGGCAGACAAGCGCACGCGCCAAGGCGACGCGCTGACGCTGGCCGCCGGAGAGCTGGTTGCTGGCACGCTCGCCGTAACCCGGCATCTTGATGAGCTCGAGCGCCGCGTTCACCCGTGCCGCCATCTCTGCCTTGGTGAACCCCTTCTTGCGGAGCCCGAAGGCGATGTTCTGGCGCACGTTCAAATGCGGGAAGATCGCGTAGTTCTGGAACACCATGTTGGTCGGCCGCGCATAAGCGGGAACCCCCGCCATGGACTGGCCGTCGATCAGGAGGGCGCCTTCAGTCGGCTGCTCGAAGCCGGCGAGCATGCGCAAGAGCGTGGTCTTGCCGCAGCCGGACGGGCCCAGCAGCGAAAAGAACTCGCCGCGCCTGATGTCGAAGCTCACGTCATCGACGGCGCGGACCGGTCCGAAATGCTTCGAGACGCGACGGAGCGAGATGATGGTTTCAGAGAGGACGGCGGTGTCCGGCATGGCTCACAACCCAGTGGGTTTGGCGGATTGCACCCCACGTCGCCGCAGGATCTCCGAGGCGACGACGATGATGGTGGAGGCGAAGAGGATGCTGCTGCCGAGCGCCAGGGAGATCGGCAGCCGGCTGGGGAAGCGAAGCATGCTCCAGAGATAGATCGGCAGGGTCTGGTCTATCCCCGAGAGAAAGAAGGCCAGCACGTATTCATCGAACGAGACGGTGAAGCACATGAGGAGGCTGGAGACGATGCCCGGCAGCGCCAGCGGAAAGGTCACGCGCCAGAAGGTCATCCAGCCGTTCTCGCCGAGATCCATCGCCGCCTCTTCAAGGTCCTTGTCGAAACCCTCGAGCCGCGAGATCAATACCAGCATGGAGAAGGGCACGCAGAGCAGCACATGGCCCGCGGCGACGCACCAGAGCGAGAGTTCGATGTCGAAGACCTGGCGGATGATCACCAGCAGAGCGACGCCGAGGATGATGCTGGGGATGACCAGCGGCAGCATGATGGTGCCGACCACCGGCCCCTTGCCCGGCAGCCGGTAGCGCGTCACCGCCATCGCCGCCAGAAGTCCGAAGGCGGTGCTGAACATCGAGACGCCGCTCCCCACCATCAGGCTGTTCTTGACCGCGTTGAGGAGACTGCCATCGGCGGCCAGCTGCTTATAGGCGTTGAGGGTGAACCCCTTCAGGGGAAAGATGGCGAACAGATTGTCGTTGAAGGAGAAGATCGGGATCAGCAGCACCGGCGCATAGAGGAAAATCAGGAAGCCGAAGCCGTAGAGGGTGAGCGGATCCCAGCGCCTCGCCATCGCCTCACACCGCCTCCCGCGCCTTCATCTTACGGTAGCCCACTCCCCAGAGGAAGAGACACACGAGCACGGTGACGATCGCCATCATCACCATGGAGAGCGCGGCACCCATCGGCGTGTCATTCTGCTGGCCGAACAGAGTCACGATCGTATTCCCGACCATGACGCCGCCCGGGCCGCCGACCAGGCTCGGCGTGACATAGTCGCCGACGGTCGGAATGAAGACCAGAAGCGAGGTCGCGATCAGGCCGGGCGCCGAGAGCGGCAGGGTGATGTCGAGGAAGCGCTGCCACGGTCGGTCGCCGAGATCGGTGGCGGCCTCGAGCAGCGAGCGGTCGATCTTCTCGAGCGAGACGTAGATCGGGAAGATGGCGAAGGCGGCCCAGGCATGGGTCAGCGTGATCACCACGGCGACCGGGTTGTAGAGCAGGAAATCGAGCGGCTGGTGGATGAGGCCGAGCTTGATGAGCCCGGTGTTGATGACGCCGCCATAGCCAAGGATGATCTTCCAGGCGAACACCCGGAGCAGGTAGCTGGTCCAGAACGGGATGGTGATCGCAATCAGCCAAAGCATCTTGTGCCGGGTGACGCGGAAGGCGAGGAAATAGGCCATCGGATAGGCCGCGAGCACCACCGCCACGGTCGAGGCCAATGAGATCAGCAGCGACTTCAGAAGAACGATGGCATAGCCCGGCGTCTGCAGCGGAAAGGGGATGCCCAGCCAATAAGTGGTCGTGTCGGCAGGCGCGATCAATCGCCAGTAGTTGTTGAGGGTGAACGTGGTGTCGATGTCGAAGCCGCTCTGGGTCCAGAAGCTGCGCACGCAGAGGGCGACCAGCGGCGCGATCAGCATGGCCAGCATGATCACCATGGTCGGCGACATCAGCAGATAGCCGCGCAACCACTCGAACCGCTGCAAGAGACCAATATTGGTTCGCGGCGCAACCGCACCGCGCTGCGATTGGTTCAGACTCGCTTCACTCATCCCGCTGTCTTGTCGCCCAGCATCGTCAAACAGCCATCGCCCTGCTCACGGTCTTATTTCCCAGACAGCTTCTTGGCGGCCGTCCGGTTGAAAATAAACTGTGGAACTTCATTGACAGCTATTTGGCCGCGGATGTCAAATTCAAGAAACAGCAAGAAGCAAAATCGTACAGGGCAGGCTTGACGCAACAGGGAGACCAGGGATGAACAAGCTGAAATTCGTCGATCGCATGGCGCAAGGTAAGGTCTCGCGCCGGGACATGCTGCGCGGCGCCGCCGCTTTCGGCGTCGGCATGGTGATGCTGCCGGTGCGCTCGCGCGCCGATTCCGTGCTCACCTGCATGGAATGGAGCGGCTACGACCAGGACGCCTTCTTCAAGTCCTATACGGCAAAGCACGGCAAGGCGCCGAACTTCTCGATCTTCGCCAACGAGGAGGAGGCGCTGCAGAAGATTAGGGGCGGGTTCAGCGCCGACATCATGCATCCCTGCACCTATTCGGTCTTCCGCTTCACCGACGCCAAGATCGCCGAGCCGATCGCTACCTCCAAGCTCTCCAATTGGCCCGATCTGTTCGAGCCGCTGAAGAAGGCGCCAGGCGTCAACGTCGACGGCAGCGTCGTGATGACGCCCTGCGACTGGGGCAACTCCTCGATCGCCTACCGCACCGACCTGGTCGATGCCGATTTCAACAAGCAGCCGAGCTGGACTATCTTCACCGACGACAAATATGCCGGACGGGTCGCCATGATCGACGACGTCGTTGCGGCGCAGATCGCCGGCCTCATCAATGGGCTGGAGCCGAGCCAGATCTTCACCATGACCGACGACGACTTCGCCAAGGCCAAGCCGCTGGTCGAGAAGATGGTGAAGAACAGCCGCTTCCTCTGGAAGGCCCCGACCGAGATCGACCAGGCCTTGGCCTCCGGCGAGATCGTCGCCGCCTATGCCTGGAACGAGACCGCGAAGACGCTGAAGGAGCAGGGCATCGCCGCAGCCTATGCCGTGCCGAAGGAAGGCATCTTCACTTGGCTCTGCGGCCTCACCCTGCTCTCGACCGGGAAGGCCAGCAAGGACGATGCCTACGATTTCCTCGACGCCTGGCTCTCGCCGGAGACCGGCAAGGCGCTGATCGAGATGGACGGCTACGGCCACAGCAACAAGAAGGCGTTCCAGATCGCCGACCCGAAGAAGGTCGCCGCCCTCGGCATCACCGATCCCGAAGCGGCCTTGAACGCCGGCATCCTGCTGCAGAAGTACGATTCGCCGAAATACACCAAGTTCTGGGAAGAGATCAAAGCCACCAAGTAGCCGCGCGCGGCGCAGGCGGCTCAGGGCGGCGGATTGCTCCGCCGCCCTTTCCGTTTCCGTGACGACCGCCACAGATCTTTCGGCCTGCGCGCGTTTCCGGCCCGTGCGCCTTGAGCACCCACCGGCATTGTGATGGCCGCCACGAACCCTGCACCGGTCCCGCGTACCAATTTGCCGAGCGGGCACGGTTCGCGACTCTTGCGGCCCAAGGCCCGGAACCCCGTTCGGGAATGTTGCCATGCTGCTGGTGTCGCCATCGCCCGTCGTTACGCCGGTTCTCGATCCGACCCTGCCGCCGACGCTCTATTCGCCGATCGTGGCCAGCGGTACCGCCGGCGACGACGTGATCAACGGCGCGCTCGGCAATGACCGCTTGAGCGGCCTGGCCGGCAACGACCATATCGACGGCAGCCTGGGCGACGACGCGATCGACGGTGGCGCCGGCAACGACGTTCTCATCGGCGGCGAGGGCAACGATTTCATTCAGGGCGGGACCGGCAACGACGTCATCGAGGGCGACGGCGGATCCGACCGTCTCTACGGCGGCGACGGCGACGACAGCATCGGCACCGGCGGCCTCGGCGGCACCGGCACCATCGGCAACAGCTATATCGACGGCGGCGACGGCAATGACAGCCTGGCCGGCGGCCTTGGCGACGACACGATCGTCGGCGGCAGGGGCAACGACGAGCTCGAAGGCTCGCTCGGCAACGACACGCTGCTCGGCGATGCAGGAGACGACAACATCGACGGCAGCAACGGCAACGACACGATCAACGGCGGCGACGGCAATGATACTCTCCAGGGTGGCAGCGGCGACGACGTCATGCATGGCGGCAACGGCGACGACTTCCTGGAAGACGTCTGGCTGGGCGGCAGCGACTCGTATTACGGCGATGCCGGCAATGACACGATGACCGTCGATGACATCAAGGCGGCGCTCAGCGACCACTTGATCGACGGGGGCGCGGGCTTCGACACGCTGGAGATCGCGCCTGCTTCCACCGGCATGACCCTGGACCACGTCGGCGTGCTGGCCGGCACGGTTCACAACATCGAGGCGATCGGGCTCCGCTATGCCTCGGGCACGACCTTGTCCGTCGACCCCAAGGACGTGCTCGACCTCTCGCCGAGCCATGAGCTGGTGATCACCGGCGGCGTCGATTCCTTCTGGAGCAGCGCCGCCACAAACCTCGTGACGGCGAGCCATGCCGGCCTCTGGCACGACGCGGGCCTCGCCACCATTCCGACCGGCACGCCGATCACCGGCGTCACCGGTGCCATCTTCCACGAATACACGGCGACGGTCGGCAGCTCGACCGCGACGCTGCTGGTGGACACCGCTTTACCGCAGCACCTCACCTGACGCGGACGGCGCCGGCCCTCACTCCATCTTGCCGAAGAAGTTCGAGATGTCGAAATAGACGTCGCGCTTCTGGCCGTTCTTCTCCACGGTCAAGACGTCGTAGGGACGCTGATCCGGTCCGGTGATCAGCGCCTGCGACCCTCGACCATAGCCGGGGAAGAAGTAATGCAACACTTTGTATTCGGAATCGACCCCGTCCATCTCGTTCTTCGCATCCGGCAGCTGGATGGCCTGTTCGAGCGATGAGCCGTCCCCGCCGGCGGTATGCGGAACATGTTCGTCCTCTTCCATATGCTTGAAGTTATCAGCCAGGATTTGCGCCATCTGCTTCGCTTTATCATTGCCATGTTTGGCCGCTCGGTCGGCCCAATAGCGTGCCGAAAGCAGGTTCTGCTCCACGCCGAAACCCCCCTTGATGTAGTTGTAGGCGAGGCGCCCCTCGGCGTCGTCATCGCTCTGCTCCGCGGACTTCCGCAGCCATTGCGCGCCTTGGTCGATATCCACGGGCACGCCGTCACCGTAGAGCAGCATCACGGCCAGATTGTATTGCGCTTTCGCATAGCCCTTCTCGGCTGACTTGCGATACCACTGCGCCGCCTTGGCCGGATCCTTCGCACCCGTATCACCGAAGTCATAGGCAACGCCGACGCAATACATGGCCTCGGCATTGCCTTGATCGGCCGCTTTCTGGAACCAGGGGAAGGCCTGCGCGCCGTCGCGCGGCACGCCGAGGCCCTTCGCGAAGATCAGGCCGTATTTGACCTGCGCCACGGGATCGCCCTTCTCGGCCTCGGGCTTCAGCAGCTTGCGCGCGGTCTCGTAGTCGCCCTTGTCATAGGCGGCGACGCCTGCCGTCGTGTCGGGGGCCGCCGGCGTGGTGCCCAGCACGAAAAGGAAGAGCACGGCGCAAAGCGGTCGCAACCGGATCCCCATCTCCGCCTCCACCTGACACCCGGTTGCAGAGTATCGAGCAAAATCGACCGAATTTGGGCAGGGTTTCGCCGTGCAACAGATCAGGAGTCGCCGAAGCGCATTCGCGCCTCTGTGCCTCGACCGGGGGCGCTCAGGATTTCGAACCGACCGCCATTGAGCTCGGTCAGGGATTTTGCGATCGGCAGGCCCAGGCCGAGCCCCTCACCGTGATAGACGAGGTGATTGCCGACCTGGTTGAACGGTTTAAGGATCGCCTTCAAATCCTGCGCGGCGATGCCGGCGCCGCTGTCCCGCACCCAGATCTCGAGGCCCGCGTCGTCGCATCGCCGAGCCCCCAGCTCGACCCGGCAGCCTGGCGCGAACTTGACGGCGTTATCCAGCAGCTGCAGCAGGATCTTGCAGAGATGCGCGGGATCGACTCGCAGCCGCGGCAGCCCTTCCGGCACCGCATTGGCGATCTCGACGGCGCCTTTCTCGGCCGGCGCGCGCATGGTGTCGATGCAACGCCGCGCGATCTCGTCCAGCGCCACAAGCTCCGGCGTGATGGGCACGGTCCCGGCATCGATGCGCGCGATGTCAAGCACGGAATCGACGAGACCCAGCAGACCGCGTCCCGACCGCAGCATGCCGGCGGTGTATTCGCGGTATTGGACGTTGGCGATCGGGCCGAACATTTCGAGCTCCATGATCTCGGCGAAGCCGATGATGGCATTGAGCGGCGTCCGAAGCTCGTGGCTCATCCGGGCGAGAAAACTGGTCTTGGCGCTGCCGGCCGCCTCCGCGTCGCTCAAAGCCCCGCGCAGGCGCGTTGCCATCTGCTTGAGGGCACGCTGCTGCTGCACCAGGACGGCCTGATTGGCCGCGAGCAGCAGTAAAAGGCCGGCCGAGAACAGCGCAAGGGCCTCGATCCGGTCGACCAGGATCGCGCGGCGGCGCTCGATCAGGATGTTCCAATACTGGTCGCCCATCACCGCCAGCCGGCGGATCGGCACGGCGAGCTCGGCGGCGGGGCCTTCGAGGAGGTCCACCGACTGCACAAGATCGCCGTGGCGAACGTTGACATAGGCCTGCATCTCGGCGAGACCGGATTCCACCTCGCTAAGCGTCGGCGCGAAGTCCGGCTGGGCGCGTCGCAGATCCTCGGTGACGCTGGCTTCCATCGGGCCGATCCAGCTCAAGAGGTTGTCCCAACGGCGTTGCAGGAGCAGGCGCTGCGGATTGCCCGCCTTCGCCTCGGCCAGAAGGTGCTGCACCTTCACCAGCTGAACCTCGAGTTGGCTCGCATTCCAGCCGACATCGGCGACCTCGGTGGCGCGCATCGTATCCAGCAAGTCGATGAGCGCCTTCGCTGACCAGCCGACCCCGATCAAGAGGACAGCGGCGGCGAGGATGAAGACCGGACGCCAAGCCCGCAGCAGTTCGCTCCCCGCTCCGGACTCCCGCATCATCGCACCGTCAGCTGATAGAGGTTCCAGACGGCGCGGACATAGAACGTCTCGGTCCGCGTCTCCGGCCGGTCGTTGAACGGATAGATGAGCCAAAGCGGGCCGCGATCCGAGGGCAGCATCGGCTGTCCGTCGAAGAGATAGGCAATCAGCGCGCCGTGTCGCGTGCCGTCGTCAAGCGGAAGGTCGGCTGAATAATCATTGAGCGCATCCGCCGTCGCGGTGCTGCCCCTGGCGCCGACCGTTTCCATCAGCGCATCGAAGGGCACGCCGGTGAAAGTGTGCAGCCCCTTGGTCCAGGGCGTCTCCGTCACGATCTGGCGCGCCGGCAGGGCCTCCAGCATGGCCCGATCGAAATAGGCATCACCGTCGCCGTTGGTCCTGGAGATGGCACCGGCGATCCTAAGAACGATCTCGCCGCGGGCCTTGGGCAACGGTTCCGCCGGTTGGCCGGGCGCGACGAAGAGGAAACCGCCGAACATGGCGGCCGCGAGCGCCAGAACCACCCTTCTTGCTCCGCGCATCCTTGGAACCCCGATCCGGCACCCGACAATGAAAACAACGCCGGCCGTAGCGGCCGGCGCTCGGTTCCTAGGATCGACAGCCCAGTGTTAATTTCATGTGAACGGATGGACGCCCACCGAGCCCGGTCAAAGTGCGGATGGCGAATGGTGAGACTTGATCCAAATCAGAAGTGCAGCAGATTGCTCTGCCTGGCGGAGTTGAGCCGCATTTGGCACGTATTTCGCGCCGGTTGTGACGGTCCCCACCGATTCGCCGCGAACCCAGACCAGCTTTCCGGCGCCCAACCTGGCGATCGGGCAGGCGCGCGACCTCCGCGGCTCTCAGCCCGGAACGTCGGTTCAAGCCATGACACTCATTGCCAATGTGAAGCCGGTTTCGACCAGCCCCTATCCGGACCTGCACCCGGTCGTCTATCTGCCGGTGCCGATCGTGGCCAGCGGCAGCGACGGCAACGACACGCTGACCGGTGGGGACGGCAACGACATCCTGTACGGCCTCGGTGGCGACGACTACGTCCTCGCCGGTGCCGGCAACGACACGATCTACGGCGCCGCGGGCAACGACTCTGTCTACGGCCAGGACGGCAACGATCTCATCTTCGGCGGCGCCGGTAACGACTCGCTCTACGGGCAGAATGGCAACAACACGCTCTACGGCGAAGACGGCGGCGACTACCTGTCAGGCGGCGCCGGCAACGATGCGCTCTACGGCGGCAGCGGGGATGACGGCTTGCATGCCGGCGACGGCAACAACTATGTCGACGGCGGCAGCGGCAACGACATCATCGAGTCCGGTGTCGGCTACGGCACCATTCACGGCGGCACCGGCGACGACAACATCACCGTCCATGGCGGCTCCAACACCATCACCGGCGACGACGGCAACGACCAGATCTACGTCCGGGGCACCGGCAACAATTCGATCGACGGCGGTGCCGGCAACGACGGGCTCACCGGCGGCGACGGTAACGACACCATCCACGGCGGCGCCGGCAATGACGCCATTGTCAGCGGCAACGGAGACGACGTCGTCTATGGCGATGCGGGCAACGACGTCCTGAATGGTGGCATGGTCGGTCATGACGCGCTCTTTGGCGGCAATGGTGACGACCAGGTCATCGGCGTCGCGAACAGCATCCTGCACGGCGACGCCGGCAACGACTACATCGGGCTCCTCGACTTCGGAAGCGGCGACGGCACCGGCAATTCCCTGTTCGGCGACGCCGGCAACGACACCCTCGAGGTCGAGGACGTGAGCGATGCGATGCGCCAGACGGTGATCGACGGCGGCGACGGCTTCGACACCCTGGAGTTCGCGAACCCTTGGGGTACACCCGAGCTCAATCACCTCGGCGCGATGGCCGCCACGGTGCACAACATCGAAGCCATCGGCCTTGCCGATGCCGCCGACACCACCCTGGTCATCAGCCCGCAGGATGTATTCGACCTCTCGGCCACTCACCTGCTGTTCGTCACCGGCGGGACCGATCCTGGCTTCAGCGGCGACCCTGCCAGCAACCAGGTCACGTCGGACCATACGGGTCCGGCCTGGACCGATGCGGGCCTGGTGCGGAGTGCCGTCGAACCGGGTGCCGTGTTCCACGAATACATTTCCAACGTCTCCGGCACGCAGGTGACCCTGCTCGTGGACAACGCGCTCCCGCAGCATCTTCTGGGCTGACGATCCGCGGAGACAAAGAAAGGGCGGCAGATCCCTCTGCCGCCCTTCGCTGCTCAGGCCATCGCCCGGCTACTGGTTCATCGACTGGAAGAAGTCGTTGTTGGTCTTGGAATGCTTCAGCTTGTCGATCAGGAACTCCATGGCATCCACGACGCCCATCGGCATCAGGATGCGGCGCAGCACCCACATCTTGGAGAGGGTGCCCTTGTCCACCAGGAGCTCCTCCTTGCGGGTGCCGGACTTGGTGATGTCGATCGAGGGGAAAGTGCGCTTGTCGGAGAGCTTGCGGTCGAGGATGATTTCCGAGTTGCCGGTGCCCTTGAACTCTTCGAAGATCACCTCATCCATGCGGCTGCCGGTGTCGATGAGGGCGGTCGCAATGATGGTCAAGCTCCCGCCTTCCTCGATGTTGCGCGCCGCACCGAAGAAGCGCTTCGGGCGCTGCAGCGCATTGGCGTCCACGCCGCCGGTCAGCACCTTGCCCGATGACGGCACCACGGTGTTGTAGGCGCGCGCGAGGCGCGTGATCGAGTCGAGCAGGATGACGACATCGCGCTTGTGCTCGACCAGGCGCTTGGCCTTCTCGATCACCATCTCGGCGACCTGCACATGGCGCACGGCGGGCTCGTCGAAGGTCGAAGAGACGACCTCGCCCTTGACCGAGCGCGCCATGTCGGTGACCTCTTCCGGCCGCTCGTCGATCAGCAGCACGATCAGATAGCATTCCGGATGGTTGGCGGCGATCGAATGCGCAATGTTCTGCAGCATCACGGTCTTGCCGGTGCGCGGCGGCGCCACGATCAGGGCGCGCTGGCCCTTGCCGATCGGGCAAATGAGATCGATGATTCGCGCAGTGATGTCGACCTTCTGCACGTCGTGCGATTCGCGCGAGCCGCGGAGCTTGCCCTTGCCGAGCTCCATGCGCTTGCCGGGTTCGACCTTGATCGCCGGCACCTCTTCATCGCGCTTCGGCGGCTCGACATCGCCCTTGCCCTCGAGCTCCATGGTGAGCTTCTCGTCGGGATAGAGCGGGGTCAGGTTGTCGAAGTTGATGCGGTGCCGGATGCGGTCCGGATCGTCGAAGTTGATCTTGTTCACCTTGAGCAAGGCGAAATACCGCTCGCCGTCCTTCGGCGCGCGGATCTGGCCCTCGACCGTGTCGCCGGTCCTCAGGGCGAAGCGTCGCACCTGGCTCGGTGAAACATAGATGTCGTCGGGACCGGGCAGGTAGTTGGCCTCAGGGCTCCTGAGGAAGCCGAAGCCGTCCTGCAGGATCTCGAGCACGCCGTCGCCGTAGATCGCGGTGTCGTTCTCCGCCAGCTGTTTCAGGATGCCGAACATCATGTCCTGGCGGCGAAGAGCGCTCGCGTTCTCGATCTGGAGGCTCTCGGCAAACTCCAGCAGCTCGGCTGGCGTCTTGCGCTTAAGTTCTTGGAGATTCATGGGGTTTTGAGTAGGTGTCCGGGGAAACTTGTTGATTCTCGATGGGTCTTGGGCCTGATCTGGGAAGCACTGGGACCGGAAATCGGTTTCTGGGGATTGGGACGCCGTGCCGCGAACTCTGGGCGGTTCGCGTGGGCGTCCGACTGGGTGTCCAAGAGACCGGTTGGGCCCGGCCCCTCATGCCTCAGGCAATCCTCGGAAGCGCGTTGATGCGATACCTGAGGTCGACCCGCCTTTCCGACGTTCCCGATCTCCCATGCCGTGGCCCAATTGGGCGAGCCTTGCGGCCGATAGTGCGAATTGTCCGTGGGAGAAGCGAGGAGCTGACGGGTCCTGCCTAAGTGCCATCCAGTCGGTACCGGATGGGCCTCGCAAAGTCAAATGGCAATTTCGTGCGGCGATTCAAGAGCAGACCGATTGCCGCTTGCTTTCAGACGGTTGCCCTGCTTGATCGAACGCGCTGTCTTCAGTGCGCGGCGCCGCGTCCGCCGCCGGATTTTGCGCCGCCGCCCATTCCACCATTCCCGCCAGCGCCGCCGCCCGAGCCGTCCGTGGCATGCGTGCAGCAGAACGTGCGCGTTGCCACCGGGTTCGGATTCACGAGAGGCGGAGGCCCGGGCATCTGGTCGTCGAACAGCCCGACGTCGCCGGGCTTGAGGTCGCTGCCGTCGTCGCCCTGACCGCCATCCCCCTTGCCGTGCTTTGCCAATCGCTTCAGCTGGCCTTCGGGATCGCCGGCGCCAGGATCGATGCCGTGACCACCGGTACCGCCGTCTTCGAAGCCGGTGTCCGAGGGATTGTAGACCGGGATCAGTCCCTTTCCGGCGCGCGTGAGCTTCTTGCCGAGCGGAGAATCCGCGAAGGTGGGGTTCAGCACCACCGGACCGCCGCGCTGCTTCAGCAACGCGATCGCGCCAGCGAAGTCACCTTGCTGCCTGCCTTCGTCGTCTGGTCCAGGATCGCCGTTCGGCGTGATCACGTCGACGATCTCGCGATTCTGGACCACGATGATCCATACGCGATCCTGCTCGTCCTTCCAGAACTCCACCCAGTCTCCATCCTTGTCGCCGTAATCGACGCCCTCCAGCGTCGTGCTTCCGGAGGCCTTATCGGCCTGGGCCGGCATGACGTGCCAGCTGCCGAGCACCAAGGCCCCAAGACACGCCGCTCCCAGTATCATGGCCGAGCGCCGCCTTCTGCATTCCCGCATGACCGCCTCCATCTCGCGCCGCCGATGCGCATGGACCTTGGTCAGCTGGCTGGCTCCGGAAGTTTCAGCGGATTCGAGCCCTGGATGACGACCGTCACAGGGCGGCCAGCTAAAACGGCTTCACCACGGCGAGGATGACGATCCCGATCAGCAACAGGGTCGGCACTTCGTTCATGACCCGGTAGAACCGGTCGGAATGGATGTTGCGATCCTCGGCGAAGGCACGGCGCCAACGGGCGAGTGCGGCATGGATGAGCTGCATGCCGAGGAGCAGCGCCAATTTGCCGTGCAGCCAACCCTCGCGCCAGTGCTCGCCTCGGAAAGCGAGGGTGACGCCCAGCGCCCAAGCGGCGATCATCGCCGGGTTGATGATGCCCCGCAGCAGGCGCCGTTCCATCACCTTCAAGGTCTCGCTGAGCTCGGATCCTTTGACGGCGCGCGCGTGATAGACGTAGAGGCGTGGCAGGTAGAGCATGCCCGCCATCCAAGCGATCACGGCGATGATGTGGGCGGCCAGGATCCAGCTGTAGAGCATCACGCATGTTCCTTCAGTTGGCTGCAGGCGCAGCGCGCCTGGCCTTCGCAATGCTGCGTTCCGCTGCCGGGTTGCACGGTGTCCTCGCCGGCGAGCGCGGTGCGCACCAGCCGCGCGAGACCCTGGATGAAGTCCGGGGCTTCGGAAACGGTCGGCGCCCGTTCATAGGCCGCGGCGCCGTGTCGCTCGGCAAGATGCCGATATTCGATGTCGAGTTCGACCAGGGTCTCGGAATGCTCCGAGACGAAGGCGACCGGCACCACCACGATGGCCTTCTTCGCATGCGCCGCTTCCGCGATCGCGCGGTCGGTCGCCGGCCCCACCCATTCCAGCGGCCCGACGCGACTCTGATAGGCGATTACCCAGTCCGCGCGGGCAAGACCAAGGCGCGCCGCCACCGCGGCCACCGTCACTTCGACCTGCGCCACATAGGGATCACCGCGCGCCACGATCCTCTTCGGCAAGCCATGGGCGGAGAAGATCACCACCATCGGCGCCATGCTCCGGGCGCGCGCCGTCGCCATTGCCGTCGCGGTGACCGTGGCCAACGCCGCGATGAATCCCGGCTCGGTCGGGAAGCAGCAGACCGTCTTCGTCCGGGTGTGCAAACCCAGCCGCCGCGCCTCCTTGGCCCAGAGGCGCAATGAGGAGTCGGTCGTGGTGGTTGAGAATTGCGGATAGAGCGGCAGAAGAACGATCTCGTCCGGTCCGAAGGCTTTCACCGCCGCCGCCGTCTCCGCGGTCAGCGGATGCCAGTAGCGCATGGCGATGAAGACCTTCGCCTCATCTTTACCGGTTAGCGCCGTTTCCAACGCAGCGGCCTGGCGTCTGGTATTCTCCAAGATGGGCGAGCCACCGCCCATCTTGGCATAGATCCCGACAGCGACCTTGGTACGACGTGCGGCGATCAGCTTCGCAAGCGGCCAGCGCAGCACGACCGGCAGATCGATGATGGCGGGATCATTGAACAGGTTGAACAGGAAAGGCTGCACGCTGGCTGGACCGTCGGGTCCGCCGAGATTGAACAGCACAACCGCGATCCGGCGCCGCGTGCGTTCGGTCATCGCCAGGCGCGGATGGTCGAAATCAGCTCGGCTACATGCTCTGGCGGCGTTTCCGGCACCACCCCATGACCGAGATTGAAGATCAGCGGTCCAGACCCGAGCGTCTCCAGGATTCGCAATGCGGCGTCGCGCATCGCGGCGCCGCCGACCACCAACCAGCGCGGATCGAGGTTGCCTTGCACGACCATGTGCTTCTGCAGCATGTCCCGCGCCCAGACCGGGTCGACCCCCTGGTCTATGCTGATCGCGTCGCCGACCTGTCGCTCGGCGAAGACCTGGTAGCCGGGTCCGATCCCGCGCGGGAACACGATCACCGGCACTTGCGGCGCGCTCCGCTTCAGTCGTTCGGTGATTGCCGCGATCGGCGCCAGCGACCAGCGCAAGAGCGCCGCATGATCGAGCGCGCCTGCCCAGGAATCGAAGATCTGCAGCACCTCGGCGCCGGCCTCGACCTGAGCCTCGAGATGCAGCGCCACAGCCTCGGTCAGGACATCGACCAGTTTCTGAAAACTCTCCGGCCGTCCATAGGCCCAGAGTTTCGCCTTGGCAAAATCCCGGCTGGACCCACCCTCGACCATGTAGCTCGCCAAGGTCCAAGGCGCGCCGGCAAAGCCGATCAGCGTTCGATCGTTCGGCAGTTCCTCTCTTAGCCGGCGCAGCGTCTCATAGACCGGATGCAAGACCAGGCGCAGGCGGGCTGTCTCCAGCCGGTCGAGCTCTCTTGCATCCTCGATCGGCTGTAGCAGCGGCCCAACGCCCTCTTCGAACCAGACCTTCTGCCCAAGCCCGTAGGGCACCACGAGGATGTCGGAAAAAAGAATCGCCGCATCGAGATCGAAGCGCCGGATCGGTTGCAGGGTCGCTTCGACGGCGAGATCGGGATCGAGGCAGAAATCGAGGAAGCTCTTCGCCCGTGCTCTCAGCACCCGGTATTCCGGCAAATAACGTCCAGCTTGGCGCATCAGCCAGACGGCCAAGTGGTCGCTTTTCTCTCCGCGAAGGGTTTGAATCAGGCTCTTGGACACTGTTTGGATGGGGACATGCCGGGAAGGATGCTCAGAGGACCCGTCCCTCCTACTCCTTCATAATGTTAGAATCTAGAGAAGGAGGTAGTTGTAGTGGTGCGGTGAATCGTCGTGATCCTCGCTCTTCGGGTTTCATCCCGCAAGATTCCCGCCGCAGGCGGCTCCAGCGCCAAGGTGGGGATATCCGGATAGGACCGGGGAAATGCTCGGATCTGCCGGAGATCGGAAAGCGGGGAAGTTGGGGATAATCGGTAGCTCCCAATTGTCCCCAGGATTCAGGCAATTCGAACCCCAATCCCGTCCGGGGGTTGATCAGGAGGATGGGCGATGCCATGACTGTGGGCAATTGTGACGCATCGGGACGAGGCGCTGTTATCCGCGCTTTCTCCCAGGCTTATGCACCGGGTCTTCAGCAGTTTCAGGAATTGCGCCGCCGATGTCGACCGGCTTTCACATACATCTGGTCTCCGACGCGACGGGCGAGACGCTGAACAGCATCACCCGAGCCTGCCTGGTGCAGTTCGAGAATGTGGCGGCGGTCGAGCACAGCTGGACCCTCATTCGCACCACCGGGCAAATGCAGAAGGTGCTGCAGGGCATTCAGCAGAACCCGGGCCTGGTGCTCTACACCATCGTCGACGACAAGCTGCGCAATCTTCTGGTCTCCAGCTGCCGCGATCTCGGCGTCACCCTGGTTCCCGTGCTGGAGCCGGTGATGACCGCCCTGGCGGCGCATTTTGGGCAGACCGCCAAGGGTCTCTCGGGCCGCCAGCACATCATGGACCAGGATTATTTCCACCGCATCGAGGCGATGGATTTTGCCTTGAGCCACGACGACGGCCAGTCGTCGCGCAGCTATGAGGATGCCGACGTCATCCTGGTGGGCGTCAGCCGCTCCTCCAAGACGCCGACCTGCGTCTATCTGGCGAACCGCGGCATCAAGGCGGCCAACGTGCCGATCGTCCCCGGCTGCCCGCTGCCGCCGGAGCTCTTCGCGGTCAAGGGGCCGCTGATCGTGGGCTTGACCAAGGATCCCAGCCAGCTGGTGCAAATCCGCAAGAACCGTCTCCAGATGATCGCCCGCGACGAGGATTCCGACTACGTGGATTTGAACGCCGTGCGCGAGGAGGTGATACAGGCGCGCCGGCTCTGCGGCGAGCACGGCTGGACCGTCATCGACGTAACCCGCCGCTCTATCGAGGAAACCGCCGCCAGCATCATCCAGCTCCTCCAGGAACACCGCGACCGCCAACGCGTCGCCGAGCTCCGCGAGGCGTGAACCCCAGCAATTCCCTCATCCTTGCTTCCGGCAGCGCCGCCCGCGCGGCGATGCTGCGCGCAGCGGGCGTCCCAATCGAGGTCGCACCGGCGCGGGTCGACGAGGCGGAGCTCAAGCTATCGTTGCAGCGGCAGGGCGTCGATCCGGAGACGGCGGCGATCGCTCTCGCGGAACTCAAAGCGGTGCAGGTGAGCCGGCGATATCCCGGACAGCTGGTGCTCGGCGCCGACCAGATGCTGGACTGCGACGGCGCCTGGCTCGACAAGCCGGCCGATCGCGCCGCCGCCCGGGCCCAGCTTGCAGCCCTGCGCGGCAAGAGCCATCGCCTGACCAGCGCTGCGGTCCTGGCCCGCGATGGGGTGCGGATCTGGCACCGCGCGGCCTCGGCGCGCCTCCTCATGCGGGAATTCACAGACGCCTTCCTGGAAGGCTATCTTGATCAGGCGGGGGACGCCGTCCTCTCCTCGGTCGGCGCCTATCAGCTCGAAGGTCTCGGGGCCCAGATGTTCCAGCGAATCGATGGCGATTATTTCGTGATTCTCGGCCTGCCGCTGCTCGCCGTGCTCGACATCCTGCGCGAGCAGGGGCTGCTCGCGCGGTGACCGGCAGCGCGCCCGCGGTCACGCGGACCCTCACCGGCAAGTCGAAGATCGCCGGCGTCTTCGGCTGGCCGGTCGATCATTCGCGCTCGCCGCGCCTGCACGGCTTCTGGCTGGCGCAATACCGGATCGACGGCGCCTATGTGCCCTTCGCCACCCATCCGCGCGATCTGCCGCGGGCGATCCGCGCACTGCCGAGCCTCGGCTTCCGCGGCGGCAACGTGACATTGCCGCACAAGGAGATGGCCCTCGGCCTGGTCGACGAGGTCACTCGCACGGCGCAGCGGATCGGCGCCGTGAACACGCTGGTGGTGCGCGAGGATGGCGCGATTCTCGGCGACAACAGTGACGGCTACGGTTTCCTCGCGCATCTGGAAGCCAGCCGTCCCGGTTGGCAACCCAAGACCGGCCCCGCCGTGCTGTTGGGCGCGGGAGGCGCCGCCCGCGCGATCGCCGTCGCCCTGCTCGAAGCCGGCGTGCCGCAGCTTCTGCTCGCCAATCGCACCCAGCGCCGCGCAGAGGAGCTGGCCGAGAGCCTCGAAGCGGCGCTCGGCGATGAAGTCGCCGGACGGCTCAAGGTGATCGCCTGGCACAAGCGCGAGGCGTCGCTCGAAGGCGTCGGGCTGCTGGTGAACGCAACCCAGCTCGGCCAGGCCGGCCAGCCGCCGCTCGATCTCGCCCTGGATGCGCTGCCGAAGCCGGCCGTGGTCTACGACATCGTCTACGTGCCGCTGGAGACGCCGCTCCTCGCGACGGCACGCGCGCGCGGCAACCCGGTTGTCGACGGCCTCGGCATGCTCCTCCACCAGGCCCGCCCCGGTTTCGCCGCCTGGTTCGGCACCGAGCCCGAAGTAACGACGGAGCTCCGGGATTTCGTGCTGAAAGATATTCCGTGATCGTATTGGGTCTGACCGGCTCGATCGGCATGGGAAAATCCAACGCCGCCGCGACGCTCAAGCGGATGGGCGTGCCGGTGCATGATGCCGACCGGGTGGTGCACCGGCTCATGGCGAAGGGCGGTGCGGCCGTCGCCGCGGTGGCTGCCGCCTTTCCCGGCGTGGTCAAGGACGGGGCAGTCGATCGTGCGGCGCTGGGCAAGATCGTGTTCGCCGATTCCGCGGCGCTGAAGCGTCTGGAGGCGATCCTGCACCCACTGGTGCAGCGCGAGGAGTCGCAGTTCCTCGGCGCGGCGCGGCGCCGGCACGCCAAGGTCGCGGTGCTCGACATCCCGCTGCTCTATGAGACCCGTGGCGAGATCCGGTGTGACGCCGTGCTCGTGGTGACGGCGCCGCAATTTCTCCAAGATCAGCGGGTATTGAGACGTCCGGGGATGAGCCGCCAGCGCCTCAAGGAGATCGTGATGCGGCAGATGCCGGATGCCGAGAAGCGCAAGCGCGCCGATTTCGTGGTCCAGACCGGGCTCGGCAAGCGTGCCTCTCGCGTCGCCCTGGCGCGCGTGCTCCGCAAGGTGACCCGGAAATGATCGGCCTCTTTGACAGCGGTTATGGCGGATTGACCGTGCTCGCGGCGCTGCATCAACGGCTGCCGCGCCAGCGCTTCCTCTATCTTGGCGACAATGCCAACGCACCCTATGGACCGAAGACCGGTGACGAGATTCTGGCGCTGACCACCGCCGGCGTGGAACGGCTGTTCGATCTCGGCGCCAAGCTTGTCATCCTCGCCTGCAACTCGGCGACCGCGACGGCGATGCGTCCGCTCCAGCAGCTCTGGCTTCCCAAGCATCACCCGCAGCGCCGCATCCTCGGCATCATCGCGCCAATGGTGGAGGAGGTCGCGCGCACGCCGTGGCACTCGAAAGCGGGACCCGACGAGGCGCGACGCCCGGCCGAGACGGTCGCGATCTTCGCCACGAAGGCGACGGTCGCCAGCGGCTTCTACCCGCACGAGATCAACGCGCGGGCGCCGAACACCCGCGTGGTGCAGGAGGCCTGCCCCAATCTCGCCGGCATGATCGAGGCGGGCGCTGCCGAGGCGGAGATCCGGCCCGAGGTCGAGCGCCATGTCGCGACGCTGCTCGCTGCGCTCGACGGGCGCGCGCCGGAGAAGGCGGTGCTCGGCTGCACTCATTTCCCGCTGATCGAGCCGCTGTTCCGCGCGGCGCTGCCGCCGGAAACCGAGCTGCTGAGCCAACCGGCACGAGTCGCAGCCTCGCTGGTGGCCTATCTCTTCCGCCATCCGGAGATGAAGGATTTCGCGCGCGAGCCCGTCGCGCCGGTTTGTCTCACCACCGGCGATCCGGAACGCGTCACGGCGCTTGCCAGCCGATTCTACGGCCGGCATCTTCGATTCGAAGCGGTCGACCGTCGCCCCGAGTCGACCCGCAACGGATCGGAGAGCCTGCAGGATGCGTGAGATCGTCCTCGACACGGAAACCACGGGCGTCGATGCCTTCGGTGGCGACCGTCTGGTCGAGATCGGCTGCATCGAGCTCTGGAACCACGTGCCGACGGGCAAGACCTTTCAGCGCTACTTGAACCCTGAGAGGATGATGCCGGAGGCGGCCTTCGCCGTGCACGGCCTCTCCGACGCGTTCCTGTCCGACAAGCCGAAATTCGCCGAGGTGGCCGACGCGCTGCTCGAGTTCATCGGCGACGCGCCCCTGGTAATCCACAACGCAGAGTTCGACCTCAAATTCCTGAACGTCGAGCTCGACCGGCTGGGCAAGATCGCGATCCCCAACGGCCGCGCCGTCGATACCGTGCTGATGGCGCGCAAGAAGTTCCCCGGCGCGCCGGCCAGCCTCGACGCGCTCTGCAAGCGCTTCAACATCGACAATTCGAACCGCACGCTGCACGGGGCGCTCCTCGACGCACAGCTCCTGGCCGACGTCTACCTGGAGCTTCTCGGCGGCCGTCAGACCGGTCTCGGCCTGGTCACCGAGATCGAGGTCACGACCAGCGGCCTCGATTTCAGCGGCGGTCGCGCCGCGGCTTCGGGCATCGTGCTGCCGGTCCGCCCCGCGCGTCCCCATGCGGCGAGTCCCGACGAGCTTGCCGCCCACCAATCCTTCATCGCCAAGATCGCCAACGCGATCTGGCTCAAGTAGCTCGGCGCTAGGCGCTGCCCTTGGCGGCTTCCTGGGCCTGGGCCTCGCGGATCGCCTCCTGAAGATCGGGCTGGCGCTCACGGTAGAGCGCCACGAAATCAACCGGGTTGATGTAGAGCGGCGGGAAGCCCCCCGCCTGGACCGCGGTCGCGATCAGCTGGCGGGAGAAGGGGAACAGCAGCCGCGGCGCCTCGATCATGATCAGGGGAAGCATATGTTCCTGCGGGACCTTCCCAAGGCGGAAGATGCCGGCATACTCGCTCTCGACCACGTAGACCGAGGTCTCGCCGATCTTGGCCTCGGCTGCCAGGAACAGGGCGACCTCGATGTCCGGCGGGGTCATCGGCTTCACCCGGACATCGACCCGGATATAGCCGGTCGGCATCTCGGTGAGCGGCTTGAAGCCATTGGCTGCATTGGGATTCTCGAAGGAAAAGTCCTTCAGGTATTGGTGCACGACGGTCAGCGGAGCGCCCGCCTGAGCCGCATTCTGAGCACCGTTGGCTTGGTCGGGGGTCTGTTCGGCCATCGATCGGTTCCCTGATTATTTCGCCCGCCACCTTGCACCGGCCGAACGGCGAAGCATGTTCGGATGGGGCGCTCCGCTAGCACCTTTCGGTCGGGCTTGGCAACCACAGGGCGGCAATCCCCCGGAATCAATCCCTTGACGGAATAAGGAGATCGGCATGGCGCAAACGGCGGGTGGTGGGCTCACGGTGATCGTCGGAGCGGGATCCGGGCTGTCGGCCAGCCTGGCACGGGCGGCGGCGGCGGACGGCATGCGGGTGGTGCTCGCGGCCAGGCGGGTGGAGAAACTGGCGGAGCTGGTGAAGGCGACCGGCGCCAAGGCACTTGCCTGCGACGCCACCAAGCCCGACGAAGTCGCCCGGTTCTTCGAAACCGTGGCCGCCGACCAAGGTATTCCTGACCTTGTCGTCTTCAACGCCGGCTATCGCACCCGCGGCCCACTGCTGGGTCTCGACCCCGCTGAGGTGGAGAAGACACTGATCTCCTCGGCTTTCGGTGGATTTCTGGTCGCGCAACAGGCGGCGAAGCTGATGCTGCCCAAGGGACAGGGCTCGTTGTTCTTCACCGGTGCCTCCGCCAGTGTCAAAGGCTACGCCCAGTCGGCACCCTTCGCGATGGCGAAGTTCGCGCTGCGCGGTCTGGCCCAGAGCCTCGCCCGGGAACTACAGCCCAAGGGCATCCACGTCGCCCATTTCGTCATCGACGGTGGCATCGCGAGCTCCCGCGGGCCGGTCTCGGCCGAGGAGAAGGCGAGCGCCAAGTGGCTTGATCCCGACGCCATCGCTCAGACCTATCTCGCGGTGCATCATCAGGAACGGAGCGCCTGGAGCACGGAGATGGAACTCCGGCCCTGGGTCGAGAATTTCTGAACCCGATAATTTCTAACTCTGCGCGAACCACTGGCGGCTGTCTCCCGACTAAGGCTGGAAAAGGGGGCAGGACATGGCGGAACCAGGAACCTATCCACGGGCGATTTACGAAAAGCAGCTGCAATGCATCGTGGCCGATGACCGCGAGACTCAGCTCCGGCTCTATGCGGAAGACGTCGTCTACGAGTTTCCCTTCGCCACCGACCGACCGCGTCTCATTTACGGCCGCGACGCCTTCCGCCGCGTGATGACCCCACTCTGGGATCAGGCGCGCCGCGCCGGCATCAAGGTGACGGGCTACGACTACCGCCTGCTCCCGACCGCCGATCCCACCCTCATCGCGGCCGAAATGACGTTCTCGGTGGCGACGCCGGCCAAGAGCGCCAAGCTGCCCGTCGTGCAGATCATGAACATCCGCCGCGGCGAGATCGCCAGCGTGCGCGAATACTTCAACCCTCAGGCCCGAAGCGAGCTCGTCTAGGCGCCGCGCCGGAACGCCGCCGCTGCGAGCTCCAGATAAACGCTGTCGGCCCAACGGTCGCCGAGCTTGAAGGTACGCTCGGCGAAGCCGGTGCGCTGGAAGCCGAGCCGCTCCAGCAGTTTCAGCGAGCGCGCGTTTTCCGGATCGACATCGGCCTTCGCAGAGCGGAAGCCGAGCGCTTCGAAGCCGAAGCCCAGCAGTGCGGTTACTGCCTCTTGGGCAAAGCCGCGGCCCCAATGGGCGCGGTCAAAGAGAAAGCCGATCTCGTTCGCCATCCAGAAGGCGACGCGGCCGATCACCCTGGCTTCGTGCAGGACGACGAAGTCATGGGCATCACCGCGGGCCATGGCCGCGATGCTCTCGGCAACGAAGCGCTCGGTCTCGGCGAGCGCGATATGCGGCAGCGCCGACCAATAGCGCATGGTCTCGGCATCGGCGAACATCGCGTGCAGGGCCGGCGCGTCATAGCGCATCATCCGCCGCAGCAGCAGGCGGGGGGTCCCGATCGTGGCGGGAAACGAAACGCTCACGCGCGCGTCGGGTCGAAGGGCACGAGCTCCGCATTGCGCGCGTCGTGGCCGGTCAGGCGCTTGATGAAGCCCCAATGGCTGACCACCGCGAGATGGCGCCAGTCGGCGCGCCGCGCCGCCTTTACGCGGAAATCGGCGCAACGGCGATGGAGATTCTCCTCGGGCTCCGCTTCCGGCCACCAGATTTCCGCAAGATGCGCAAAATCCAGCGCCGGCCAGCGCTCGGTGAGCAGGCTGATCGGCGTTCCGATATCGCAGGTCCAGCAGGCATGCTCGTGCACGATCGGCTCGACCTCGACCGACAGACCGAGCGCCTCGGCAAGGATCGCGGCGGTCTCGAGCGCGCGGGTATAGGGGCTGGTGAGGATGCGGCGGATCGGGACCTCGTGCCGCCGCAGCGCGTCCGCCGCCTCACGCACTTGAGCCCGGCCGCGGTCGGTGAGCTTCGGATCCTTGATACCGGGATCGATGCGGGTGCGGTTGAAGACTGCGTTGAACTCGGATTCGCCGTGCCGGATCAGGATCATCGCACGTTGGGTTCCGTCGGGCCCGCAAGCTCTTGATGTTCCGCCGGGGTGTCTGCGTCTTCCGGATCGATCACCGAATATTCGCCTTCGATCACATCGGCGCGGCCCGGTGTCGCATTCCGGGTTCCACCCCGGGTCCTTCCCTGGGCCGTAAAGCCGTAACCACGCCCTTCATATACCTTTACGTCGAAGTGCCGAGCCATACGGCGCAGAAGGTAGTGGCGGGTCCAGGGCAGGAACAGCGCCAGCGCGATGATATCGCTGATGAACCCGGGAATGGTCAGCAGAAATCCACCGAGCGCGAAGCAGGCGGCGTCGATCAGCGTATGCCCGGGCTCCTCGCCGCGGGCAAGCGCCAGGCGCAGGCTGACGACCGCGTTCAGCCCGACCCGTTGCAGAACCATGATGCCCGCCACTACGCCCGCCAGAACCAGGGCGAGCATGGGAAAGATGCCGATCCAACGGGAAACCAGCACGAAGCCCGGGATTTCCAGGAAGGGCAGCAGGATGGCAGTCAGAGTGACGAAACGGGTCATAGTTGTTGTTGGAGGTAAGGCATCCTATGTAAAATGCCAATGGATGTGCGACTCTAGCGGTTCCTGGCAGCCGGTCCACCGGTGCTTGGCGGTGCAGCGGACCCCTGCAAGGGCCGTTCCAGAAAACCGGTTGTGATGGATATCGAACGCGATCGTGAACGATCTTGATCTGATCATTTTCGCCGTGCTGGCCGTGTTTCTCGGCTGGAAGCTCTATTCCGTGCTCGGCCGTCGCACCGGCAACGAGCGCTCGATCGATCCTTTCGCCACGCCGCCAAAACCGGGCTCGGGTCCGGCCCAGGCGCCGAGCCAAGGCGGCGGCAATGGAGCGAAGCCTGCCGATGCAAGCGTGCGCCCGGTCCCGCGGCCTGAAGGCCCGGCCAATGACGACCGCCCGGTGCTGCCGCGCGAGCAGCGGCAGTTGGAGGCCGTGATCGCGCAGGCACCCGAGCCGGTCAAGAAGGGGCTGGAGGCGATCAAGGCTGCCGATCCCGAGTTCGACTCCGTCGCCTTCCTGGCTGGCGCCAAGATCGCCTTCGACATGATCCTGAACGCCTTCGCTGCGGGCGATGCCAACGGCCTGAAGCCGTTGCTGGCGCCGGAGGTGCTGCAGCATTTCACCTCGGCGATCAACGAGCGCCAGAAGCGCAGTCTCACGCTCAAGACCACCCTGGTCGGCATCGTCGGCCAGGAGGTACTCGAGGCCGAGATGAAGGGGCCGGATGCCCGTATCAAGGTGAAGTTCGTCTCCCAGCAGGTGAACGTCACACAGGATTCCGAAGGGCGGATCGTCGAGGGCCATCCCAACGAGGTGGCCACCATCACCGACATCTGGACCTTCAGCCGGCCGGTGACCGCGCGCGATCCCAACTGGCTCCTGATCGCCACCGAAAGCCCGCACTAAAGCCGGAATGGGGGCCGGGATGGGAGGGGGCAGGGGGGCTCGGCACGCCGGACAGCATCGCCGGCCCGCAAAGCGTCGCGCCCGCCGGGCTTCCGCCCGTCCTCCGGTGCCGCAATCCCTTCCTTTGTTGCCGGTACAGAAACTGACCCCTCCAGTAGCGAAGCCGGCCGTGGCGAAGAAGCCGGCGGCAAAGCGCCGAAAGGCACCGGCCATCGGGCGCGCCGCCGCACGTCTCAGAATCCGCTTGCGCCGAGAGCGCAACTCGCTCGCCCTGGCTTCGCTGGGCGTGCTGATGTTGCTCGCGTCCTGCGCGACGCCACGCGTCGCCGAGACGCCGTCACACAGTCTCGCTCTGGTCGCGACCGACTTTGCCGCGCTGCCGGGCTGGAACGCGGACCACCTCGCCGAGGCGATCCCCGCCTTCAACAACAGCTGCGCCGCCTTCGCCCGATGGCCCGATGACAAGCCGCTCGGCGGCGACGCCTATGCCGGCCACGCCGCCGATTGGCGCCCGGCATGCGCCGCGGCGGCCCTGGTGCAACCGGGTGACGACACGGCAGCAGCCAAGTTCCTCGCCGCCTATTTCCAGCCCTACCTTGCGCTCGACCGTGGTGCTGAGACCGGGCTCTTCACCGGCTACTACGAAACCGAGGTCGAAGGGTCGCGCAAGCCCGGCGGGCTTTACACCGTGCCGCTCTACCGCGCCCCGGCGGCGCCGGTCAGCTTCACCCGCGCCGAGATCGACGCCGGCGCCCTCAAGGGCAAGGGGCTGGAGCTCATCTGGCTCAAAGACCCGGTCGATGCCTTCATCCTGCAGATCCAGGGCTCGGGCCTGGTGAAGCTGACCGACGGCAGTCTCACGCGGGTCGGTTACGCCGGCAACAACGGCCAGGATTTCGTCGGGGTCGCCAAGCTGATGATCCAGGCCGGACTCATCCCCAAGGACCAGGCGTCGATGCAATCGGTACGGGCCTGGCTGAAGGCACATCCGGCCGAGGCCAAGGGCTGGATGGAGAAGAACCCGCGTTTCATCTTCTTCCGCGAGCTCGATGCCTCAGGCGGCCTGCCGCCGGGCCCGGCCGGCGCGCTGGGCGTCACCCTGACCCCAACCCGCAGCATGGCCGTCGATCCCGGATTCCTGCCCCTGGGGATCCCGGTCTGGCTCGACACCAGGTCCCCCGACGGAACGCCGCTGCAGCGGCTGATGTTGGCCCAGGATGTCGGCTCGGCGATCAAGGGACCGGTGCGCGGCGACCTCTTCTGGGGCACCGGCGAACCGGCGCTGGATTTTGCCGGTCGCATGAAATCCGGCGGTCGCTACTATGTCCTGTTGCCGAAAGCGGTGGCGGCGCGTAGCACCTTCACCGTGACCGAGCTCAATACGGACCAATAGAACGCGTGCAATGGCCTCGATACCGCCGCAGCGCCGCGTGGCGCTCTTCGTCACCTGTCTGGTCGATCTCTTTCGCCCTTCCGTCGGCTTCGCTGCGGTGAAGCTGTTGGAACAGGCAGGATATGTGGTCGATGTTCCGGAGGCGCAGACCTGCTGCGGCCAGCCCGCCTACAATTCCGGCGACCGGGCCGATAGCATCGACATCGCCCGCAACACCATCGCGGCGTTCGAGCCTTACGAATACATCGTGGCGCCCTCGGGCTCCTGCTCCGGCATGCTGCGCTGCCACTACCCCGAGCTACTGGCGGACGATCCCGAATGGGCGCCGCGGGCGCAGGCCTTCGCCGCGCGCTGCTACGAGCTGACGCAGTTCCTGGTCGAGGTCGCCGGCTTCGACGCGATCGAGGTCAGCCTGAAAGCGCGCTGCACCTACCACGATTCCTGCTCGAGCCTGCGCGAGATGAACGTGAAGGCGCAGCCGCGGCGCCTGCTGGGCAAGGTGAAGAGCCTGGAGCTCACGGAGCTCGGCGACGCCGAGGCCTGCTGCGGCTTCGGCGGCACCTTCTGCGTCAAGTTCCCGGACATCTCCAACAACATGGTCGAACGCAAGACCGCAGACATCGTCGCGACGGGAGCCGATCATCTTCTCGCCGGCGATCTCGGCTGTCTCATGAACATCGCCGGCAAGCTGCAGCGCCAGGGCAGCAGCATCAAGGTGCGCCACGTCGCCGAGGTGCTGGCCGGCATGACTGAAGAGCCGGCGATCGGGGAGGCGGAGTAGACGCGATGTTCCAGCCCTCCTCCAACGCCTTCAGCGAGAAGTCGACCGAAGCGATCGCCGACCCGCAGCTGCAGGAAGCGCTGAGCGTCCTGCGCGTCCAGTCGATTCCGAACCGCAGCAAGGCTGCCGCCAATCTGCCGGAGTTTGAATCCCTGCGTGACCGCGCGCGGGACCTGAAGAACCATATCCTCGGCCATCTCGACCAATACCTGCTGCAGTTCGAGGCGCAGGTGCAGGCATCGGGCGGGGAGGTCCATTGGTGCGCCGATGCCGAGACCGCGCGCCAGACGGTGCTGAAGCTCTGCCGCGAGGCGGAGGCGAAGACGGTCACCAAGGGCAAGACCATGATCGGCGAGGAGATCGGCATCAACGATTTCCTGGCCGAGAACGGCATCGAGCCGGTGGAGACCGATCTCGGCGAATACATCATCCAGCTCCGCCACGAGACGCCGAGCCACATCATCGGCCCCGCGCTGCACGTGACCAAGCGACAGGTCGAAGAAACCTTCAGGAAGTCGCACTCCGATCTGCCGGCGTCGCGCTCCCTGGAGGAACCGTCGGCACTGATGGCGGAAGCGCGGGCCAAGCTGCGTGACCGCTATTTCGAGGCGGATGTCGGCATCACCGGGGCCAACTTCCTGATCGCGGAGACGGGCTCGACCGTCATCGTCACCAACGAGGGCAACGGCGATCTCACCCAGACGCTGCCAAAGATGCATATCGTGCTGGCCTCGATCGAGAAGGTAGTGCCGACGCTCGAGGACGCGATGACGTTGCTCCGCGTGCTGCCACGCTCGGCCACCGGCCAGGAGCTCTCGGTCTACGTCACTTTCTCCACCGGCCCGCGGCGGCAGACGGATCCCGACGGGCCGAAGGCCTTCCACATCGTGCTGCTGGACAATGGGCGGAGCGCCTATCTCGGCGGGCCGATGCAGGAGATGCTGCGCTGCATCCGCTGCGGCGCCTGCATGGACCACTGCCCGGTCTATCACTCGGTCGGCGGACATGCCTACGGCTGGGTCTATCCGGGCCCGATCGGCTCGATCCTGACCCCGGCGCTGGTCGGCGTCGCCAATGCCGAGCCGCTGCCCAATGCCTCGACGCTCTGCGGCCGTTGCGAAAGCGTGTGCCCGGTCCGAATCCCGATCCCAAAGTTGCTCCGCCACTGGCGCGAGGAGGAGTTCGCGCGGGCGATCACGCCGGCGGTGCAGCGCTCCGGTCTCCGCTTCTGGGCCTGGTTCGCCAAGCGCCCGGCGCTCTATCGCTTTGCCGCGCGCTGGGCTGCGCGCGTCTTGCACTGGAAGGCGGGCGGCCGCGGGCGGTTCAAGAGCCTGCCGCTGGCAGGTGGCTGGACCCGCCATCGCGATCTCCCCGTGCCTCAGGGCAAGACCTTCTACGACCAGTGGCGCGCCAGGAAGGCGAGCCGATGAGCACCGATCGAGACCGCATGCTGGCGGCGATCAAGACCGGCGTCGCGCGCTCGCCGACCAAGGGCGCGGCGAAGCCCGCGCCGCTGATCCCCAAGCGCGGCCAGGTCACCGGCGGCGCTTTGACGGAGCTGTTCCGCAAGCAGGCGGAAGCGGCGTCCGCGACCGTGGTCGAGGTTGCGCGTGCTGAGGACGTGCCCGGTGCCGT
>DATKMF010000044.1:0-6358 GCA_035542015.1 Candidatus Cybelea sp.
CATCTGGATTGAGCACCTTCAGCGCCTCCTCGGCGGCGCTCGGTTCGGAGAGCTTGCCGGGGTCGGGCGCGCGGGTTGCCGCGAAGAGCGGGAGGTCGTCGGCGAGGCGGGTGAGGGCGCTCGCCTGCTCGCCCTGCTCCAGGGTCTTCAGCACCTCCTCGGCGCGGTGGATCGCAGCCTGCGGCAGGCCCGCCAGCTGCGCCACGTGGATGCCGTAGGAGCGGTCGGCGGCGCCGGGCGCGATCTCGTGGAGAAACCGGACTTCGCCCTGCCATTCCATGACCTTCATGGTATAGGGCTTCAGCGCCGGCAGCCGTGCGGCGAGCGAGGTGAGCTCGTGATAGTGCGTGGCGAAGAGGGTCCGGCAGCGGTTGACCTCGTGCAGGTGCTCGAGGCAGGCCCAGGCGATCGAGAGGCCGTCGAAGGTGGCGGTGCCGCGGCCGATCTCGTCGAGGATCACGAGCGCCCGTTCGCCGGCCTGATTGAGGATCGCCGCCGTCTCCACCATCTCGACCATGAAGGTCGAGCGGCCGCGGGCGAGATCGTCCGCCGCGCCGACGCGGGAGAACAGGCGGTCGACCACGCCGATCTGGGCCTCGCGCGCCGGAACGAAGGAACCGACCTGCGCCAGGATCGCGATGACCGCGTTCTGCCGCAGGAAAGTCGACTTGCCGGCCATGTTGGGGCCGGTCACCAGCCAGAGCCGGCGATCCTCGGAGAGATCGCAGTCGTTGGCCACGAAAGGACCGCTGTTGTCGCGGCGGAGCGCCGCTTCCACCACCGGATGCCGTCCGCCGACGATCTTGAAATCCCGCGAGTCATCGCAGCGCGGGCGCACCCAGTCCTCGTCGCGGGCGAGCTGGGCCAGCGCCGCGCCGACGTCGGTCAGCGCGAGTGCGGCGGCCGCATCGGCGATCGGCTCCTTGCGCGCCGTCACCTCGGTGACGAGATCGGCGAAGAGGCGCAGCTCCAGGGCGAGAGCGCGGTCGGCGGCGTGCACGATCTTCTGCTCAAGCTCGGCCAATTCGCCGGTCGAGAAGCGCATGGCATTGGCCATGCTCTGGCGCAAGACGAATCTGGGATCGGCTTTCAGCTTGTCGGCATGGACTGGTGTCGTCTCGATGTAATAGCCGATCACGTTGTTGTGGCGGATCTTGAGGCTGGCGATGCCGGTCTCGCCTTTGAGTCGCGATTCGAGATCGAGCACCAGCTGGCGCGAACCATCGCGCAGCTGGAGAAGCTCGTCGAGCTCCGGCGCATAACCGGCGGCGATGAATCCGCCGTCGCGGCTCAGGAACGGCAGCTCGGTCTTGAGTGCGCGTGAAAGGCAATCGGTGAGCTCGGCGTGATGGCCGAGGCCGCTTTCGGCGGCCTTCAGGAGCTTGGGCGCCGGCGCGTTCGTCGCAGAGATCAGGCTGCGAAGCGCCGCAGCCTGCTGCAACCCATCGCGGATCGCGGCGAGGTCGCGCGGGCCTCCGCGGCCGGCGGTCAGGCGCGAGAGCGCGCGTTCGAGATCGGGCACGCGGCGCAATGCCTCGCGCAGACGGTCGCGCAGGCCGTCGTCCTCCAGGAGATGCTGCACCAGGTCCTGGCGCTCGGCGATGGCGGCGGGATCGGTCAGCGGGCCGGCGAGAAATTCCGCAAGCAACCGGGCGCCGGCGCCGGTGACGGTGCGGTCGACGGTGGCGAGCAGCGAGCCGGCGCGATCGCCGGAGAGGGCGCGGGTCAGTTCGAGATTACGCCGCGTGGCCGCGTCGATCTCCAGGATCGCGGTCGGCGAGATCCGCTTGGGTGCCGCGAGGCGCGGGATCTTGCCCTGCTGGGTCAACTCCACGTAGTCGAGGATGGCGCCGGCCGCCGCGATCTCCGCTCTCGTGAAGGCGCCATAGGCGTCGAGCGTCGCAGTGCCGAGGAACTTCTGCAGGCGCAGGCGTGCATTCTCGCTGTCGAAGCGGCTGCCGGGGAGCGGCGACAATTGCCTTCGCCAATCGGCGAAGCATTCGAAGAGCTCACGCTCGGCGAGCAGCCGATCCGGCAACAGGACCTCGTTGGGATCGAGCCTCGCGAGAGCCGCCGGCAGCGCGGGCTTGGCGATGGCCTGCACGAAGAACCCGCCGGTCGAGATATCGACCCAGGCGAGGCCGAGCCCGCCGGCGGCATCGGCCAGCGCCACCAGGTAGTTGTGGGCGCGGGCCTCCAGCAGCTCGTCTTCGGTGAGCGTGCCCGGCGTCACGATGCGGACGACGGCGCGGCTGACCACCGACTTGGAGCCGCGCTTCTTCGCCTCGGCGGGATCCTCGATCTGCTCGCAGACCGCGACCTTGAAGCCCTGGCGCACCAGCTTGGAGAGATAGGCCTCATGGGCGTGGACGGGGACGCCGCACATCGGGATGTCCTCGCCGTCATGCCGGCCCCGCTTGGTGAGTGCGATATCGAGTGCCGCCGAGGCCTTGACCGCATCCTCGAAGAACAGCTCGTAGAAGTCGCCCATCCGGTAGAACAGCAAACAATCGGGATGCTGGCGCTTGACGCTCAGATATTGCGCCATCATCGGCGTCACCTCGCGCGGAGACTCCGGTGCCGAGAGCTGTGACGGGGCGGGCGACTGCTCATTCATGGCGACCGGATTAGCACAATTGTCGGAAACCGGCACCTCGGCCATAGTGCCCGGCGTCGGGCGGGGAAGCACAACGGGAACAGACACATGGCGAAGACGATGCGCGCGGCGGTGTTGCGGGAGATCGGCACCAAACTGAAGCTGGAGCGGCTGCCGATCCCGGAGCCCGGACCGGGCGAGATCCTGGTCAAGGTCGCGGCCTGCGGGGTCTGTCACAGCGACCTCCATGCGATCGACGGCGACTGGACGCCGGGCCCGACCCTGCCGCTCATTCCCGGCCATGAGGTGACGGGGCACTTGGCCGAGCTTGGCGTCGGGGTCACTGGCTTCCGTGCCGGCGATGCGGTGGGCGTCCCCTGGATGTGGAGCGCCTGCGGCCAGTGCGAATCCTGCCTCTCCGGCATGGAGACGATCTGCCGCTTCGGCGAGGCGTCCGGCTATTCCAAGCCCGGCGGCTATGCGGACTACTTGCTGGCGCGGGCCGATTTCGTGGCGCGGCTGCCGGAGAAGAGCGACTTGATCGGCGTCGCGCCGATCCTCTGCGCCGGCGTCACCACCTATCGCGGGCTGAAGCGCACCAACGCGCGGCCGGGACACTGGCTGGGCGTGATCGGCATCGGCGGACTGGGACACATCGCGGTGCAATACGCGAAGGCGATGGGCATGCGGGTCGCCGCAGTCGATATCGATCCGAAGAAGTTGAAGCTGGCGCAGTCGCTCGGCGCCGAGGTGCTCGTGGACGCGCGAGAAGAGAAGCCGGTCTCGACTCTCAGGAAGGCGACCGGCGGCGGCGTGCATGGCGCGGTCGTGGCCGCGGTCGCGACAGCGGCCTTCGAGCAGTCGATCGGCATGCTGCGTCCGGGTGGCACCGTGGTCTTTCTCGGTCTCCCCGGCGGCAAGGCCGACGAGCTGCGCACCTCGATCGCCGCGATCTCGGGCCGCGAGCTCTCGGTGCGCGGCTCCTCGGTCGGCACCAGGCTCGATCTCGACGAGGCGGTCGCCTTTGCGCTGCGGGGCGCGGTCAAAGCCAAGGTCGAGACCGCCTCGCTCGCCAGCGCCAACGCCGTGCTCGACCGGATGCGCAAAGGCAAGATCGTCGGGCGGGTGGTGCTGCGGGTGGCGTGAAGCCGCCATCTGGGTGCACCAGCCACACCGGCGTGTAGCCAATCGCGGGAAGACTCAATTTCCTCCATTGAGCAAGTGCAGCATTTTGCCTGCGCTCTTTTGCGTGGCACCCATCCTCGGTTAACGGGCAGTATCATTCACATGGGCGGCGAGGCAGGCACCCCCAGGGATCCCGAGGGGGTTGATCCCGGGAGAAGGCCGGCGGCCGCGTGACTGTCAGGACCTAGGAAAATGACCGCGATAAAGCCGACCTTTACCGAGGAAGATGCCCTCGGCTTCCATATGCAGGGGCGGCCGGGCAAGATCGAGATCATCTCGTCCAAGCCCTTGACCACCCAGCGCGATCTCTCGCTCGCCTATTCCCCCGGCGTCGCCTGGCCTTGCCTCCGGATCCACAAGGATCCGAACACCGCCTATGACTACACCGCCAAGGGCAACCTCGTTGCCGTGATCTCCAACGGCACGGCCGTCCTCGGCCTCGGCGATCTCGGCGCGCTGGCCTCCAAGCCGGTGATGGAGGGCAAGTCGGTCCTCTTCAAGCGCTTCGCCGACATCGACGCGATCGACCTCGAGGTCGACACCAAGGAGGTCGGTGAGTTCGTCAACAGCGTGCGCTACCTCGCGCCGAGCTTCGGCGGGATCAACCTCGAGGACATCAAGGCGCCGGAATGCTTCATCATCGAGCAGCAGCTCAGGGAGCTCATGAACATCCCGGTATTCCATGACGACCAGCACGGCACGGCGATCATCACCGCCGCGGCCCTGATCAACGCGCTGCACCTGACCGGGCGCGAGATGAAATCGACCCGGGTGGTGATCAACGGCGCCGGCGCCGCCGCCATCGCCTGCGCGGAACTGGTGAAGGCCATGGGCATGCCGGGCGAGAACGTCATGCTGTGCGACACCAAGGGTGTCATCTATGCCGGCCGACGCGAAGGCATGAACCAGTGGAAGTCCGCCCATGCGGTCACGACCAAGTCCCGCAGCCTGGAGGAGGCGATGGCGGGCGCCGATGTCTTCGTCGGGCTCTCGGTCAAGGGCGCGGTGACGCCGGAGATGGTGCGCACCATGGCGAAACGACCGATCATCTTCGCCATGGCCAATCCCGATCCGGAGATCACGCCCGAGGAAGTGAAATCGGTGCGCGACGATGCGATCGTCGCCACGGGGCGCAGCGACTACCCCAACCAGGTGAACAACGTCCTTGGCTTCCCCTATATCTTCCGGGGTGCGCTCGACGTGCGCGCCTCCACCATCAACGAGGCCATGAAGATCGCGGCGGCGCATGCTCTGGCGGAGCTGGCGCGCCAGGACGTGCCGGACGAGGTCGATGCCGCCTATAGCGGGCGGCGGCTGCGCTTCGGCCCCGACTACGTCATCCCGGTGCCGTTCGATCCGCGATTGATCTCCCACGTGCCGCCCGCGGTGGCGCGTGCCGCCATGGACAGCGGGGTCGCGCGCCGGCCGATCATCGACATGGAAAGCTACGTCGCCTCGCTCCGCGGCCGGCTCGACCCGAGTGCCGGCTCGCTGCACCTGATCTTCGACCGGGTGCAGCACAACCCGAAGCGCGTGGTCTTCGCCGAGGGCGAGGAGGAGAAGGTGATCCGCGCCGCGATCGCCTTCCGCGCCGCGGGCTACGGCACGCCGGTGCTGGTCGGCCGCACCGAGCGGATCGAGGAGACGATCCGCGCGGCGAGCCTCGCCGACGCCGCGAACCTCGAGGTCGTCAACGCCCGGGTCTCGCCGCACAACAAGCTCTATTCCGATCGGCTTTATCAGCGCCTGCAGCGCCAGGGCCTGCTGGTGCGCGACGCGCAGCGCATGGTGAACCAGGACCGCAACATCTTCGCCGCCTGCATGGTCGCCGAGGGCCATGCCGACGCGATGGTGACCGGCGTCACGCGGAGCTTCTATGTCTGCCTCGACGACGCCTTGAAGGTGTTCGACGCCCGTGAGGGACAGACCCTGATGGCGGTCTCGATCCTGATCGCCCGCGGCCGCACCGTGCTCATCGCCGACACCTCGGTGCACGAGTTGCCGAGCCCGGACCAGCTCGCCGACTTCGCCGTGCAATGCGCCTCGATCGCGCGGCATCTCGGCCACGAGCCGCGGGTTGCCCTGCTCTCCTTCTCGAACTTCGGCCATCCGCCGCGGGAGAAGGCCGAGCGCATCCGCGAGGCGGTTCATGTGCTCGACAGCCGCAAGGTCGATTTCGAATATGACGGCGAGATGCAGGCCAACGTCGCGCTGAACTATGGTCTCCTGAAGGAGCTCTATCCGTTCTGCCGCCTGAACGGTCCGGCGAACGTGCTGATCATGCCGGCCCTTCACTCCGCGAACATCGTCGCGAAGCTGATGCAGGAACTCGGCGGCACGGCCATCGGCCCGATCCTGGTCGGCCTCGAGAAGCCGGTGCAGATCGTGCAGACCGGGGCGACGGTCAACGAGATCGTGACCGCGGCCGCCTTCGCCGCCCTCGCGACCACGCCGCTCAGCCGCTAGGCCTGCCATGACTGCGGTGCGGATGCCGGACCTGTTCCATATCCGCCCGGCAACCGTCGAGGACAGCGACGCCATCGGCCGCATCCATGTGGATGCCTGGCGCGAGACCTA
>DATKMF010000045.1:0-16134 GCA_035542015.1 Candidatus Cybelea sp.
CCCGGCACCGCGTCCCAATCCAAATCCCGCGGTGACTCCGGCAGTCACTCCCGCAGTGACTCCCGCAGTGACTCCCACTGGCGCGCCGACGCAGGCGCGCGCGGGCGGCGCCGAGGCGCCGCGTCCGCATGCCTCGGAGCTGGTCCGCACCGAGCCCGCCGCCGTGCCGGTCGAGTATTCCGGGCCGACCCAGGGCGACGATCAGCTGCTCGCCTGTCTCGTCATCATGACGCGCATCTTCGGCTCGCCGAAGTCGCCGGCTGCGCTCGCCTCCGGCTTGCCGATCGGCGATGAGGGCATGACCCCTGATCTCTTCCTGCGCGCCGCCGATCGCACGGGCCTCAGCGCCAATCAGGTGAAGCGCAAGCTCGAGGCGGTCGACAAGATGTCGCTGCCGGCGGTGCTGCTGCTGAAGAACCGCAAGGCCTGCGTGCTGCTGTCGCCGCCGCGCGCCGGCATGGCCGAGATCGCCACGGCCGACAACCTCGACGGGAGTCACTCTTATCCGCTGGCGGAGCTCGAAGCCGAGTATACCGGCTTTCAGATCATGGTGCGGCCGAAGATCCGCTTGGACACGCGCTCTGCGGATCTGACCGAAGCGAAGCCGCGCAACTGGTTCTGGTCCAATGTCGCGAAGTTCCTGCCGGTCTATGCCGAGGTCATCGTCGCGGCGCTGCTGATCAACCTTTTCACCATCGCCACCTCGATCTTCTCGATGCAGGTCTACGACCGCGTCGTGCCGAACAAGGCGGAAGGCACGCTCTGGGTGCTGGCGATCGGCGCCATCACCATCTTCGCCTTCGATTTCATTCTGCGCACCTTGCGGGCCTATTTCCTCGACAAGGCCGGCAAGTCGCTCGACCGCAAGGTCTCCTCCGCGCTGTTCGAGCACATCCTCTCGATCCGCATGGCCGCCGGCCCGCAATCGGCCGGCGCGTTCGCCTCCAACATCCAATCCTACGAGACGCTGCGCGACTTCTTCACCTCGGCGACGCTCTCGGCGATCGTGGATCTGCCCTTCGTCATCATCTTCATCATCATCATCTACGTGATGGCGGGCGCCGTCGCGATCGTCCCGACCGTCCTGGTGCCGGCCGTGATCCTGGCCAGCGTGCTGGTGCAGGTGCCGATGAAGAAGGCGGTCGAGCGCTCCTATCGCGAGAGCGCGCAAAAGCACGCGATGCTGGTCGAGACCATCAACGGCCTCGACACCATCAAGGCTGCCTCCGCCGAAGGACAGATGCAGCGCGATTGGGACGGCTATGTCGCCGCGTCCTCCGCCTCGGCGGCGGAATCCCGCCTCTGGTCGACGATCGCGATCAACTTCGTGGTCACCTGCTCGAACCTCGCCTTCGTCAGCGTGATCATCGTCGGCTGCTACGAGATCTTCACCCATGACCCCACCAGCCCGGTTCCGGCGCTGACCACCGGTGCCATGGTGGCGGGTTCGATGCTGACCAGCCGCGCCATGGCGCCCTTGGGCCAGATCGCCGGCCTGATCGTGCGCTTCCACCAGTCCTGGACCTCGTTGAAGGGCCTCAACCGGCTGATGGACCTGCCGGTCGAACGGCCGCGCGGCAAGGTGTTCCTGCGCCGCCCGCACATCGATGGGGCGATCGAGTTCCGCAACGTCGTGTTCAAGTATCCCAACGCGCAGACCGCGGCGCTGGACGGCGTGTCGTTCCGCATCAACCCGGGCGAGCGGGTCGGCATCGTCGGCCGCATCGGCTCCGGAAAGACCACGATCGAGCGCCTGGTGATGGGGCTGTTCGAGCCGACCGAGGGCGCGGTGCTGGTCGATGGCACCGACATCCGCCAGCTCGATCCCACCGATCTCCGCCAGTCGATCGGCTGCGTGCTGCAGGATCCGCATCTCTTCTTCGGCTCGGTCAAGGACAACATCACCTTGGGCGCGCCTTACGTCGATGAGGATTCCTTCCTCCGCGCGGCGATCCTGGCCGGCGTCGATCAGTTCGTGCGCCAGCATCCCTTGGGCTACGACATGCCGACCGGCGAGAACGGGCGCTACCTCTCGGGCGGCCAGCGCCAGTCGGTGGCGGTCGCGCGCGCGCTGCTCCTCAATCCGCCGATCCTGGTGCTCGACGAGCCGACCAGCTCGATGGACAACTCGACCGAGAACACGTTCAAGACGCGCTTGGGCGAGATCGTGCCGGGCAAGACCGTGCTCCTCGTGACGCATCGCAACTCGATGCTGAGCCTGGTCGATCGGCTGATCGTGCTCGACCGCGGCAAGGTCGTGGCCGACGGGCCGAAGGCCGGCGTGCTCGATGCGTTGATGAAGGGCCGGATCCGGGCCAACGAAGGGTGAGGGCCGCGCTGTGTCGCTGACCAATCGTGATCTTTGGATCGACCCCGCCGAGACCGAGCGCGAAGGCATCCAGCGCGCCGGCCACTTCCTGCTCGGCATCATCCTGGCGGTGGTCCTCAGCTTCCTGGTCTGGTCCTATTTCGCCGACCTCGACCAGGTGACGCGCGGGGAGGGCAAGGTGATCCCCTCGAGCCAGACCCAGGTCATCCAGAGCCTCGACGGCGGCACGCTTTCGGAGCTCAAGGTCCGCGAAGGCGACGTGGTCGAGAAGGACCAGGCGCTGGTCGTCATCGACAACACCACGGCGACGTTCGGCCTCTCCGAGCTGCAGCAGCGGTATTACATCGCGTCGGCGGCGATCGCGCGGCTTGAAGCCGAGACCGGCGGCATCGACAGCGTCGATGACGTCAAGTTCCCGCCGGATGTGGTCGCCGCGGCGCCGGAGAAGATCGCGGCGGAGAAGAACCAGTTCATCATCTGGCAAACCCAGCTGCATTCCCAGCTCGCGACCCTGCAGGACCAGGCCGAGGGCAAGAAGCAGGACATCAACGCCATCAACACCAAGATCTCGTCCTCCGGCGCCGCCTTGAGCGTCGCCGAGCAGCAGCTCGCCATCCTCGGCCCGGCGGTCGCCGCCGGCGCCGCCTCCAGGGTGGATTTGCTGAAAGCCCAGCAGGAGGCGCAGAACTACCGCTCCGACATCGCCAATGCCCGGGCCTCGCTGCCGGGGGCCCAGGCGGCGCTGCGCGAAGCCCAGAGCAAGATCAACGAGACGGTCGCCACGGCCAAGGCGCAGGCGGCAGAAGAGCTCGCCAAGCAGCAGGCCGATCTTGCCACGGTGACGGAGTCCATGAAGGAAGCCTCGGCCAAGGTGGGCCGGACCGAGATCAAATCGCCGGTCAAGGGCACGGTCAAGGAGATCAAGATCCGCACCATCGGCGGCGTGATCCAGCCGGCTCAGGACATTATGGAAATCGTTCCTATCGAGGACACGCTGCTGATCGAGGCGCAGATCCGGCCGCAGGACCGCGGCTTCATCGCCCCCAATCAGAAGGCGAAGGTCAAGATTACGGCCTACGATTACAGCATTTACGGCGGCCTGGACGCGGTCCTGGAGCAGATCAGCGCGGACGTGATCGAGAACGACAAGAAGGAGAGCTTCTTCCGCGTGCGCTTGAGAACGGACAAGAATTTCCTGATCGGCAAGCAGGGGGAACAGCTCCCGATCATCCCCGGCATGACCGCCACGGTCGATATCCTGACCGGGCACAAGACCGTGCTGGAATACCTGCTGAAGCCGATCCTGAAGGCCCGCGAAACTGCCCTCACGGAACGTTAACGAGTGTAACTGGCTAGAAAAAACGTGGTGCGCGGTTCTGTGGAAACTGGTAAATAACCTGTCGGGTGGAGTCTCGAATACTTCTGGTAACCGATTGAGTTTCTTGGGTCTGCAACAGCGTCTGGGATGATCGCTCGATGCGGGCTGCAAAGGTGTGGGGAGTCTGGAAATGAAGATGAGTGGTTCGGGGCGTCAACGGCGTCGGTTGCTCCTGCTGAGCGCTGCTGTCGGGTTGTGCTCCAGCGTCATGATGGTCGGCTCCGCGCAGGCGATGTCGCTCAAGGACGCGATCCAGCTCGTGCTGACCACCAATCCGGATATCGGGGTGGTGGCGAAGGATCGGCGCGCGGTCGATCAGGAATTGCGGCAAGCCTGGGGCCTTTATTTCCCGCAGATCGACGTGAAGCTCGATGCGGGTCCTGAGTTCACCGAGAGCGGCAGCGTCGATCACCCGCCGACGTACCTCAAGCAGGGGCCGGAGGATGGGGGCCGTTGGCTGGTGCGTTCCGATGCGCAGATCACCCTGCAGCAGCGCCTGTTCGACGGTTTCGAAGCGGCGTCCGAGGTGCAGCGCCAGAAGGCGCGCGTCAACTCGGCGGCGGAACGCGTGCAGGACCAGTCCGAGGTGTCGGCACTCGATGCAACCCAGCAGTATCTCAACGTGCTGCGCGATCAGGAGCGCCTGAAGAACTCGGACGAGAACATCAGCAAGCACAACGAGACCCTGGCGCTGGTGCAGAAGCGCGCCGAGCTCGGCGGCGGCAACGCCGCCGACGTCAGCCAGGCGCAAGCGCGACTGGAGACGGCGCATTCGACCCACACCGATATCCAAGGACAGCTGCGCGAGACCCAGACCAAGTTCCTGCAGGTGGTCGGCGTGCCGGCGCAGGATCTCGAGGACGTCAGCGGCATCGACATGTCGCGTATTCCCGAGAACGTCGATCTCTCGGTGCAGAAGGGCCTCGAGAACAATCCCAAGGTCCGTCTGGCGAAGCACGACGTGGAGCGTGCCGACGCCGAGGTACGCGAGCAGACCGCGGTCTTCTATCCGGCGATCAACCTGGAAGCGGTCGGCTCGGTCAACCGCTACAACAGCGGCCTTGAGGAGGTCGACCACAACGCGCAGTTCCTGCTCGTGATGCGCTACAACATCTATCGCGGCGGCGCCGATCTCGCTCGGGTCAGGGAGTTCAAGCAGCGTCGCTCGGAAGCGCTTGAGACGCTCCGCACGCGCGAGCGTGAAGTGGAGCAGGAGGTTCGCAGTTCCTGGGCGGCCCGGCAGACCCAGCAGGAGCGCATTGAGATTCTTCAGCGGCAGGTGCAGGCGAACCAGCAGACCTATGAGGGCTACGTGCAGCAGTTCGACATCGGCCAGCGCGGCCTGCTCGACGTGCTCGATGCCGCCAACGAGCTTTTCATCTCCAATGATCAGCTCATTCAGGCGCGCTACGAGGAGCGGTTCTCAGAGTACCGCATCCTGGCGGCGCAGGGCCAGCTGATCGAAACCGCGGGGCTGACCTACCCGGTCGAAGGCACCGTCGGTCCGATCAGCGACGAGGACACCAGCAAGAAGCCATAACCGAGCTCGACTTTGCTTCCGGCATCAAGGCCGCTGCCGCAGGGTGGCGGCCTTTTGCTTGGGAGAGGTTGCGCTGCCTGGCGGCAGGTCGAGATGCGGATGGAGGCCCGGGCCGGAATCGAACCGACATCAAAGGATTTGCAGTCCTCTGCATAACCACTCTGCCACCGGGCCGGTGGGCTCCGGACCGACGAGCGCCGGCCATGGAGCGGCGGCACGTATAAGGCCCCGAACCGGCGGAATCAAGCGGGGTCGGTGCGCGGAACAGCCGGGGCCAGCCCGCCGTTGTCTCGGCTGGCCTCACCGACTATAACCAGTTCAAGCGATTAAAGGGCTCGAGGGTATCCTTCCATGGACTATGCGGCCGCCCGGCGGCACATGATCGACAGCCAGATCCGCACCAGCAAGGTGACGGATTCGTTGGTGATCTCCGCGCTGGCGGCCCTGCCGCGCGAAGCCTTCGTCGCCGAAACGCACCGCAAGCTCGCCTACATCGATCGCCCGGTCCCGATCGGGGCCGGCCGCCGCATGATGGAGCCGATGATCCTGGCGCGCCTGGCGCAGGCGGCACACCTGCAGCCGGGCGAGCGCGCGCTGGTGGTCGGAGCCGGCACCGGCTACAGCGCCGCCGTGCTCGCGCGCCTGGTGAAGCGGGTGGTGGCGCTCGAATCGTCGCCGGAGCTCGCCAAACACGCGCGTGGCGCGCTGGCGGCGCTCTCGGTTCAGAACGTCGCGGTGGTCGAAGGCGCGCTCACCGCGGGCCATGCCCCGGAGGCGCCCTACGATTTCATTCTGGTCGATGGCGCCGCGGAAGTCGTGCCCGAGGCCTTGACCGCGCAGCTCGCCGATCGCGGCCGACTGGGCGTCGTCATGGTGGAGTCGGGCGTGGGGCGTGGGACGCTGTTGTTTTCCGCCGACGGGGTGATCAGCCGGCGCAATCTGTTTGACGCGGAAGCCGATGTGCTGCCCGGCTTCACGCGACCGCAACGGTTCGTGTTTTAGCTTGAGCAATCTCTTCCGCTGGGGGAACCGGCAGATCGTACGGTACGGAAGAAGGTGAGGGGTTTATGGCGCGTTTCAGCCTCGGCTTCGTTCGGCCCAACGCTGATGCTCCGTCTGGCGCCGAACTGACCCGGCGCGCGCGGCTGCTCGCAGCCGCGGCCGCGCTGGCTGCGCTGCTCGGGACCGGCGCCGCCGAAGCGGACGACCTCAACACGGCGCTCGGTCAGACCTATCTGGGCAATCCCACCCTCGACGCGGCGCGCGCCCAACTGCGCGCCACCGATGAAGGCGTGCCGCAGGCGCTGAGCGGTTGGCGACCGACGGTCTCCGGCCAAGTCACGGCGGGCCCGCAATGGCTGCATAACGGCACCGATGCGACCAAGAAATTCCCGGTCGACGGCGATCGCAACCAGCAGTTCTTTCCCAGAACCTACAGCATCACGGTGACACAGCCGCTGTTCAGCGGCTTCGGCACGGTCGCCGGCACCAAGGCCGCCGAGAACCGCGTGCGCGCCGGGCGCGAGCAGCTGCTCGACACCGAGCAGCAGGTGCTGTTCCAGGCGGTCCAGGCGTACATGGCGGTGCTGACCGACGCATCGATCCTGGAGCTGCGCAAGAACAACGAGAAGGTGCTCGAAGCCCAGCTTCGCGCGACCGAGGACCGCTTCTCGGCCGGTGAGGTCACCAAGACCGACGTGGCCCAGGCACAATCGCGTCTGCAGGGTGCGACGGCCGATCGCGTCGCCGCGGAAGGCGACCTTGCCGCGGCGAAGGCGGTCTATCGTCAGGTGATCGGGCAGGAGCCGGTGCAGCTCTCGATGCCGAACGTGCCGGCCAACCTGCCGGTGAAGGAGGAAGAGGCGCTCGGTCTCGCGCAGCAGCAGCCGCAGGTGATCGCTGCGGAATTTCTCGAGCAGGCGACGCGCGACGACATCGACACGCAGTTCTCGCAGTTGCTCCCCTCGATCAGCCTGCAGGGCTCCTTCAACCACACCGACGAGGAGAACAACAACCGCGAGCATGCCGACGAGGGAACCATCCTCGGCGTCCTCACCGTGCCGCTCTACCAGGCGGGCGCGCCGGATTCGCGGGTGCGACAGGCGAAGCAGCTTTATCAGCAGGCCCGCAAGCAGCTCGATGAGGCGCGACGCACTGCGGATCAGCAAGCCGTCCAGGCTTGGCAAGCGCTGATCACGGCGCAAGCGCAGATCGTCTCCTTCCAGGAGCAGGTGCGCTCGACCGACATCGCGCTCGACGGCGTGCGCCAGGAGCAATCGGTCGGCGCGCGCACCGTGCTCGACGTGCTCGACGCCGAGCAGGAGGCGCTGACCGCCAAGGTCAATCTCGTCACCGCGCAGACCAATCTCGTGGTGGCGCGCTATCAGCTGCTGGCGGCCGTCGGCCGGCTGACGGCGAAGGACCTCGCCCTCAACGTGCAGCTCTACGATCCGACGCAGCACTACGACAAGGTCCGCGATCAGTTCATCGGCACCGGTCCGAGCATCGAATAGCTTCGGATTCCGCGCGAGTCGCGCCGAGTCGGACGCCCAAGATGTAGTGGAATCGCGGGCTTCGCTTCCCATTCCTTGAGTAATCTCTGGCGAATCGTTAATATGTCACTGCTGTAGCAGTGGCTTCCGGCGTGCTCTTCGCGCGTCTGAGTCGCCCGACTCGGCGGGGATCCGGAATGACCGAAGGCAAGACCACCCAAGAGCCGACGATGGAGGAGATCCTTGCCTCTATCCGGCGGATCATCTCCGAGGACGGTCCCGAGAATAACGGTGCACCGAAACCGAACGGCAACGGCAAGCATCCAACGCCACCGCATCCCGAGGAGGAGGATCTCGTCCTCACCGACATGGTGGTCGGCGACGGCAATCTCGTGGCACTGGACGAGCAGCCGGAGCCGCCGAAAGCCGCCGTCCCGGAGCCGCCGGCAGAGCCGGTGCGCGCCGCGCCGCCACCGCCACCTCCACCACCTCCGCCGCCACCACCACCACCTCCGCCGCCTCCACCTCCGCCACCGCCGCCACCTCCACCGCCACCGCCGCCTCCACCTCCACCGCCGCCTCCGCCACCAGCGCCGCCGGAGGAGGAGGCAGCGGAGACCGAGCTGGTGTCGCCGGACGTCGCCGCCGCGGCCGCCGCGACCATGGCGCAGCTCGCCGCGCGCAAGGCGCAACAGCATGTCGACCAGCAGCACGGCGACGGATTGCTGGTCGAGACCCTGGTGCGGCAGGCGGTCGAGCCGCTGTTGCGCGAATGGCTGGACATCCACCTCCAGGGCATCGTGGAGAAGCTAGTTCGGCGCGAGGTCGAGCGGATCTCGCGGCGAGCCGAGCTCGGCTAGGCGGCCTCGGGACTCTAAGATTCCCGCTCCTTGCTATGCGGACCAGGGCTTTGAAAGAAGCCGGCCGACGATCCAGCACCCCTGCACAACTAGGCAGGCTACCCTCCCGTCTGTAAACGGAGGGGCCGCGATTTGGGATGGTCGGTCTCGTGGGATGTGGTCGATCTCGTGGCAGCGTCACGATCCCTCAATTTCTACCCACCCAGCGCAATTGCGATGAGGACCATGCAGACACCGAGCAACATGACAATGATCCCGGCACGCAAGGGACGAACGTCCGTGTAATGCCCCCAGCTATACCCGACGAAGAACAGCAAGCAGATGAGCAGCCAGTTCGAGATATGAAGCGCCAGACCGGTATCTCTCAGCAGCAGAAGTGGGGCCATTCCTGGAATTGCGCTCGCCGATACCAGGACGAAGACCAAGAGCGCAGCGACTAGGTCGCGTCGACGCAGGCGGGGGCTGGCCAATCTGGCGTGCGCACTCAACGCCAACAGGGCTTCGTACAGGCGCGCGCGATCTTCCGCGCGAAACTCGAACGGTTCGTCATCGAGAGCAAATTCTTCCTCCAGCGATGCCAAAGCACCAGCGGGGTCGCGAACGCTCAGGAGCGCGCGATGGAAGCGCGCGCGTCTGCTGCGGTAGAAGATTCCGCCGAGCATATAGAGGACCGCGTCAATGGTGCCCCATGCGATATTGCACCCAAGGGTTGCCAGAACCAGCCGGTGCGGATCGATCTGCCCACCTTCCCCGAACAACCGCGCACCTGCGGTGATGGTGAGCGCCATTATGAGTCCGAAAAGTACCTCCGCCAGGCTCTCGTCGGGAGCGAGGTAGCGATGGATCAGAGCAAAGCCCAGCATCCGCCGTCTCCTTCGTGCGCAAGGCCGCCACCGATGCTCAATACTTTTCCGGCACCATTTTGTAGGGGTAGTTGGGTTCCCTGTAGCCATGCGGACCTTTTCGTTTCGGCAGCTTGATCTTCGGCCTCGGAACTCTCTCGTAGGGAATTTGCCCAAGAAGATGCGCGATCAGATTGAGGCGGGCGCGCTTCTTCTCATCGGAATGAGCGACGAACCACGGCGCCCATGCCGTGTCCGTCGTCCGGAACATCTCGTCACGCGCGCGCGAGTAGTCGTACCAGCGGCTATAAGACTTCAGATCCATCGGGGAGAGCTTCCAGATCTTCCGCCCGTCGTCGATGCGTGCCTCCAGGCGCCGCGTCTGCTCTTCCTGGCTCACCTCGAGCCAATACTTGAGGAGGATGATGCCGGAATCGACCATCGCCTTCTCGACCGCGGGTGTGACCATGAGGAAGAATCGGGCGTCTTCTTCGGTGCAGAAGCCCATCACCCGCTCGACCCCAGCGCGATTGTACCAACTGCGATCGAAGATCACGATCTCACCGGCCGCCGGAAGGTGAGGGAGGTAGCGCTGGAGGTACATCTGCGATTTTTCGCGCTCGGTAGGCGCCGGCAGAGCGACGACGCGAAAGATGCGGGGGCTTACGCGCTCTGTGATGGCTTTGATCGTCCCGCCCTTGCCGGCTCCATCCCTGCCTTCGAACACAATGCAGATCTTGGCACCCGAAACCCTGACCCATTCCTGGAGGTGCACGAGCTCGACATGCAGCTGCGCAAGCACGGACTGGTATGTCTTGTCGGTCATCCTCTCAGGGATGCTGGAAACTTCTTCGCTCTTTGCTGCCGAGTGTTTCTTTCGCATCTTCGCGCTCTCCATGTGTCGCCGATCGCGCCACTTTCGCCACTGTAGAAAGGAATGCCGGCGATGAAACGGAAAAGCCCCAGGAGACCGTGGATTCACCAGATCCCTAGGGTGCCTAAATGGAATAGGCGAACCTCAACATCCCTGTAGCGGCCGTCGTCGCGGCCGCCTTCGCTCTGAAGAGACCCGGCCGGTCGATCCGCAATTGGAGCACCGCCGCCGCGCAGAGTGCTCCTCTCACGCGGAATGGTCCCGGTCCTCCGCTCAGCTATTGCGCCTTTTGCATGTCCAACGGAAAGACGCCGCCGAGGAGGCCGCCGCTATGGGACAAATCCTTGTTGGACCAAGTGACCTTGGATCCGCTCACATCGACGCGGAAGCAGCCTGCGTCCGCGGAGACGCCCTTCTCCCAGGCGACGCAGATATCGCCGGCGTCATCGACGCGCCAGTTCCCATGCTCCGGCTGGCGTGATCCCCGCTGGAGCGTGACTCCGCCGCCCGGAAGGAAATACACCTTGAATTGGGTTCCATCTGCAGCTTTGCCATTCAAGGTGTTGCCCTGCATCGCGCTGATGAACGCGTCGCCGCCGCGCAGCGGTTCGGCTCTTGCCGAAACGAATGCGACAGCAATCAGTGCCGCCGCGGCGAAACACCGTCCATAAATATTCGAGAGCTCCATCTACTGTCTCCATTCTCGTGGCCAGCCCATTCCGGCGAAGACCGCGCATCTAGTTTCCGCCGAGGCCGCCCAAGCCCCCGCCACCGCCGATGCTTCCGCCCGGGGCTCCGGCACTGGGCGCGGCGGGCGCAAAGGGGCTGGGCGAAACCACCAGACCTGGTTGATGGCGGCGATAGTCGAAGTCGTGCAGCAGCTTCTCCATCTCATACCTGCGCATCAGACGGATACAGTCGTTCCTCTCCGTGTAGAGCACCTTCTGACAATCGGTGCCCGGCGGGAGATTGAAGTTCTGGGCGCCGACGTGAGCCGGCTTGATGCAGCAAACGGACGCAAAAATGAGAGCCGCTGCAGTGAAAGCCGGGAAACGCGGATGATCGGGTGTTCGGGCGCGCATTGGACACCACGAGAGATTCGCTGCACGGCGACTCAAGTATCGTCGGGCCTCGCTGGCATTGACCTGAGTCAAAGAACTGGCAGTCCTCAACAAGTATGCCCTCGAATCCAAATGATTTGAGACCTACCAGATGTCAGCAAGAGCGGCAGTCGTCTTGGACTTGATAGCCGGCGGCGCGGCTGCTTTGACGGTGGCTGTTCTCGGCTGGCTCGAATTGGAGCTGGCCCATACAGCTGAGGCCGCCGACGCGTCGATCCGGGAGCTGGGAACGCTCATGACGGTCGTCTTCGGAGCGCTTGCGGCGCTCTGGTGGAATCAATCCGCCAGGCTGCCTGAGGCGCAGCCTGATCGGACTGGATCAACGTCATCCTCGCAGGCGGATGCAAACGTGCTGAATGGGGCCGCAGCATCCTTCACCGCACTCAGCCTCTTCTGCAGCGTCTTTGCCGGTTCCGCGTGGGGATCGACCGGCAGCTGGGTGAGCGCGACCGCGGTTCTTGTCTGTTTGGTGTCTTCCGGCGGCGATATTCGAAGGGCCGTGCCGATCTCAGTCCGGCAACCTCCGCTGCTTCGAGAAGTGCTCATATTGGCGTTGATTGCGCTCGGCGCCGCCACGGTCTTCTGGCATGTCGGGACGTGACGTTCATCGCCCCGGGGTCCCGCGGTGCTTTGACCAGAAGCAGCTGATGGGGGCGAGGACTGGATCTCGCCTGCATCCCTACGCTCTCCGATAGCGGCGATCCGGGGTCTGACATTCACCTCAGTCTTGCCGTCGTGATCGTTCCGCGATGCAGACTTGCGCGTCTCACGGGCCAGCCGTCGCGCCACCGAAGCTCACGCGGCGACCGGATCAACTCAAGCGCCGTGGAGGCAACCGGCATTTGACCTGAGTCAAGGAGCCCGTGGCGTCGATCGGTATCACTGAAGTCTGTAGGACTTAAGAACCCGCTCTCGTGTCCTATTCATTCAATGCGGGGCAGATGACGTGTCGGCGAAATCCGAGGTGCTTTGGAACAGCTTGGCCGCGGGCGTCGCAGTTCTTGCTGCCGGCGCCAAGAATTGGCTTGACCGCCGATCGGGCTTCACCCCGGCGTCCGCCGATGCATCGATCCGAAAGCTGCGAACGTCGCTCGCGGCGGTCTTTGGGACCCAGAGGTCCGGCCGGGGGCTTAGCTCATCGCAAGCTACGTCGTGGTGGTCGATAGCGGCCCAGGAACATTTGCACCGCATCTTCGACGACCACATCGGGGGAAACCGGCAGCCCTTCCCGTCCCATCATCCACGGCCACAGCGAAAACTCGTTGAGGACGCCCATGAACTGATGCGCGGCCACCAGAGGATTGGGGCAGTCCAGAACGCCGATGGCGTCGAGGTGGGCGAAATAGCGCATCAAACGCTCGGTTTGCGGATCCATCACCTTTGCAAAGGCCTCGGCGATCCAGGGGAATTGCCGCGCATCCGCGATCACCATCCGCAAGAAACCGAGATATTCCCGGTTCTGATGCAGCTTCAGGATCGAGCTGGCGATGATGCGGAGCACCTGGTCCACGCTGCCCCGGGTCTCGATGCCGGGCGGAAAAGCATGCTCCAGCTCGCTGCTCAGCCTCCGGAGCATTTCGCGGAAGATCTCTTCCTTGCTGGAGAACTGGTTGTAGAGCGTTCGCCGGGCCACACCCGCCGCCTCCGCAAGTTCGTCCATGCTCACTGCCCCGAAGCCGTCGGCCAGGAACAAGCGTTCCGCAGCTTCTATAATCGCTTCCCTCGATCCGCTCGCCCGGCCGGCGGGTGCGACATTTGGTCCGCTCCTGCTGCTCATCATCTCTCCTTGTTGCACTTACTAGTGCATATAAATATACTGCATCGTGCAGTGCAAGCAAGCCCCTGGCTTGGCGGCTCGCATTCTGTCGCAGGTTCAACGCGTGTCTCGGCTCCGAGAGGCAACACAATGTCCAGGTTCACCATTGCAGCTCTTCTGATTGCCGTCGCGCTGGCCGGTTGCGGCAAGCCCGCCCCTGAGGAGGCCCCGGTGCGGCCCGTTCGTACGGTGACGGTGCAACGCGGGGCCAATGGGGAAACGGCGTCTCTCACCGGCCAGATCCGGGCGAAGGACGAGGCGAGTCTGGCCTTCCGTCTCGACGGGCGCATGTTGGAGCGGCTCGTCAATGTCGGCGACGTGGTCGCAGCGGGTCAGGTGGTCGCAAGGCTCGATCCCCAGAACCAGCAGAACGCGCTCAGCCAAGCCCAGGCCAACCTCATATCAGCGAATGCCGTTCAGACCCAGGCACGCTTGAGCTTCGAACGGCAGACGCAACTCATGGGTCAGGGTTGGACGACGCGCGCCAAGTTCGACGACGCGCAACAGGCGCTTCTGGGCGCACAGGGGCAAGTCGAGGCCGCGCAAGCGCAGGTGCGGATCGCACAGGATCAGCTCGGCTATGCCACGCTGGTTGCCGATGGCCCCGGTGCCATCACGGCCGTCGGTGCCCAACCCGGCGAGGTCGTGCATGCCGGACAGATGATCGTGCAGCTGGCGCGGCAGGGCGGGCTCGATGCGGTCTTCGACGTGCCCGAGGAGCTGATCCGGACCGGCCCGCGCGATCCGGCGGTGGAGATCGCGCTCAGCGACGACCCGCAGGTCACCGCGACCGGGCGCGTGCGGGAGATCGCGCCGCAAGCCGACCCTGTCACCAGAACCTTTCAGGTGAAGGTCGGCATAATGAATCCGCCGGAGACCATGCGGCTGGGAGCCACCGTCGTCGGGCGGGTCAAGCTCAGCGCGCCGCTGGGGATCGAGCTTCCTGCGGGCGTCCTCACCGAGTCCGACGGACATCCCGCCGTCTGGGTGGTGGACCCGAAGAGCTGGACCGTCTCGCTCCGCGCCGTGGAGATCACACGTTTCGACCCCAGCACTCTCATCGTCGAAAAGGGACTTGAGGACGGTGAGATTGTCGTCACCGCCGGCGTCCAGGTGCTGCGGCCGGGCGAGAAGGTCCGGCTGCTCGGAGCCCAGCAATGAAGCACTTCAACCTGACTGACTGGGCGATCCGGCACCGCTCGCTGGTGACCTATTTCATGATCGTCATCGCCATCGCCGGAATCGGCTCGTATCTCCGGCTCGGGCGGAGCGAAGACCCGGACTTCACCGTCAAGACCATGGTCGTGAAGTGCATATGGCCGGGCGCCACGGTCGGCGACACCCTTGAGCAGATCACCGACCGAATCGAGAGCAAGCTGCAGGAGACGCCAAGCCTCGATTACCTGAAGAGCTATACGAGCGCCGGCCAGACTACGATCTTCGTTTCCCTGAAGGACTCGACGCGGCCGGGCGACGTGCCGGACATCTGGTACCAGGTGCGCAAGAAGGTGGGGGACATCCGCAGCACACTGCCGCAGGGGATCCAGGGCCCATTCTTCAACGACGAGTTCGGCGACACCTTCGGCATCGTCTACGGCTTGACCGCCGATGGCTTCACGCCGCGGGAGCTGCGCGACTACGCCGTGGATATTCGCAAGCAGCTCCTGCAACTGCCGGACATCTCGAAGATCGACATCGTGGGGACGCAGGACGAGCGTGTCTATGTCGAGTTCTCCGAGAAGGAACTGTCCGGGCTCGGCATCGACCGCGCCGCCCTGATTGCGACATTGCAGGCGCAGAACGCCGTCACGCCGGCGGGCGTGGTGCAGACCGGGGACGAGCAGATTCTCGTCCGTGTCTCGGGTGCGTTCCGGTCCGAGCAGGAAATCCTGGGCGTCAACTTCGTCGCCAAGAACGGCAAGATCATCCGCCTCGGCGACATCGCGCATGTGACGCGCGGACCCGCCGATCCCGCGCAACCCGTGTTTCGCGTCAACGGCAAGGACGGGGTCGCGCTGGCGATCGCGATGCGCGCGGGGGGCGACGTGCTCGCGCTCGGGCACAATGTCGACCAGGCGATGCGCGAGATCACGGCCAACCTCCCCGTCGGGATCGAGCCGGTGCTCGTTGCCAACCAGCCGGTGACGGTTACCCATGCCGTGGATGACTTCATGGAGGCGCTGTGGGAGGCGATCGCCATCGTTCTGGCGGTGAGCCTGGTGGCGATCGGACCGCGCGCCGGTGCCGTTGTCGCGATCTCGATCCCCCTCGTGCTGGCCGCCGTGTTCGGGACGATGATGGTCTCAGGGATCGGGCTTCAGCGGATCTCGTTGGGCGCCCTCATCATCGCCCTCGGCCTGCTGGTCGATGACGCGATGATCACGATCGAGACGATGATAACCCGGCTGGAACACGGGGATGATAAGGAGCAAGCGGCCGGCTTCGCTTACAGCTCCACGGCCTTTCCGAGGCTCACCGGCACATTGGTCACGATTGCCGGTTTCGTCCCCATCGGCTTCGCGCGCAGCGCCGCGGGCGAATACACGTTCTCGATCTTTGCCGTCGTCGCCATCGCGCTGCTCGCTTCCTGGGTCGTCGCCGCGGTATTCGCTCCTCTATTGGGCGTCTGGATGCTGAAGAAGCCGAAGGCGGTGCATTCGGGCAAACCAGGCCCGATCATGCGTGTTTTCCGGCGCGTCCTCGATCTCGCGATGCGGGCGCGCTGGGTTACGATACTCGCGACGCTGGCGCTGTTCGGGGTGGCGATCTACGGCATGCGCTTCGTGCCGCAGCAGTTCTTTCCCGCGTCGGACCGGCCGGAACTTCTGGTGGACATGCAGCTGCCGGAGAATGCCTCGATCTATGCAACCCGGGACGTTGCC
>DATKMF010000046.1:0-7993 GCA_035542015.1 Candidatus Cybelea sp.
TCACCTCTTCGGCGGCGAAGGCATCGCCCATGATGAGCTGGGTGCCGCCGCGGGCATATTGCCGCAGCACGCGCTCGAAGTCGGCCGAGGCGACGTTCTCCGACCACTTGTAGTCGATCCCGAGCTTGTCCTTGGCCTGCAACAGCGCGACATGGATCTGATGATCCCAGGGCTCTTCGATCGGGGTCGCGAACACCGCCGCAACCTTGAGCTTGCCGGCGGCGAGCGCCGTACCGCCGAACGCAGCCAACGCCGCCGCGGCCGCGGCACCGCCCAGTGCCTGGCGTCGATTGATGCCGAGCGACGGACGCGATATCCCGTTCCGGGGTTCCGGTTTCTTCATTTGCCTCTCCTGTCCCTGCCGGCGTGAATCCGCCGGACTCCGTGGCCTTCACCGTGATGTCGACTGCATCACTTGCCGCGAAGCTTAGGCCCCGGCAAAAACTTTGTCCATACGGTCAAGGTTCGGCATCGGCGGCCTGTGGCTCGATCCGTCGCACGGCATAGCCATCGCGCCCCGCCGCCTTCGCCTCATAGAGCGCGAGATCGGCCTCCTTCAGCAGCCGCGCCGGCAAAGGTTCCGGGCCGGAGGCGACCGCGACACCGATGCTGGTCGAGATCCTGAGCTCCTGTCCGCCGATCTCGATCGGCTGGCGGACGCGGTCGAGCAGCGTGGTCGCGATGCGCCGCGCGACCTCCTCGGCCTCGCGCGCGCTCAAGAGAATGACGAACTCGTCGCCGCCAAGCCGTGCCACCTTATCGGAGGCGCGGACCACGCTGCGGATCCGCTCGGCGAATGTCTTCAGGAGCTCGTCGCCGACGTCGTGGCCGAGCGTATCGTTGATCTGCTTGAACTTGTCCACGTCGAGAAACAGGATCGCGCCGTGCAGCGCGCCGGCGACCCAGGTCGCCCCGGTCTCCTCGATCGCCTGCATCATGGCGCGGCGGTTCAGGAGACCGGTCAAGGCGTCGGTGGATGCCTCCTTGTTCAGCACCTGCTCGCGGCGGTGGCTGTCGGTAATGTCCCAGGCGATGGCGTAGAGGCCCTCCACCTTGCCGTCGGGATCGCGGTCCGGGATGTAGCGCTGCTCCACATAGCGGATTTCCCGCTGCCCCTCCCGCTCGGTGATCATGGGCCGGATGAAAGCCGCCTCGTGCCCTGCGAACGCCGCCTTGATATGCGGCTTCACAACCTCGTAGATCTCCGAAGGCACCGCCTCCGCCACCGTCTTGCCGATCAAGGTCGTGGGGTCGATCCCAAAAACGTCCTGGTACTCCTTATTGCAATAGGTGTAGCGCTGGTCGTGATCGAGATGGGCAACCAGCGCGGGCACCGCGTCCGTGATCTCGAGCAGGGTATCCGACATGCGCTTCGTTTCCGCATGGGCACGCTCCGCCGCCGCCTGTGAGGCGATCAACTCCTGCAGCAGGTTGGCGAGCTCGCGCTCGCGCTGCTTCTGTGCCGTGATATCGGTACGGATGCTGGCATAGTCGCCGCTGGCGGTGCGGCGGTGACTGACCAACACCCAGCGTCCGTCGCTGAAGGCACCTTCACCGAAGAAAGGCTCTGCGCTGGTGAATCGCGGCATCCACTGATCGACGAAGTCCTCCACCTCGGCATGTGATGAGACCGCCGGGTACTCGCCGTGGCGTGCTCCGTACCGGAGAATGTCCTCGAAGGCGGCGCCGACATGGACCGAGGGAGCGGTCCTGGGGTAGAGCGCAAGAAAGCGGCGGTTGAAGATGACGACATTGAACTCCTTGTCGAGGAGTATGAAACCTTCGGGAATGCTTTCGATCGCATCCCGGAGGCGCGCCTCCGCCGCCTTGACCGCGGTGATGTCGGTCCAGACGCCGACATATCCTCCTTCGGCCGTACGACGCTCCATCACGCGCATCCAGCGCCCGTCGGTCCATTGGATCTCCACCGGCTGCGCCGGTGGATTGCGGTGTATCTCGAGGCGCCAACGCTGCCAGGCCTCGCCGTCGAGCTGCGCGTCGACGGCGCTCAGCGCGTCATTGGCAAAGACACGCGTGAGTTCGGTGAACGTGTGGCCGAGCGGATCGCCGAATCTCGATCTCTGATCCTCGTTCATGAAGCCGTCGTTATAGGCGACGAGCCGATCCTCGGCGTCGAACAGCGCAAAGCCGTTTCCCATGGCATTGACCGCTTCCAGGAAACGCTGCTCGTTGCGCCGGAGGCGCTCCTCGAGCTGGCGCTCCACCGTGACATCATGGAAGACGACGACTCCGCCGCGGCGCGCGCCCTGTCCGTCTACGAGAGGGCGAGCGCTGGTGTTGACCAGATGCAGCTGCTGGTCGGTGCCTCGGACGAACATCTCGACGCCATCGGTCGCCATGCCGGCGATCGCGCGGGCGAGCGGCAGCTCATCGGTCGCGAAGGGCGTCACGCCGTCGGTCCTGAGCGCTCCGGCCTGTCCGACGCGCCGCGGGCCGTTCGAACCGGATACGCTGATGCCGGCCAGCTGGTTCGCCACCGGGTTGGCCAGCACGATCTCGCCCTTATTGTCGGCGACGACCACGCCTTCACCCATCGACCGGAACACGGTTTCCAGAAGGCCTGCCTGCTCTGCCAGGCGCGCTTCGAGCGCGCGGCGATCATCCTCGCTCTGCAGCGCGAGACCGAGAATCACGGTCCCGAGCGGGATCACGAGGAGGAGCGGCAGTCCCGTGGCGATGATTGTGTCCGGCGCCGCGGCTGGATTGAGGAGCGCAAACGTCCCCGACCCGGCAGCGACGACGAGAACACCCATCGTCAGAAGCCGCCCGCTGTCGGCTTTGACGTTCCGCTGCTGCCATCGCCAGCGGAAGACGTAGCCGATCGCTGCCGCCAGCATTGCCGCGATCATGCCCGAGAGTGTGCCGGCGCCAGCCAGCCATAGCCGGTAGACCAGGATCATGACCAACGTCACCGCTCCCGCCACGGGCCCGCCGAAGGCGGCGGAAAGCGACGCCATGATGCTGCGGCCGTCGACATAGATGCCGGGGCCGATCTCGATGCGGAAGGTCATCGCCAGCAGCGCGCCGCAGCCAAACAGCAAGCCGATCACCGGGCTGAGCTTCGCCGAGGACAGGTTGGTTCCGCGCCGCAATGCGGCATAACCCGCGGCAACCAGCGCAAACAGGCTGACGTTCTGGATGAGCTCGAGGACAACTCCGCCGAAGGTGGCTTGCATGCGCGCAACGGATACCGACTGCAGTCCCAAGCATCTTGATAAGATATAATGAATTGAAAGTTAAGGCGCTCCTATGGCCCCGAGCGCCTTTTACGCGAAATAAACCTTATGCACTCATCCTGCCTGGGCCGGGGTGCCTATAGCGGTACTCCCCGACGACCGGGATCTCGCCGAAGGGGACCCAATTGGACGGAGTTCAATCGCCACCGGTTCATCCCGAAAGCGACGCGCCGCCATCGCGTCGCGTGACGCGTCCGGGCGTGAAGCACATCAGCCTCGCGCTCCAGGGCGGGGGCTCTCATGGCGCCTTCACCTGGGGCGTGATGCACCGCCTGATGAGCGAGCCGCGGATCTATATCGACGGGATCAGCGGCACCAGCGCCGGGGCCATGAACGCAGCCGTCTTCGTCGACGGCTTCCTCAAGGGCAAGCGCCAGGGTGCGATCGACGCCCTCGCCGAGTTCTGGAACCGCGTGGCGCAGCTCTGCCCGATCCCCCGCACCTTCCCGCGCGGCATACCCGGCGCCTCCGAGGGCTGGGCGGTCGATGGCGATCCCACTTTCATGCTGGTCGATTTCATGACCCGGCTGTGGTCGCCGAGGCAGTTCAACCCGATGAAGCTCAATCCGCTGTCGGACATCCTCGAGGACCTGATCGATTTCGAGAACCTGCGCGCGCATCCCGAGGTGAAGTTGTTCGTCACCGCCTCCAACGTCCGAACCTGCAAGTCGCGCCTCTTCCGCACGCCGGAGATCTCGGTGAAGACCCTGCTCGCCTCCGCCTGCCTGCCGCTGCTGTTCGAGGCGGTCGAGATCGACGGCGAGCATTACTGGGACGGCGGCTATCTCGGCAATCCGGCGATCTACCCGCTGATCCACGAGTGCTACAGCAGCGACGTGGTGATCGTGCAGATCAACCCCATGAACCGGCCGGACGTGCCGGAGAGCGCCCGCGACATCCTCAACCGCATCAACGAGATGACCTTCAACGCCAGCCTGGTGCGCGAGATGGCCGGGATCGCCACCGTCACGCAGCTGGTCGAGACCGGCAAGCTCCATGACGAGCGCTACATGGCGGTCCGCTTCCACGAAATCGGCGCCGAGGTCGAGCTCGCCGAGATGGGCGCCTTGAGCAAGATGAACACTGAGCGTGCCTTCCTCGAGCACCTGCACCGCCTCGGCTACGAGACCGCCGACCGCTGGCTCGCCGAGAACTTCGACCGCATCGGTTGGGAAGGCACGCTCGACGTTGCCGCGAAGTTCGGCTGACCGCGCCGCTAGTCCTCCGCCCCGACCTTCGCGCCGCGTAGCTTCTTCACGCCCGAGCGCTTCGACTTGCCCTCGAGGCGGCGCTGCTTCGAGCCGAAGCTCGGCCGCGTCGCGACACGGCGCTTCGGGACGACCAACGCGGCGCGGATCAGCTCGACCAGCCGGTCGACGGCGTCCTTGCGGTTCGCCTCCTGGGTACGGAAGCGGTTGGCCGTGAGCACGATCACCCCGTCCTTGGTGAGCCGCGCGCCGGCGATCGCCTCGAGCCGCGCCTTGGCCCGCTCGGGCAGCGAGGGCGAGTTCCGGACATCGAAGCGGAGCTGCACCGCGCTCGACACCTTGTTGACGTTCTGGCCGCCGGCGCCGCCGGAGCGGATGAAGGTCTCCTCGATCTCCTCCTGGCCGATCGAGTGCCGCTCATCGACGAAGATTCTGGTCTGGTCCATCGCGCGCCGCGCCGTTCATTCCACCCGGGAGCGGCGATCATAGGACCCGCATCGGCCCATTCCCAGGGTCAAAGAACGGGGGCAATCAACAGTGGCAATCATCTATGGCACCGCCGCCGGAATCGTGGTTGGATCGGGCCGCTCGGGGCTGCCCTCGCGGGGACGGTCCGGAGGATCGCGGGCGAGTTGTCGCGGATGGCATTGAGGCTCCTGTCACAGTCTTCCCGCCGGTGTTGCGCCGGCCTGCAGCCGCCTGGGATCACCGCCTTCGCCCTGGCGCTGATGATGGCCATCGCGCCCGCTGCCGCCGATTCTTCCAAGGATGCGATCAAGTCCTCGGTCGAGGGCGACAGCATCCAGAACCAGCGGCCGGACGAGAGTGCCGGCTCACCATCCCGGACTCAGGACCAGTCGCGGGATGGCTCACCATCCCGGACTCAGGACCAGTCGCGGGACCAAACGCAGAAGTCGATCCAGGATTCCGAGAACCAGCAGGACATCCAGCACGACCGGCCGACGGAGACCCCGGATCCGCAAATGCAGGTCTCGCTCTCGCCGCTGAATCTCTCCTGGCTGCCTTATGTCATCGTCGGCGTCATCGGCATCGGCCTGCTGCTGGTCCTGATCCGCTATCTGCATTTCCGCGGCGGACCAAGACCGGCGGCGGCGAAGTCGGCTACGCCCGTCAAGGTGACGGCGGTGGCCGGCGCGGCCCCGCCGCCGGAGCCGGAGCGCGACCGCACCTTCGACGAGGTCGACGCGCTGGCCGCTTCCGGCGCCTTCACCGAGGCGATCCATCGCCTGCTGCTGCTGGTGCAGGGCCGGCTCCGGCACCGGATCGAGAACGGGTTCCAGGTCTCGCTGACCAGCCGCGAGCTGCTGCGCCGCGCGAAGCTGCCGGCCGAAGCGGCGACCGCCTTCGCCACCCTGGTGGCCGCGGTCGAGATCAGCCTGTTCGGCATGCAGAGTGCGAACGCGGCGACCTATGCGCTCTGCCGCGAGCAGTCGGCGCGCGTGCTGGCGGCGGCGCGGGAATGATGCGGGCAGCCCGATGACCGTGACGCATCCCCCGGCGCCGGGCCGGTCGCGCCTGAAGGCGCTCCGCGGCACATCGGCAGGGCCGTTCCCCCTCATCACCCTCATCCTGCTGATCGTGATCGGCGTCGGCAGCTTCGTCGCGGCGAGCTATCTCGAGATCTTCAACGACGGATCCGGCGAACCCTGGACCACCGGCCGCAGCACCTTCTCGCGTTCCGCCATCGGCCATCGCGCCTTCGCCGCGACCTTGCGCAAGCTCGGCATTCCGGTCGAGATCAGCCGGTTCCAGACCCTGGACAAGGTCGGCACCGGCAATCTCCTGCTGGCGATCGAGCCGGACCTGGACGAGACGGGCAAGACACTGCTCACGCGCCTAAGCTCGACGTCCCACGCACTGCTGGTCCTGCCGAAATGGGAGGGACGGACCGACTTCAAGAAGCCGATCTGGATCGACAAGATGAAGCTCTTCTCGAGCGAGACGCCACTGAAAGTGCTCGACATCGTCGCCGTCGCCGCCAAGATCGACCGCTCCGACGGCACGATCACCTATCGATCGGCGCGTTTCGACGGCAAGCTGCAGATCGACAGTCCGCAATTCTTCTCGTCCCCTGGTTTCACGCCACTGATCCAGACCCCGCAGGGAACGTTGCTTGGCGCCGTCAACGACAGCCGGCACCAGCTCTGGGTCCTGTCCGACCCGGACCTGCTTTCCAATGCCGGGCTCGACGAGGCCGACAACGGCATCGTGGCCATCAATATCATCCGGGCGCTGCTGCCGCGGGGCGGCACTGTCATCATCGACGAGACCGCGCACGGTTACGAGCAACGCCCGAATCTGCTGCGCGTGCTGCTGCATCCGCCCTTCGTCATCGTCAGCGTCTCCACCATCGTCGTCCTGCTGGCGCTGATCTGGGCGGGGATCACACGGTTCGGCGCGCCGCTGCGCGAGAGCGACGGCCTCGCCGCCGGCAAGCTGACGCTGGTGCGCAACACGGCGCAGCTCTTGCGCCTCGGCACCACCGCGGCGAGCCTGCTGCAGAACTATCGCCGGCTGACTTTGAGCGACGCCATCGCCGAGCTGCACGGCCCCGCCGGGCTCGACGAGTTCAAGCAGGCGGCCTGGCTCGACCGCGCGGCGCAACATCGCGGCCTCGCGGTCCGGGTGACGCCGATCCTCGACCAGATGACTGCGCTCGGCGAGGCGAACCGGCTTGATGGCACGCGGGCGCTGCGGCTCGCCTTGGACCTTCACCGTTGGAAACAGGAGATCATGCATGGAACCGTCACCGCTTCCCGGAGACACGGCGGGAGCAGCACCGGCGGGGGCGGCACCGGCGGTGCCGGCCGCGAATCCGGAACTGGCGGCGCTCCAAGCGGCGGCTGAGCGGCTGCGCGTCGAGGTCCAGAAGGTCGTCGTCGGCCACGACGCGGCGATCGACCTGCTGCTGGTGGCGCTGTTCTCCGACGGGCATATCCTGCTGGAGGGCGCACCGGGCACCGCCAAGACCCTGCTGGTCCGCGCCTTCGCCGCGGCGATGAACCTGAAGTTCGGCCGCATCCAGTTCACGCCGGACCTGATGCCGGGCGACGTGCTCGGCACCAATCTCTTCAACTTCCAGAGCAACACCTTCCAGTTGGTGAAGGGACCGATCTTCACCCAGGTGCTGCTGGCGGACGAGATCAACCGCACCCCGCCGAAGACCCAGGCGGCGCTGCTGCAGGCGATGCAGGAGCGACAGGTGACCATCGACAACACGACCTACGACCTCGGCGCCGGCTTCATGGTGATCGCGACCCAGAACCCGATCGAGCAGCAGGGCACCTATCCGCTGCCCGAGGCGCAGCTCGACCGCTTCCTGTTCAAGCATGTGATCGCCTATCCGGGACGCGACGAGGAGCTGGCGATCGTCGCCCGCCACGGCAGCCACGGCGCCATGCCGAAGCTGGAGACCGCCGGGATCCAGCCGGTCTTCGACCTCGACCAGCTCGGCCGCTGCCGGCGCGCGATCGAGCAGGTGCGGCTCTCGGCGGAGAACATCGCCTA
>DATKMF010000047.1:0-18406 GCA_035542015.1 Candidatus Cybelea sp.
AAGATGCTGACGCCTCTCCAGTATCAGGTGACGCAGGAAAAAGGGACGGAACCGCCTTTTAACAACGCTTACTGGAATAACGAACGGGAAGGCATCTATGTCGACATCGTTTCCGGCGAGCCGCTCTTCGCCTCGTCGGACAAGTTCGAATCCGGCTGCGGCTGGCCGAGCTTCACCAAGCCGATCGAGCCGGCCAACGTGAGCGAGCTGACCGATCGGACCCATGGCATGGTCCGGACCGAGGTTCGCTCGAAGCACGGCGACAGCCATCTTGGCCACGTCTTTCCCGATGGACCGTCGGATCGCGGCGGCCTACGCTACTGCATCAACTCGGCGTCGCTCCGCTTCGTCCCACGCGCCCGGATGGAGGCCGAGGGCTACGGCGCCTATCTCAACCAGGTGGAGGAGGTCGTTCGATGACACAGGAACGCGCAGTCCTGGCCGGTGGCTGCTTCTGGGGCATGCAGGATCTCATTCGCCGCTACGATGGCGTGATCGCGACCCGTGTCGGCTATACCGGCGGCGATGTGCCCAACGCGACCTATCGCAACCATGGCACCCACGCCGAGGCGATCGAGATCATCTTCGATCCGGCGAAGATCAGCTATCGTCGCCTGCTGGAGTTCTTCTTCCAGATCCACGACCCGACGACGCTGAACCGGCAGGGCAACGATCGCGGCACGAGCTATCGCTCGGGCATCTACTTCACCAGCGCGGAGCAGAAGCGCGTCGCCGAGGAGACCATCGCCGACGTCAATGCTTCGGGTCTCTGGCCCGGCAAGGTCGTCACCGAGGTGGCCGCTGCGGGGCCGTTCTGGCAGGCCGAGCCCGAGCACCAGGACTACCTGGAACGCTACCCCAACGGCTATACCTGCCACTTCATCCGCCCGGACTGGAAGCTGCCAGCTCGGTCGGCCGCTGCAAAATCAAACGCCGCAGAGTAGCGGCTTCCGTAGCTCTGGCCGGCTCTTAACCATGCAGGCCGACTTTCCATCAGCTTTTCGTCCTAGCTCACACGAGCGCGAAATACGCTGCCGGCAAAATGCGCCAGCGTTAACATTTTGTTCACGTTTCCGCGATACGGTGGCAATCTGAAAGGCGGGTTCCTCCTGCTTTTCTTCCTGGATCTTTCCGACGATCCAGTTTCATGCCTCCCTGTCTAACTTGCCGCCGACCCTCCGGTCGGCGGCTTTTGTTTTCGGACCGACCCGCTTCCGGCCGATGGACTCGTTTCCTCCAAAAAGGCAAGCAGTGAATTCTCGGGCACTGTTACAGTTTGTCGCGTTTCCGGCTTGACGGTGGAAAACGCCACTCGTAACGTTTCCCCGCTGCAAGTTAGACAGGTTGAGGCTTGCGAAAAAAGAGGGCCGCCGCTGGGGCACCAGCAGAGCGGCCCTCAGCTTTTTGTTGAGCCATTCGATACCGATTTCTGATTCCGGGGTGAGCATCGGGGGGGTGCAATGGCCGACGCGAAATTCCTGAAGTTCGATTCCCTCGCATTGCATGCGGGCCAGCGTCCTGATCCCGCCACCGGCGCGCGCGCCGTGCCGATCTATCAGACCACGTCCTACGTGTTCGACGACAGCGATCATGCGGCGGCACTCTTCAACCTCGAAGAGCCGGGCCACATCTATTCGCGCATCAGCAACCCGACGGTCGGCGTGCTGGAAGAGCGCGTGGCGGCGCTCGAAGGCGGCGTCGGCGCGGTCGCGACCGCGAGCGGCCATGCGGCGCTCTTCCTCGCCATCGCCACGCTGATGAACACAGGCGGCCATATCGTCTCCTCGGCGGCGCTCTATGGCGGCAGCCTCAACCTCTTCCGATTGACACTGCCGCGCTTCGGCATCACCACAAGCTTCGTCAACCCGCGCGACCTCGACGGATTCGCGAAGGCGATCCGCCCGGAGACGCGCCTCGTCTTCGCCGAGACGATCGGCAATCCGGGTCTTGAAGTCTTGGACGTGCCGGCGCTGGCCGAGATCGCGCATCGCGCCCAGCTGCCGCTGCTGGTCGACGCCACCTTCACCACGCCCTACTTGAGTCAGCCGATCGCGCAGGGCGCCGACCTCGTCCTCCACTCGGCCACTAAATGGCTCGGCGGCCATGGGCTGGCGATCGGCGGCGTGCTGATCGACGGCGGCAAGTTCGACTGGGAGGCGAGCGCCAGGTTCCCGACCCTGACCGAGCCCTATGCCGGCTATCATGGCATCGACTTCGCCGAGGATTTCGGCCCCGCCGCCTTCATCATGCGCGCGCGACTGGAAGGCCTGCGCGATTTCGGCGCCTGCATGTCGCCGGCCAACGCCTTCTACATCCTGCAGGGCGTCGAGACGCTGCCGCTGCGCATGGCGCGGCATGTCGAGAACGCGGTGAAGGTCGCCGCGGCGCTGAAAGCCGATCCCAGTGTCGCATGGGTGAACTATCCGGGCGCGCCGGATTCGCCCGATGCCGCGCTGGTGAAGCAGCTGCTGCCGAAGGGTGCCGGCTCGATGATCAGCTTCGGCGTCAAGGGCGGGCGCGTTGCGGGCCGCAAGTTCATCGACGCGCTGAAGCTCGCCTCGCATCTCGCCAATGTCGGCGATGCGAAGACGCTGGTCATCCATCCCGCCAGCACGACCCATCGACAATTGGATGAAGCCGCATTGCAGGCCGCGGGCATCGGCGAGGAGCTGATCCGTCTCTCGGTCGGCCTCGAGGACGCGAGCGACATCGTGGACGATCTCACCCAGGCGCTGCGCGCTTCCCAAAAATGATCCCCAATAGATGATCATCGAGCTCGACAGGTTGAAGCTCTACGCCGCGACCGGCGGCCAGCCGTTGCGCAGGGATCGTCCGCTGGCGCTCTTCCTCCATGGCGCCGGCATGGATCACAGTGTGTGGACCTTGGCCGCGCGCTATCTTGCGCATCACGAATGTTGCGTGCTCGCGGTCGATCTCCCAGGCCATGGCCGCTCCGAGGGACCGGCGCTCGAAAGCATCGCCGCTATGGCGGACTGGGCCTGGCGCCTGCTCGGCCATCTCGAGCTCGAGCGCGCCGCCCTCATCGGCCATTCCATGGGCGCGCTGGTTTCCGTCGAGATGGCCCGCACGGCCCCCGGCCGCGCCGCGAAGATCATGCTGGTGGGGTTCGCGCCGCGGATGCCGGTTCACCAGGAGCTGCTGGATGCCGCCCGGTTCCATGACCCGAAGGCGGCCGCACTCATCGCCGACTGGGGCTTCGGCGCCGCCGGGCATCTCGGCGGCAACCGTGCACCCGGCGTCGCCATGCAGCCGCTGGGCCTGCGCCTGATTGAGCGCGCGCCCGCGGGCACGCTCTACGCCGATCTCGCCGCCTGCAACGCCTATCGCGATGCCGAAGGCGCCGCGATCCATTGCCCGGTCCTGCTGCTGCAGGGCGAAGCCGACCGCATGACGTCGGCCAAGGCCGCCGCCGCCTTCGTCGAGAAGCTGGCCCACGGCGAGATCCGCATCCTCCCGGATGTCGGGCACATGGTGATGTCGGAAGCGCCGCTCGCGGTCACCGCCGCGCTGCGCGAGTTCATCCTCACCCCATAGCCGTCATCGGGTTCAACGCGCTGGCGACGCATGGTGCCGTCTTGTATGCTCGCTGGGGTTGCGTGTACGCTGTTCATCAATCGACTTCAGCCAGCCGGGCGGCTTCGGATCAGGGGTCAGGGGGACTTCGATGAGTGGAACCTCTTTGGCGGGCGATCTTGCGCGCGCGCATCTTGACGGCGCCGTCTTCGATCCCGGGCACACCGATTATGATCGCCTGCGACGCGTCTACAACGCCGTCATCGAACGCAGGCCCGGCGCGATCGTGCAGGTCGAGACGGCCGGCGACGTCCAGAAGATCGTAGGCATTGCAGCAAGTCGCGGAGCGCTGCTGGCGGTCCGCTGCGGGGGCCACAGCTTCGCCGGTCTCGGCACTTGCGACGACGGAATCGTCTGCGATCTTTCGCGGATGAATGCGGTCGTCGTCGATCCCCGGACGAGGACGGTCGAGGTCGGTGGAGGTGCATTGCTCGGCGATGTCGATGCCGCCGGAGAAAAGTATGGCTTGGCTACGCCGGCCGGCGTGGTGTCGCATACGGGAGCCGGCGGCCTCGCGCTGGGTGGCGGCATGGGCTACCTCAGCCGGCGCTTCGGGCTCACCATCGACAACCTGATCGACGTCGAAATGGTCACGGCGGACGGCAGGCTCTTGCGGGTAGGGCCGGAAGACGAACCGGAGCTCTTCTGGGCGATCCGGGGCGGCGGCGGCAATTTCGGCGTGGTCACCAAGTTCAGGTTCCGGATGCATGTCCTGGGTCCGGTCCTGATCAGACGCTGGGCATACCCCATTGCCGCGGCGGCGGATATTCTAAGGCGCTACCGAGACGCCTTGACGGATGCGCCGCGCGAACTGACCACCACCTTCACCCTGACGCCGGAGCGCCTGCGGCTCAGCGCCATCTGGACCGGGTCGACCTGCGGTGCGGAAGCGATGATAGAGCGGTTCGCGGGTCTTCCTGGCGCGATCCAGGACCCGAGGACGGACATGTCGTTCCTGGAGTTCCAGCGTGTGTCCGACGAACTCTTGCCTTGGGGAAAGCGGTACTATTCCAAGGGCGGATTCTTCAGTGCCATCGACGATCGCGTGATCGACGCGATGACGAAAGAGGTCGCCAGCATGCCCATGGCGGGGGTGGAGATCTATTGTCTGCAGCTTGGCGGTGCGGTCTGCGATATCGACGAGGACGCGACTGCGTATTCCGGCAGAGCCGGGGCCTTCTACTGGATATCCCAGGGCGACTGGGACAGTCCCGGAGACGATGAGAAGGCAATCGGCTGGTGTCGCCGGGCGGCCGGCCAGCTGATGTCGCTCTCGCTCAAGACCAACTATGTCAATGAGCAGGCGGACACCGGCGTTGCGCGTGGCGCCTACGGCGAAGCCAAATATCGTCGCCTGGCGCATTTGAAGTGGCGCTACGACCCGACCAACCTCTTCCGCTTGAACCAGAACATAGAGCCGATGCGGCCCTAGAGAGGCAGGTAGGGCCACGCGAGACCCGTTTGGAGATCTTGGCAACAAAACGCCCGCCGGATTGCTCCGGCGGGCGGCGAAGTGAAGCGCGTTCAGGCTTCGGTTAGGCGGCCTTTTGCTCGACGGCCTTCGGCTCCACCTTGTCCTTGCCGTTGATCTTGATGGTGCGCGGCTTCGCGGCCTCGGGCACCTCGCGCACGAGATCGACATGCAGCAGCCCGTTCTCCAGGCTGGCGCCGGCGACGCGGATGTATTCCGCGAGCTCGAAGCGCCGCTCGAACGGACGACCCGCGATGCCGCGATAGACGAAGTTCTTCGGGGTCTCGTCCTTCGGCTGCTTACCCTTCACCGAAAGCGCGTTGTCCTTAGCGACGATCTCGATGTCGCCCTGGGAGAACCCGGCGACCGCCATGGTGATGCGGTACTTGTCCTCGCCGGTGCGCTCGATGTTGTAGGGCGGGTAGCTGGGGGCCGTCTCATCGGCCCGGAGCGCGCTGTCCATCAGCTGCGCCAGGCGATCGAAGCCGACCGAGGAACGGAAGAGGGGTGTCAAATCGTAGGAACGCATGGCCATATCCTCCTGTTGAGCAACATGGAAAGTCCGGGCCACCCATCGGGGTCGGCCCATTTCGGTTAACGCGCAACCCGATCCCGGCGCCGCGCCACCACCTATGTGGGTATGCATGCGTTTTCCGTCAAGTTCGCGTGTCCGCGCGATTTCCAGCCCGGGAAAGCTTTGTTAATTCTTGTGAGGCAACTTAGGATTTGCGGTGAAGATTTCGGACGGCGTTGCCAAACGCGGCTCCCGAATCGGATCCGCCGCGGTGAGGGAATGCCGGGTTACTGATGGCCAATATCGAGTTCTTCGACCGGACCATGTTGGAGGCCATGAGCCTCCTCGCGGAATCCCGGCGCTATCTCACCGATCGGGCCGAGGTCGAAAGCCAGAAAATGAATCTGGAGCAGGGGCTCGCCAACAGCATGGAGACCATGCGTTTGGTCGCCCGTTTGACCCAGGTGCTGGCCTGGCTCCTCACCCATCGCGCGGTCCATGCCGGGGAGATGTCCCTGACCGAGGCGACCGAACCCGAACGGCGTCTGGGCGGCCGCGATCTCTGCAGCAAGGACAGCTCTGAGGTCGCCAAGACCCTGCCGGACGAACTGCAGAGCCTGTTGTCGCGCAGCCACGCGCTCTACCTGCGCATCGCCCGCCTCGACGACCAAGCCACCGCTCGCGCCGAAGCCAACGGCACCGGCACCACCGGACCTGCCAGGCCGCGATAGCTTTCGGAAAGTGATGTGAGGGCTGCGACCGCTGGTCGCAGCGCGCTTACTTCTTCTTCAGCCCGAGATTGGCGAAGCGCTTGTTGAACTTCGCGAGCTGGCCGCCGCTGTCGATCAGGCGGTGCACGCCGGTCCAGGCAGGGTGCGACTTCGGGTCGATTTCCAGCGTCATCGTGTCGCCGGGCTTGCCCCAGGTCGAGCGGGTCTTGAACTGGCTGCCATCGGTCGCGATCACGTTGATCTCGTGGTAATCGGGATGGATCTTCTCTTTCATGGCGAACTCCGTCGGAATTGGCGGGGTTTATAGCCATGCGGGTCCCGCCCCGCAAGGCCCAGCCGCAGCGCGCAGTCATAAAGGTTAACGTCTTGATCCGCATTGCGGGCGCGGCTGCCAGCGACTAAATCAGGGCCGCCGCCATTGCCGAGCCCGGATTCCCCATGGACCAGCGTGATTTCGAGACCGAGGCCGAGAAGGTGCTGGCGCGCCTCATGGTCGAGATCGAGGACCAGGTCCCCGACGCCGAGGCCGATCTCCAGGGCGGCATCCTGACTGTTTCCCTCGAAGGCACCGGCCAATACCTCATCAACAAGCACGGGCCCAATCGCGAGATCTGGCTCTCCTCGCCGAAGAGCGGCGCCTGGCATTTCCGCCGCGAGCCGGAGACTGGCTGGGTCTCAACCCGGGTGGTCGATGGCGTGAGGCCGGTTCTGCACCGCCTGCTGGCCGACGAGCTCGCCGCCGTCGCCGGCGGGCCCGTCACCTTGAGCGAATAGCGGGATATGGCGAACACCATTCCCGGGACCGCCGGCGACCGTCCGAAGTCGCGCGACTACGGCCGGCTGGTCGACATCCTCCGCTTCATGCGGCCCTATCGCGCCCAGGCGATCGGCGCCACGCTCGCGTTGCTGCTCGCCGCCGGCACGGTGCTGGCACTCGGCCCCGGCCTCAAGTTCCTGATCGACCAGGGCTTCGGCGAGGGCGATCCCAGCGTGCTCAATCACGCGGTGCTGGCGCTGGTCGCCGTCGCCGTGCTGCTCGCCGGCGGCACCGCGGCGCGGTTCTACCTCGTCTCCTGGATCGGGGAGCGCGTGGTGGCGGACATGCGCCGCGCCGTGTTCGACCATATCATCGGCCTTTCGCCCGGCTTCTTCGAGGTGACGCGCACCGGTGAGGTGATCTCGCGCCTCACGACCGACACCACCCTGATCCAGACCGTGATCGCCTCCTCGGTCTCGGTCGCGCTCCGCAACACCATCCTGCTGCTGGGCGGCTTCATCGGCCTCCTCGTCACCAGCCCGAAGCTGACGGGGCTCACCGTCGTCGCCATGGTGATCGTGGTCGTGCCGATCGTGATCTATGCGCGGCGGGTGCGCCGCTATTCGCGCCTCTCGCAGGACAAGATCGGCGAGGTTTCGGCCGACGCCGCGGAATCGCTTTATGGCGTGCGCGCGGTCCAGGCCTATTCCCACGAGGATCTCGACCGCCGCCTGTTCAAGGAGCGGGTCGAGCAGGCGTTTGCGGCGGCCATGCAGCGCATCCGCGCCCGCGCGATCCTCACCTTCATGGCGATCGCCTTCGTGCTCGGCGCCATCAGCTTCGTGCTCTGGACCGGCGGCCATGACGTGGTCGGCGCGCGGCTCTCCGGCGGCGCGCTCACCCAGTTCGTGTTTTACGCGATCGTGGTCGCGGGCTCGGCCGGCGCGGTCAGCGAGGTGATGTCCGATCTGCAGCGCGCGGCCGGCGCCATGGAGCGCATCCTCGAGCTGCTGGCGACCAAACCCGCCATCGTGGCACCCGCGGCCCCGAAGCCGATCCCGGAACCGGCGCGCGGCGCGGTTGCGTTCGACAACGTCACCTTCCGCTATCCCTCCCGGCCCGAAACCAGCGCGCTCGACGGCTTCTCGTTGGCGGTGAGGCCGGGCGAGAAGGTCGCGATCGTCGGTCCGTCGGGTGCGGGCAAAACCACGGTCTTCCAGCTCCTGCTGCGGTTCTACGATCCCGACGCGGGCAGGGTCACGTTCGACGGCATCGACGCGAAGGATCTGGCGCCGCAGGAGTTGCGCCGCCATATCGGCCTCGTCGCCCAGGATCCGGTGATCTTCTCCACCAGTGCCATGGCAAACATCCGCTACGGCCGTCCCGAGGCGACCGACGCCGAGATCCGCGCCGCCGCACGCGCCGCCCATGCCGACGAGTTCCTGGAGCGCCTGCCCCAGGGCTACGACACCTTCCTCGGCGAGCGCGGCGTGCGCCTCTCCGGCGGCCAGCGCCAGCGCATCGCCATCGCCCGCGCCATTCTCCGCAACCCGGCACTGCTCCTGCTCGACGAGGCGACCAGCGCGCTCGACGCGGAAAGCGAGCGTGTGGTGCAGACCGCGCTCGATGAGATCATGCAGCACCGCACTACGATCGTCATTGCCCACCGCCTGGCCACCGTCCTCAAATGCGACCGCATCCTGGTGATGGACCACGGCAAGGTCGACGCCATCGGCACCCATGCCGAGCTCACGCGCCAAGGCGGGCTCTATGCGAGGCTGGCCGCCCTGCAGTTCGACCGCGCAGCTGAATAGAAGAATCCCTCCCCCGACTTGTCCGCCGAAGCTTTAGCGTAGACGGAGATCGGGGGAGGGTTGGGGAGGGGGTTGGTGCAGCCGCGAAGCTGCCCAACCAAACTGAATGTCTAAGCGAAACCCACTCTGAGAAAAGTCAGAGTCTTACAGCCCGATCAGCACGCCCTGCGGCTGGATCCCGAAGGTGGCCGGCTTCACGCTGCCGTCGCACATCGCGGGGTTCTGGGCCTGTTTGCACACGACGATGATGCCGCCCGCGGCGTGCTCCAGGGCCGCCTCGGAAATCTCGTTGTGCTCGGTCTGGCGATTCTGCTGCTTCGACTTGGTCATGACACGCTCCATTCTGTTTGAGGGCCAGTCTGGCCTGGCACGCAGAACAGTCGGTCCGTCCCCGCCCGGCGTTCAGTCTCGCAGTGGGGCTTATGATCCACGTCACGCGGGAGCGGGGCGGGTGTGCGCTGCGTCACATCTGCTCGCGCCGGCCGACGAACAGCATGTAGAGCCCGGCGCCCACGATCAGCGCCGCGCCGGCGATCATGTAGAGGTCGGGCACCTCGCCCCAGAACAGGAAGCCGGAGAGCGTCGCCCAGATCAGGCCGGTGTATTCGAACGAGGCGACGAAGTTCGCCTCCGCCAGGCGATAGGCGTGGGAGAGCAGCACGGTGCCGAAGGCGGAGATCGGCCCGCACACCGCCAGCAGGACGAGATCGTGCCAATTGCCGAAGATCCAGCCGCGCACCAGGAAGGCGAGGCTCGGATGCATGCCGGGATGTGCAAAGCCGCCGAGCTCGAACAGCAGCGCCAGGACCAGCGACCCGACGAGGAAGACCAGGTTCTGATAGAAGCCCATGACGGTGGCCGTCTCGGTGCGGCCGAGCCGTCGTGCCATCAGCTGCGCCAGCCCATAGGCCAGGGCCGCCACCACCGGCAGCAGCAGCGCCCAGTCGAGCGTGAAGCCGTCGGCAGCGCCGACCAGGCCGAGCTGCGGCAGGTAGGTCACGATCACCCCGCCGAAGCCGGCCAGCACGGCAAGCCATCGCACCAGGCTGACCTTCTCGCCCAGCAGCGGATAAGCAAGCGCGGTGATGAAGATCGGCGCCACGAAGAAGAGCGTCACCACCTCGGCGAGCTTCATGGCCGGGAAAGCAAGATAGTAGGTGCCGTAGGCGAAGATCAGGATGAGGCCGCGCAGCGCCAGCAGGCCGGAACGCCGCGACAGGATCTGTCGCAGATGACCCCGGTATTGCAGGACGGCGAACAGGATGATGATCCCCGCCGCGCTACGGATCGCGACCGCCTCGGTCAGCGGGTAGGTCCCCGCTGCATATTTCAATATGACGTCCTGCAGGGAGAACACGAAGATGCCGCCGACCAGCGCGGCGGCGGCCCGGAGCCGGTGTTCGGCATGCGCGGCGGCGCTGGTTCCCGCCTGCGGCATTGCTGAAGAGTCCCCGTGCCCCATCTCCCTCCCCCGGCACCGTTCTAGTTGCGCCGAGGCGTGTCGGCGTGATGACAGGCGACAAGGTGGCCGGGCTTGGCAGGAAGCAGATCCGGCATTTCCTGGGCGCAGATTTCCGTCGCCCGCGGGCAACGCGTGCGGAAGGGGCAGCCCGAGGGCGGGTTCAAGGGCGAGGGCAGATCGCCCTTGAGCACGATGCGCGACTTCGCCCGCTCCTGGTCTGGATCGGGGATCGGCACCGCCGAATTGAGCGCATGCGTGTAAGGGTGCAACGGATCGCCATAGATCGAGTTGCGGTCGGCGACCTCCATGATCTTGCCGAGATAGAGCACCATGATCCGGTGGCTGATATGCCGCACCACGGCGAGATTGTGCGAGATGAAGATCAGGGTCATCCCCATCTCGCGCTGCAGGTCCATCAGCAGGTTGACGATCTGCGCCTGGATCGAGACGTCGAGTGCCGAGACCGGCTCGTCGCAGACGATCAGCTTCGGCTCGTTGACGATGGCGCGCGCGATGCCGATGCGCTGGCACTGGCCGCCGGAGAATTCATGTGGATAGCGGTTGATCTGGTTGGGCAGCAGGCCGACCTTCGCCATCATCGCCTTGACGCGATCGCGGATCGCGGCCTTGCCGAGCTCCGGCTGGAAGGTCTGCAAAGGCTCGGCGATGATCTCGCCCACCGTCATGCGGGGGTTGAGGCTCGCCAGCGGGTCCTGGAAGATGATCTGCATGTCGCGCCGCACCGCGCGCATGTCGCCATGGTCGAGCTTCGCGAGATCGCGGCCGAGCCAGACCACGCGGCCGGAATGGATCGGCAGCAGGCGCAGCACCGCGCGGCCGAGCGTCGATTTCCCGCAGCCGGATTCGCCGACCAGGCCCATGGTCTCGCCGGCCCTGAGCTCGAAGGAGACGCCGTCCACCGCCTTGACGACGCCGGGCTCGCGGCCGAACAGCCGATTGCCGCCGACCTCGAAGTAGACCTTGAGGTCCTGCACGGTCAGCAGCGGCGCGCCTTTCATCGGCGCCACGCCGCCGGTCGCCACGCCGGTGGGCGGCGTCAGAGGCCCGGAAGATGGCATGCCTTGCTCCTCCCCGCGGCGAATGAGGTCAGCAGCGGGCGCTCCGAGACGCAGCGCTCGAAGGCGTAGCGGCAGCGGTCGCGGAAGCTGCAGCCGCTCGGCAGGTTCTGCAGGTTGGGCGGCTGGCCGCCGATGGTCTGCAGCCGCGTCTGCTCATGCTCATCGAGCCGCGGCATCGATTCAAGGAGGCCCTCGGTATAGGGATGCTGCGGCGACTTGAAGAGGTCGCGCGCCGAGCCACTCTCGACGATGTTCCCGGCATACATCACCATCACGCGCTCCGCCATCCGCGCGATCACGCCGAGATCGTGGGTGATGAGCGCGATCGCCATGCCGGTGTCGCGCTGCAGGCCCACCAGCAGCTCCAGGATCTGCGCCTGCACGGTCACGTCGAGCGCCGTCGTCGGCTCGTCGGCGATCAGCAGCTCCGGGCCGCACAGCAGCGCCATGGCGATCATCACCCGCTGGCGCATGCCGCCGGAGAACTCGTGCGGATACATGTTGAGGCGCCGCGCCGCTTCCGGGATCTGCACCCGGTCCAGGAGATCGACGGAATGCTTCGCCGCCTCGCCCTCGCTCATCCCCTTGTGCAGCACCAGCACCTCGGTCATCTGCCGCCGCACGGTGAGGTAGGGATTGAGCGACGTCATCGGGTCCTGGAAGATCATCGACATCTTCACGCCGCGCACCGTATTGAGCGCGTCGGGTGCCAGGTTGAGGATCTCGTGTCCTTGGAACTTGACGCTGCCCTTGGCCTGCCCGTTGCGCGCCAGGAGGCCCATGATCGACATGAAGATCTGACTCTTCCCCGACCCGGACTCGCCCACCACGCCCAAGGTCTCGCCCGGCTTGATGGCAAACGAGACCCCATTCACCGCCTTCACCTCGCCCTCGCGCGTGGCAAAGCCGGTGCGCAGCTCATCGACTTCCAGAACGGCGGTCATCGGCTTCGGCCGTCCGTGAGGGCAGTTCGGAACGACCCGGCGCTGGATCGAAGGCAGCTGGGCTGCATCAACCCCCTGCCTGACCTTCCCCCGATCTCGGGGGAAGGGAGTCTCAGTACGCCGCGGCAAGTGACGGCTCCTTCCATTCCCGTCCCCCAAGATTGGGGGAGGGTGGGGGAGGGGGGTAATGCAGTCACGACGCATCCTGCCAAGGTACTACCGCTCGATCCGGCGCGTGATCGTTCCACCGCCGTAAGGTTGGCCCGGTCGAACATTCACCGGTCCTTCGGATCGAGCGCGTCGCGCAGCCCGTCGCCGACGAAGTTGAGCGCCAAGAGAGTCACCGCCAGCACGGCGCCCGGCCCCAGCACGCGCCATGGCGCGTTCTCGAGATTGTCGGCGCCCTCGGCGACCAGCGTGCCCCAGGAGGATTGCGGCTCCTGGACGCCCATGCCGAGGAAGCTGATGAAGCTCTCGGTCAGAATCACAACCGGCACTGTCAGGGTCATGTAGACCACCACCGGTCCCAGGCAGTTCGGGATGATGTGGCGGGTGATGATGCGCCAGGTCGAGACGCCGCTCGCATGCGCCGCCTCGATATATTCCTTGCGCTTGATGCTCAAGGTCTGGCCGCGCACGATGCGCGCCATGTCGAGCCAGTTCACCGCGCCGATCGCGATATACATGTAGACGATCTCGCGGCCGAAATAGACCGTCAGCAGGATCACGAAGAAGATGAATGGGATGGAATAGAGCATGTCGACGAAGCGCATCATCGCGCCGTCGATGCGGCCGCCGAGGAAACCGGCGGTCGCACCGTAGAGCGTGCCGATGACGAGGCTGACCAGGGTCGACACGATGCCGACCGTGAGGCTCACCTGGCCGCCATAAAGCGTGCGGACGAAGACGTCGCGGCCGTTGGAATCGGTGCCGAAGAAATAGCCCTGGGACCAGTCCGGTGCCGCCTGGATCATGTCCCAGTTGATATCGTCCTGGGCGCGCAGGCCGAAATAGGGCGCCCCGAAGCAGGCGATCGCGATCAGCACCAGAACGGCCAGGCCGACGACGGCGGCCTTGTTCTGCAGGAAGCGGTGGCGCGCATCGGCCCAGAGGCTGCGGCCTTTGACCTCGATGGCGCCGCTCGGCGGCTGCAGGGTTATCTCGGCCATCGCATCCTCAGTCGTAGCGGACCTTGGGGTCCAGCACGCCATAGAGCAGGTCCGCGGCCAGGTTGCAGAGAATCACCAGCGCCCCATAGAACACGGTGACTCCCATGACCATGGTATAGTCGCGATTGAGCGAGGACTGCACGAAATAGCGTCCGATTCCGGGGATGCTGAAGATCTGCTCCACCACGACCGAGCCGGTGATGATCTGCGCGATCGCCGGCCCGAGATAGGAGACGACCGGGAGCAGGGCCGCGCGCAAGGCGTGGCGCGTGATGGTGATCCGCTCCGGCATGCCCTTGGCGCGTGCCGTGCGCACGAAATTGCTGCCAAGGACCTCGATCATGCTGGCGCGGGTCAGCCGCGCGATCGCGGCGATCTGCGGCAGGCAGAGCGCGATGACGGGGAGCACATAATTGGCGGGCTGGCCCCAGCCGCCGACCGGCAGCCAGCCCAGCATCAGGCCGAAGACCAGGGTCAGCATTGGCGCGATGACGAAGTTCGGCACGGCGATCCCGAGCATGGAGATCCCCATCGCCGAGTAGTCGATCATGCTGTTTTGCCGCAGTGCCGCCCAGACGCCGAGCGTAAGACCGACCGTGAGCGCAGCGATCATCGCGACGGTGCCGAGCGTGAGCGACGTGGGGAAACCTTGTGCGATCAATTGCGCGACCGAGAAGTCCTTGTACTTGAACGAAGGTCCGAAATCGAAATGCGACAACCCGATCAGATAGCGCAGGTACTGGTGCCAGAGGTCCTCGTCGAGATGATAGGCCTTGAGGAGGTTAGCCATGATGTCCGGCGGCACGACCCGTTCGCGGTCAAAGGGACCGCCGGGCGCGAGCCGGATCATGAAGAACGATCCGGTGATGATGATGAACAGCGTCGGGACGGCGCCGCCGAGACGCTTCAGGAAATAGTGGAACACTGGCGGGCTGCCGCGCGTGGGGGCGGTCCGTCCGGAGACGGACCGCCCATCGCCGTGCCTAGTCCTTGAACGACAGGTCGCGCGCGAGGTGGTAGTCGAGAACGTTGGGTTCCCAACCGACCAGCTTCGGCGAGACCATGTGCTTGGTCGTGTAGTGGTAGATCGGGATGATCGGCAGGTCCTTGAGGAAGATCGCCTCGGCCTGCTCGAGCATTTTCATCCGCTTGTCGGGATCGGTCTCCATCGCCGAGCCCTTCACCAGCTTGTCGTAGTCCGGGTTGTTGTAGCCGGCGTCGTTCTGCGGCCCGGCGTCGGACAGGAACAGCGTCAGGAAGGTGGTGGGGTCCTCGTAGTCGCCGATCCAGCCGGCGCGCGCCACCTGGAACTGCTTGTCGTGCCGGCTGCCGAGGTAGACCTTCCATTCCTGGTTGGTGATGGTCGCCTGCACGCCGATCGCCTTCCACATGCTCTGGATGGCGACCGCGATCTTCTTATGGTTCTCGTTGGTGTTGTAGAGGATCTCGACGCTCAGCGGATTGTTGGGACCGTAGCCATTGTCCGCCAGAAGCTTCTTCGCCTTGGCCTCGCGGTCCGCCTGGGTCATGTCCTTGAAGTCCGTGAACTGCTGGTCCCAGCCGTGGATGCCGGGGCATACCCAGGAATAGGCCGGCAGCTCGCCCGACTGCGTGATCTTCTCGACCAGCTTGTCGCGGTCTACGGCCAACGCGAGGGCCTCGCGCAGGGCAGGCTGCTTGCCCAAGGGCTCCTTGGTCAGGTTGATCACGTAGTAGTAGGTGCCGAGATAGGGCGAGTTCTGGAACTGGTCCTTCATGTTCGCCATCACGTATTTGATCTGGTCGGATGGCGTGTCATAAGTGACGTCGAGCTCGCCGGCGCGGAACCGCTTGAACTCCTCGCCGAGGTCCTCGGTCGGATAATAGACCAGCTTGTCGATCTTGACCTTGTCGGCCCCGTAGTAGTTCGGGTTCTTCACCATGGTGAGCGAAGCCTGGGGCGTCCACTCGGTCAGCTGATAGGCGCCGTTGCTGACCAGATTGCCGGGCTTGGTCCAGTCGTCGGGATGCGCCTTGACCGAGTTCTCGTTGACCGGCAGCAGGCTGGAGTGGCGCAGCAACCCGAGGAAGTAGGGCGTCGCATGCGCCAGCGTGATCTTCAGCGTGTGGTCATCGACTGCCTGGATGCCCAGCTTGGTGATGTCCTTCTCCGTGCCGGCGCTGATCTCCGACGCATTCGCGACCACATCGCTGATGATGTAGGCATAGTCGGACGCGGTTGCGGGATCGACCAGGCGGCGGAAGGCGAAGACGAAGTCGCCGGCCGTCACTGGATCGCCGTTCGACCACTTCGAATCCCGGAGATGGAAGGTGTAGGTGAGGCCGTCGTCGCTGACCTCCCACTTCTCGGCCATGCCGGGAACGATCTTGCCGTCCGGCGTATAGGTCGTGAGGCCCTCGAACAGCTCGTATTGGATGTTCGCCTCGGGTACGCCGGTCGATTTCTGCGGATCGAGCGTCTCCGGCTCGGCGCCGTTGCCGCGATGGAGCACGGTCTCGGCTTGCGCGGTGAAAGCGCCGGCCGTCAGCACAGCCGCCGCCACCGCCGGAAGCAACAGCTTCCGAAGGGCTTCTTTCATTTCGTAAACCTCCCACACATTCGAACCCTGGCTTCTTTGCCTTCTAGGGTTCCCGCTGGCGGCGCGAGTGCCGCCGGTTCCCGGGTGTAAAGCCATACCCAGTTGTTTCGATCTTGTTGCACAGCCTTCGAAGAATTCAACCCTCTTTAGGCCCTCGACACCTCTGCAACCGGAGATTCGTCAAGCGCCCCCTTTTTGTTCCGGTGAAGGTGGTGGCATTGCGAAGGCCGTCGCGCGGCGTTTCGCCGGAAGCCCGGCGATGCGTCGGAGGCATGACCGAATCGGGTTTTGCGGCGCGCTACTGCGCCGCTTGGCTTTGCGCTGGCGGGTTCCGGAAGGCGGCGATGAGCTCTGTTCTACGCATGGCCGCCGCGGCAATGCTGGCGCTCTTCACATGGCCATAGCCGCGAATCGTCTCCGGCAGCGCCGCCAATGCGAGCGCTGCCGCGTGATTCGCCGGCGAGATTCCGGCGCAGAGCTCCGCGATCAGTGCCTCATACTCGGCGATGAGCCGCCGCTCCTCGCGCCGCTCGGCGGAATGGCCGAAGGGATCGAAGGCCGTGCCACGCAATCCCTTCAGCCGCGCAAGGATGCCGAAGGCCCGCATCACCCAGCCGCCATAGGCGCGCTTCTTCAAGTGCCCGGTCGCGGGATCACGCTGCGCCCAGAGCGGCGGTGCCAGGTGCACCTTGAGTGTGAAATCGCCCTCGAATTGTTGCGCCAGCCGGTCGGCGAAGCTGGCGGCGTTGTAGAGCCGCGCCACCTCATACTCGTCCTTATAGGCGAGCAGCTTCGCGTATGATTTCGCCACGGCCAGCGCGAAGCCCGAAAGCCCCGGCGCGCGTGTGCGCTCCGCCGCGGCGGCCCGATCGACCAGCGCCTGGTAGCGGTCGGCATAGGCCGCGTCCTGGTATTCGGTGAGGTGCCGCCGCCGATGGGCGACGATCTCCTCCAGCGTCTTCGGCAGCGGAGCAGGGGCGGGCGCTGCAATGCGTTCCACCGCGGCGAGATCGATCCCTGCGCGGCGCCCCCAGCGGAAGGCACGCTTGTTGAATTCGATCGCGACGCCGTTCAGCTCGATGGCGCGCTCGATGGCCGCTGCCGACACCGGCAGCAGCCCGCGCTGGCAGGCGAAGCCGAGCATGAAGGGATTGGTGGCGATCGCATCGCCCATCAGGGCGGTCGCGAGCCGCGTTGCATCGGGGAAATCGACCGCGCCGCCCACCGTCTCCGAGATCATCGCCTGCAGCTTCGACGCCGGGAAATCCCAGTCGGGGTTCCGGGTGAAGTCGCCGGTGATGGTCTCCTGCGCATTGACGATCGCCGTCGTGCGCTTCGGTGCCGATCGGCTGAGCGCATCGATACTCGCGGAGACCACGAGGTCGCAGCCCAGCAGCACGTCCGCCGCGCCGGTGCCGATCCGCACCGCGTTCAGCTGATCCGGCCGTGCGGCGATCCGCACATGGCTGAGCACCGCGCCGCCTTTCTGCGCGAGTCCGGTCATGTCCATCACCGAGCAGCCCTTGCCCTCGAGATGCGCCGCCATGCCGAGCAGCTGCCCGATGGTGACCACGCCGGTGCCGCCGATCCCCGTCACCAGGATCCCGTAGGGCCGGTCGAGCGCCGGCTGCGTGGGCTCGGGCAGCGCAACTTCGTCGGCCGCGACCGGCTTCGGCTTCCGCAGCTTGCCGCCCTCGACCGTGACGAAGCTCGGGCAGAAGCCTTTCAAGCAGGAGAAATCCTTGTTGCAGCTCGACTGGTCGATGGCGCGCTTGCGCCCGAACGCGGTCTCGACCGGCGTCACGCTGAGGCAGTTCGACTGCGTGCCGCAATCGCCGCAGCCTTCGCAGACCTCCTGGTTGATGAAGACGCGCCGCGGCGGATCTTCCATCAGACCCCGCTTCCGCCGCCGCCGCTTCTCCGCGGCGCAGGTCTGGTCGTAGACGATCGCGGTGACGCCCTCGACCTCGCGGAACTCCTTCTGCACCTGGTCGAGATCGTCGCGATGCCGGACCGGCGTTCCCGCCGGCAGCTCGCTCTCGGTATAGCGCTCCGGCGCTTCGCTGAGCACGGCGATGCGCTTGACGCCCTCCGCCGCCAGCTGCCGCGCGATGATCGCGGGCGAGAGCGGCCCGTCCATCGGCTGGCCGCCGGTCATGGCGACCGCGTCGTTGTAGAGGATCTTGAAGGTGATGGTGGTGCCGGCGGCGACCGCGGCGCGGATCGCCAGGCTGCCCGAATGCAGATAGGTGCCGTCGCCCATGTTCTGGAACACGTGCTTGGTCTTGGAGA
>DATKMF010000048.1:0-23323 GCA_035542015.1 Candidatus Cybelea sp.
GCGGAGGAGCAGGCGGCGGCGAACGGCATCCCGACCGAGGCCGCCGGTCGGTTCTTCCTGGTCGATCCGCTCGACGGCACCAAGGAGTTCATCGCCAAGAACGGCGAGTTCACCGTGAACATCGCCCTGGTCGAGGACGGCAAGGCGGTGCTGGGAGTCGTCTACCTGCCGGCGCTCGACCTTTGCTACACCGGTGCGGCCGGGCGCGCGGAGCGACGCCAGGGCACCGGCGCCCCTCAGCCGATCGCGGCACGGCCGGCACCGGCCGCCGGGCTCACCATGGCGATCAGCCGCTCCCATGCCGACAAGGAGATCGAGCGCGTGAAGGAGCTCGGGCTCACGGTCGCCGACACGGTCGCGGCCGGAAGCTCGCTGAAGTTCTGCCGGCTGGCCGAGGGTGTGGCCGATCTCTATCCGCGCTTCGGCACCACGATGGAATGGGATACGGCGGCAGGCCAGGCCGTGCTCGAAGCGGCCGGCGGCTGTGTCGAGACCGTCGAAGGCGCGCCGCTGCGCTATGGCAAGGCCGGATTCAAGAATCCGCATTTCATCGCCTTCGGGCGCAAGAACGGCCGGTGAGCATCGAGCTCTCGCCGACCGCGCCGATCCTCGAGCCGACGCTCGCCAATCTCGGCCGCGCAGCGGCGGCATTGCGCGACGGCAAGCTGGTGGCCTTTCCGACCGAGACCGTCTACGGGCTCGGCGGCGATGCGACCAGCGACCGCGCGGTGGCCGCGATCTATGCGGCCAAGGGCCGACCGACCTTCAATCCGCTGATCGTGCATGTGGCCAGCCTCACCGCGGCGCGGGCGCTGGTCGAAGTGACTCCGGCGGCGGAGACCCTGGCGCAACGCTTCTGGCCCGGCGCATTGACGCTGGTGCTGCCGCGTCGGCTGCATATCAAGCTCTCCTTGCTGGTGAGCGCGGGCCTCGACAGCGTCGCCATCCGGGTGCCGGCGCATCCCGCAGCCCAGGGACTGCTGCTGATGACCGGCCTGCCGCTGGCGGCACCCAGCGCCAATCCTTCCGGCAAGGTGAGCCCGACCCGCGCCGAGCATGTCGCGGCGACGCTCGGGTCGAAAGTCGCGATGATCATCGACGGCGGGTCATGCCGGGTCGGCATCGAGTCGACCGTCTTGAGCCTGCTCGGCGCGACGCCGCGCGTCCTCAGGCCAGGCGGTGTCACCGTGGAGGAGATCGGCGAGGCGCTGCAGATGAGCGTCGAGACCTCTCAGGACCAAGGCGGCGCCATCCACAGTCCCGGCCAGCTCGAGAGCCACTATGCGCCGACCTTGCCGCTGCGTCTGAACGCGCGATCCGCCGCGGAGAACGAGGCGCTGCTCGCCTTCGGACCCGACGCGCCGGCCGCGCCCCTCGCGCTCAACCTGAGCGCCGCCGGCGATCTTGAGGAGGCCGCGGCCAATCTCTTCGCCATGCTGCGCGAGCTCGACCGGCCGGGATTGTCGGGCATCGCCGTCATGCCGATTCCGGAGCGAGGCCTCGGCGTCGCGATCAACGACCGGCTGCGGCGGGCCGCGGCCCCCCGGTAGCAAGCACCGGCGATCCGGGGCATCATGGCCCGGATCGCCCGGGGGATCAGGCCAGGGGATCAGGAAAGAGCAGGTCGATGGCGGAATACCAGGCGCCGGTCGCGGACATCCTCTTCACGCTGGAGGCGGTCGCCGGTCTCGAGGCGATCGCGGCGCTGCCGGGCTATGGCGAGGCGACTCCGGACACTGTGCAGGCGGTGCTCGAGGAGGCCGGCAAGTTCGCCGGCGAGGTGCTGGCGCCCTTGAACGCGATCGGTGATCGCGCGGGCTGCCGCTATGCGAACGGCACGGTCTCGACGCCGGAGGGATTCGCCGCCGCCTATCGGAGATTCGCCGAGGGCGGCTGGAACGCGATCGCCTTCGATCCCGAATACGGCGGGCAGGGCATGCCCTGGGCGCTCACCAGCGCCCTGCAGGAGATCTGGAACTCGGCCAACATGGCCCTCGCGCTCTGCCCGCTGCTGACCCAGGGCGCGATCGAAGCCTTGCAGCTCTGCGGCACGGCGGACCAGAAGCGGACCTATCTGCCGAGGATGATCGCCGGCACCTGGACCGGATCCATGAACCTGACCGAGCCGCAGGCCGGCACCGATCTCGGCTCGATCCGCAGCCGCGCCGAACCCGCGGGCGATGGTACCTATCGCCTCAAGGGCCAGAAGATCTTCATCACCTATGGCGAGCACGACTTCGCCGAGAACATCGTGCATTTCGTGCTGGCCCGGCTGCCCGATGCGCCGGCGGGATCGAAGGGCATCTCGCTCTTCATCGTGCCGAAATACCTGCCCAAGGCCGACGGCAGCCTCGGTCCGCGCAACGACCTGCGCTGCGTCTCGATCGAACACAAGCTCGGCATCAACGCCTCGCCGACCTGCGTCATGGCCTACGGCGACAACGAGGGTGCGAAGGCCTTCATCGTCGGCGAGCCGCATCGCGGCCTCGAATACATGTTCATCATGATGAACAATGCGCGGCTTGCGGTCGGCATCCAGGGCCTGTCGATCGCCGAGCGCGCCTATCAACGCGCTGCCGCTTACGCGCGGAGCCGCGTCCAAGGCGTGCCGGCCGACGGTGCGAAGGGTGCGCCGATCCTGCATCACCCGGATGTGCGGCGGAATCTGCTGACCATGCGCGCGCTGACCGAAGCGATGCGCTGTCTCGTGCTCTATGCGGCCGGGGCGCTCGACCGCGCCAAGCAGCATCCGGACAAGACCGAGCGCATGAAGAATCAGGCGCTCACCGACCTTCTCATTCCGATCGTCAAGGCCTGGTGCACCGACCAGGGCGTACGCGTCGCCTCGCTCGGCATCCAGGTGCATGGCGGGCTCGGCTTCATCGAGCAGACCGGCGCCGCGCAGCACTATCGCGATGCCCGGATCGCGCCGATCTACGAGGGCACCAACGGCATCCAGGCGATCGACCTCATGGGGCGCAAACTGCTGCGCGACGAGGGGCGCGCCATGAAGGCCCTGATCCACGACCTTTCCGCGACCGTGTCGCAGATCGGTCCCGAGTCCGAGCTGTCGGCGGTGAGGCCTATCCTCGAGGCTGCCATTAACCTGCTCGAAACCAACACGTCCCAAGTATTGCTCATGGGAAAGCGCGACCTCTCCGAAGCGCTCGCTGTCGCAACGCCGTTCCTCGCCCTCTGCGGCGTCGTCATCGCGGGGGCGCTGCTGGTTCGCTCAGCGCTCCTCGCCCGCACCATATCGGGCGAGTCCGGTTTCGCCGCGGCGAAGATCGCGACCGCGCGGTTCTTCATGACGAATATCATGCCCGAAGCGCTGGCCCAGTCGGGAATGGTCGGTGGCGGCGGTGCCAGCACTCTCGCCTTTCCGCTGGATGCATTCTAGGTTTTCCCCATGCTCGACACCGACGAAATCGGCGCACTCTCCAACCTGCGGCTGAACGAGCGCCAGGGCCAGCTGCTGGAGCAGCTCCGGCGACATCGCAGCGCCACCATCGCGGCGCTGGCAAAGGCGCTCGGCGTCTCGACCGAGACCGTGCGCCGCGACGTGCGCTGGCTGGCGGCCAAAGGGCTCGTGGTGAAGAGCCACGGCAGCGTCGCCTGGCCGGACCGGCGGGAGGATCGCCCGCTGCAGCGTCGGCTGCTCGCCAACATGCCGGCCAAGCAGGCGATCGCCGCCGCCGTCGCCAAGGAGATCGCCGATGGCGAGTCGCTGCTGATCGACACCGGCAGCACCAACATCTACGTCGCCGAGGCGCTGCAGGGCCATCGCAACCTGACCGCCATCACCAATTCCGCGCCGATCGCCCAGCGGCTTTCCCAGAGCCCGGGCGGCAAGGTGCTGCTCGCGGGCGGCGAGGTCCGGGCCGACGACAGCGCCGCTTTCGGCCCTTCCACCCTCGCCTTCCTGGAGCGCTTCCAGGCCGACACCGCGGTCATCTCGGCGGCGGCGATCGGAGCCGAGGCGGGCGTCATGGACAACCATCTCTGCGAGGCCGAGGTCTGCCAGGCCTTGATTCAGCGCGCCCACCGGGTGATCCTCGCCGCCGATCACACGAAATTCTCCGCACAGGGCCTGGTGGTCGCGTGCACGCTCGCCGACATCAACCTGCTGATCACCGACGCCCCGCCGCCGCCGGAGCTTGCGCGCGCCCTCGAAGCAGCCGACGTCGAGGTGCAGATTGCGGGCTAGCACCGGTCGGCTGCGCCCGACCCTCACCTTCGTCATTTGTGGAGTGGCATTGATGGCACGCGCTTTCGCCTCACCGCCCGCGACCGTGCCCAACGCGAGCGGCACCGCACATCCCGAGCTCTGGCCGGAGGCGCATTCGGTCGGGCTGGTCGATCCTGCGACCGAAGCCTTCATCACCGATCTCATGGCGAAGATGTCGCTGCGCGAGAAGGTCGGGCAGATGATCCAAGGCGCCAGCGAGGCGATCCGGCCCGAGGAGCTGCGTGAGTACCCGCTGGGCTCGGTCCTCTCCGGCGGCAACTCGCCGCCGCTCGATGCCAAGGACGATGCGCCGGTCGAGGACTGGATCCGCACCACCGAGGCCTTCCGCAGCGTGTCGCTGGAACAGCGCCCCGGCCATGTGGCGGTCCCGATCATCTACGGGATCGACTCGGTGCACGGTGCCTCGAACTTCAAGGGCGCGGTCGCCTTCCCGCACAATATCGGCCTCGGCGCCGCACGTGATCCCGAGCTGATCGAGGAGATCGGCGCGGTGACGGCGTCAGAGACGGCGGCGGCCGGTGTCGATTGGGCGTTCGGCCCGGCGGTTGCGGTACCCCGCGACGATCGCTGGGGACGCTCTTACGAGGGTTATTCCGAGCTGCCGGACATCACCCGCGAATACGCCGCCGCGATGGTGCGGGGGCTCCAAGGTGCGCCGGGCGAGACCAAGATCCAGCAGGGCAAGGTCGCGGCTTCGGTCAAGCACTTCCTCGCCGACGGCGGCACGGAAGGCGGCGCCGACCAGGGCGACGCGCGGATCTCGGAGCAGGACCTGATCGCCATCCACGCGCCCGGCTACATCTCCGGGATCGACGCCGGCGCGATGACCGTGATGGCGAGCTTCTCCTCCTGGAACGGCGTCAAGATGCACGGCAACAAGAGCCTGCTGACCGACGTGCTCAAAGGCCGCCTCGGCTTCGAGGGTTTCGTGGTCGGCGACTGGAACGCCCACAGCCAGGTGCCGGGCTGCACCGGCGGCGACTGCCCCGTCGCCTTCAATGCCGGGCTCGACATGGCGATGGCGCCCTATCGCTGGAAGGAGCTGTTCGAGAACACGCTCAAGGAAGCCGAGAATGGCACCATCCCGATGACGCGCATCGACGATGCGGTGCGCCGCATCCTGCGCGTCAAGGTGAAGCTCGGCCTGTTCGATCCGGCGCGGCCCGCGATCGATGCCGCGGGGCTCGCCACGCCGGAGCATCGCGAAGTCGCCCGCCGCGCGGTCGCCCAGTCGATCGTGCTGCTGAAGAACAATGGCAACCTCCTGCCGATCAAGCCCAAGAGCCGCGTGCTCGTCACCGGCAGCCATGCCGACGACATCGGCCTGCAATGCGGCGGCTGGACCATCTCCTGGCAGGGCAGCGGCGGCCACAATGCCGATTTCCCGCAAGGCATCTCGATCTGGTCCGGCCTGAAATCCGCGGTCGAAGCCGCCGGCGGCAGCGCGACCTTGAGCCGGAACGGCGACTTCACCTCACGCCCCGACGTCGCGATCGTGGTGTTCGGCGAGAAGCCCTATGCCGAGCATGTGGGCGATCTGACCCAGCTCGATTTCAGCTCGGGCGATCGACGGGGGCTCGATCTCCTGAAGCGGTTCAAGGCCGAAGGGATTCCGACCGTCGCGGTGTTCCTTTCGGGCCGGCCGCTCTGGGTCAATCCGGAGCTCAACCAGTCCGACGCCTTCGTGGCAGCCTTCCTGCCCGGCACGGAGGGCGAGGGTATCGCCGACGTGCTGGTCGCCAAGGCCGACGGTACGCCGAACAGGGACTTCACCGGCAGGCTGAGCTTCAGCTGGCCGAAGACGCCGACCCAGTTCGACTTGAACTTCGGCCAACCGGGCTACGACCCGCTCTTCGCCTATGGCTACGGCCTGCACTACGGCGACCGGGTGACCGTGCCGCCGCTCGACGAGACGCCGGCTCCGCCGCCGACGCTCAACATCGCCAACTACTACGCGCCGGGCAAAGTGCTGCCGCCCTGGACCCTCAATGCCAAGGGCGACGTCATCGCCGACGTGGTCGACAGCGACACGCTGCAGGAAGGGGCGCGCCGCTACACCTTCACCGGCCATGGCCGCGTCACCATCACCGGCCCCTCGGTCGATCTCGAGGCGAGCGCCGGACAGAGCCTCCGCGTCGACTATCGTCTGGATCAGAAGCCCGCCAGCTGGGTGGCGATGAAGCTCGGCGACGGCAACGCCAAGATGATCGATGTCACCGGTCTCATCGGCTCCGGCCCGGAAGGGACGTGGCAGAGCCTGGCCATCCCGCTCTCCTGCTTCAAGCAGGAGGGCGTGGATCTGAAGCAGGTCTCCACGCCCTTCGCCATGGAGGCCGGCGGTCCGTTCCGCATCTCGATCTCGGGAATCCGGCTCGACCAGCAGCCGGCGGGTTTGAGTTGCCCGTCATTGGTCGCCGCCAAATAAAGCGCCTCAGGCGCCTTCGAGCACCAGCACGTCGGCAGGCGTGAAGCTGACGGTCACTGGCGCGCCGCGCTGGGGTGGGGTGGTGTTCGGGTTGTTGAAGGTGTCGAGCGAGATCGCGTCGTCCTCCACCTTCACCTTGATCCGCACCACGGAGCCCAGGAAATGCACGTCGTCGACGGTGCCGCCGATACGGTTGCGCAGCACGCCGTTGCCGTTGGCGCCGTTCGGCTTCGCCGCGGCGTGATCGTGGCCGTTCTCCAGCACTGCCGCTTCCGGGCGCAGCGCCACCGAGCAGGGGTCGCCGGGATTGCCCTTGAACATGCGGCGCGAGGCGACGATCTCGTGCCGGCCGATCTGGATCTTGCCGGACGAGGCGTCCACCACCTTGCCCTTCAGCACGCTCAACGTGCCGACGAAGTTGGCGACGAACCGCGTCGCCGGGTTGTTGTAGATCTCGAACGGCGTCCCCACCTGGTCGGCCTTGCCTTCGTTCATCACCACGATGCGGTCTGAGACCGAGAGCGCTTCTTCCTGGTCGTGGGTGACGAAGATCGTGGTGATGCCGAGCGTGCGCTGCAAGGCGCGGATCTCCTCCCGGAGCGAGACGCGGATCTTGGCGTCGAGCGCCGACAGCGGCTCGTCCAGGAGCAGCACCTTCGGCTTGTGGGCAAGCGCGCGGGCCAAGGCGACCCGCTGCTGCTGGCCGCCGGAACACTGATAGGGATAGCGCGTGGCGAGCTGCGGCAGCTTGATCATGTTCAGCATCTCATCGACCCGCGCCTTGACCTCCTCGGCCGGGCGCTTCGCCACCTTGAGGCCGAAGGCGACGTTGTCGGCGACCGTCATGTTGGGGAACAGCGCATAGGCCTGGAACACCATGCCGACATTGCGCTGGTTCGGGCGCAGTGTGGTCACGTCCTTGCCGTCGATCAGGATCCGCCCCGCGGTCGGGTTCTCGAACCCGGCCACCATGCGCAAGACGGTGGTCTTGCCGCAGCCGGAGGGCCCGAGGAAGGAGACAAACTCGCCCTGCTCGATCGCGAGGTCGAAGCCCTTGACCACGACATTGGGGCCGAACTGCTTGCGGACGTCGCTGATCTCGAGGAATGGCATGCCGTTCTCTCCTATGGCGTCAGGCGCGCTTGGGCTGCCGCGCCTGGCCGAATACATTGATGAGCCCCATGCAGGCCCAGGTGACCAGGAAGGCGATGATGGCCAGCGCCGAAGGCTCGTAGGCCCGGTTGGCCCCGATCAGCTGCAGATAGGGGCCGAAGGCCGGCCGGTTCAGCAAGCTCGCCATGGTGAACTCGCCGATCACCGTCGCGAAGGTCAGGAACGCACCCGAGAGGATCGCCACCCGCACGTTGGGGAAGATCACCTTGAACAGGATGGTGACCATGCTGGCGCCCAGGATCTCGCCCGCCTCGGTCAGGGTGCGGACGTCGATCGCGCGCATGCCCGTCTCGACCGCGCGATACATGTAGGGGAGAGCCAGGGTCACGTAGCTGAAGGCGAGCAGAAGGTCGGTGCTGCGCGCATTGGCGGTCAGCGGGATCAGGGACGAGCTGTTGTAGAGCCTGAGATATCCGAAGACGATGATGATGGCCGGCATGACCAGCGGCAGCAGGGTGATGAACTCGACCAACGGTCGCAGCTTCGGCAGGCGAAGCTGGATCCAATAAGCCGTCGGCACGACCAGCACGATGCCGATCACGATGGTGATCAGCGCCATCAGCGTCGAATAGCCGAAGCTCGCGAGGAACTTGGGGTCGGTCAGCACCACGCGATAGGCTTCGAAGCTGTATTCTCCGCGCTTCAGGCGCAGCGAGAACTCGAAGGTGCCGATCAGCGGCACGATGAAATAGAGCGTCCCGACGACGAAGGCGATCCAGGCGCCGAGCCTCTGCTGCTTCATCGCATCCACCTCTCGGCCCGGCCGCGGAGCCAGATATAGGTTCCGTTGGAGACGCCGGTGATCAGGATCATGCCGAGCGCCAGCGCGTAGCCGAGATTTTGGTTGTGCAGCACGTCGCCGCGGATCTGGGCATAAAGCAGGATGGTGACGATGTTGAGCGAGCTGCCGGTCAGCGCATAGGCGGTCGCGATCGCGCCGAAGGAATTGGCGAACAGCAGCAACGTCGCACCCATCACGCTCGGGAACAGCACCGGCAGCGCCACCATGGTCCAATACTGTTTGGTGGAGGCGCCGAGGATCTCGGAGGCCTCGCGCCATTCCTTCTTCAGCCCGTCGAGGGCCGGGGTGAGGATCAGCACCATCAGCGGAATCTGGAAATAGAGATAGGTGAGCGTCAGACCCCAGAAGCTCAGCAGATTGAATCCGGTCGAGTAGAGGTTGAAGCCGAGCAGGTCGCGCAGCAGCACGGTGACCAGGCCGGTGCGCCCCAGGGTCGCCAGGAAGGCGAAGGCCAGCGGCAGGCCGGCGAAGTTCGACGCGACGCCGGAGAACGTCATCAGGGTCGGACGCAGCCAGGCCGGCAGACCGCCCAGCACGACGGAATAGGCGAGAAAGAACCCGATGAGCGCGCCGAGCACGGCCGAGGCCACGCTCACCTTGATACTGATCCAGTAGGCGGCGAGGATCGTCGGCGTGAAGAGATCGCCGAGATTGCCCAGCGTGAAGTTTCCATCCGCATCCTGGAAGGCACCGATCACCAGGTAGAGCGTCGGGATCAGCAGGAACATCAGGGCGAAGACGAAGAACGGCGTGACGCCGATCCAGGCCCAGGCCTGTGGCCCGATCGACATACCCTTGGTGCGAGCTGCGAACGGCTCGGGGACCGGTCCAGGCTCGGCCGGCAATGGTGGTGTCGTGTCGATCGCGGTCATCGGGCGCTATCGTGTTCCAGGGCTTCGCCGAGATCAAGCCGCGGGGCCGTCCCTCTCGAGAAGGACGGCCCCGCCTTGCACGAAGGAGTCGATGCCTACTGGACGTTGGCGCCGACCACCGAGTCCCACTGCTTGGTGATCACGTCCTTGCCCGCCGCCTGATCGTCGAGCGACGGGAAGACGGCCTTCTTGTAGGCATCCGCCGGCGGCATCTTGGCCATCAGATCCTGCGGGATCTTGCCCTTGGCCGCGAGATCGTTGAAGCGGATCGGATGGCAATAGCCCTTGAGCCAGGCCAGCTGACCCTCGTCGGAGTAGAGATATTCCATCCAGAGCTTCGCGGCATTCGGGTGCGGCGCGTAGGCGCTGATCGCCTGCACATAGACGCCGGCGACGACGCCGGAGGCCGGCACCACGACATCGACCTGCGGGTTGCCCTTCAACGTGTCGCGGTCGGCAAGCGCGTTGTAGTCCCAACGGATGATGACCGGGGTGGAACCCTGAGCCAGCGACGCGGCCTTGCCGATCACCGGCACGAAGTTGCCGTTCTTGTTGAGCTCGGAGAAGAACTTCAGGCCCGCTTCGCCGGCGCCCTTGGCGTCGGTGGCGCCGCTGCCGACGCCCGAGGCGTAGACCCCCTGGATCGCCTGGTTCGAAGTCCGGGGATCGCCCGCCAGCGAGACCGCATTCTTGAAGTCGGCGCCCTTCAAGTCGGCCCAGTCCTTCGGCGCGTTCTTGATGATGTCCGAGTTCACCTCGAAGGAGAGCACGCCGTAGTAGTCGCCGTACCAATAGCCGTCGGAGTCCTTGGCGCTGTCCGGGATCGAGTCCCAGGTCGCGACCTTGTACGGCTGAATGAGCTGATCCTTCTTGGCCGAGGGGCCGAAGGAAAGACCGACGTCGATCACGTCCGGCGCCTGCGGCCCGGTGTTGCCCTTGTTCGCCTTGATCGCCTCGACCTCGTCGCCGGAGCCTGCATCGGGATTGAGCTCGTTGACGGTGAGACCGTACTTCGCCTTGAACGCCTCGATCATGTCGCCATAGGCGCACCAGTCATGCGGCAGCGCGATCACGGTCAGCTGGCCTTCCTTCTTCGCGGCGGCGGCCAGATCGTCCATAGCATCGGCGCGCGCGCCGACATTGGCCGTCGTCAGCAGGACGGCGGCGGCGCTCCCCATCGCGGTGGCGCCCAGCAGCGCGCGGCGCAGGCCCATCGCGAAATTCGATTTCGTCATGTCTCTCACCTCTGGTTTTCTGGTCTGCGGGAGTCCGGGTTGAGCCCCGGCTCATTGAGCGCGGCACCATAGTCCGAGGCGTATTGCAGAGATATTTCAGAAGGGTGACAGCTCAGCCGCGCGCGTACAAAACGCGTTGAGGGGGACCAGGATCCTTGACGCGCGTCAGACGGGCCGCGGCCAATCAGGCGGACGCGGTCTGCAACGCCTCGCTCTCGGCGGCTTCCGCCTTTTCGAGCGCGATCGCATCGGCGGCCTCCCGGGCGGCGGCGCGCCGACGGGTGATCTCATAGGCGATGGCGCCGATCACGGTCAGGGTGATGAGGCAGAGGGCGAGCGCGTTGATGGTGGGCGTAATGCCGGTGCGCACCTTGGAGCCGACGTAGACCGTCAGCGTATCCGAGCTGCCGCGGGTGAACAGTGTGATGTTGAAATTCTCGACCGACTGAAAGAAGGCGATGAGCGCGCTCGCGCCGATCGCCGGGTAGAGGTGCGGGAGCAGGATCCGGCGCATCACCTGGGCGTGGGTGGCGCCCAGATCGAGCGCCGCCTCCTCGAGCCCGGGGTCGAAGCTCTGCAGGCGCGCCAGCACCAGCAGCATCGCATAGGCGGCGATGAAGGACACCTGCCCGAGCGCGGAAAGGTGCAACCCGGCCTTGAACGGAAACTCCTCCTGCAGGCCGAACGGGGTGCCGAGGTGGTTCCAGAACAGCAGCGTCGAGATGCCGATGACGGCGCCGGGAGTCAAGATCGGCGCCACCATGACGCCGTAGAGGAATGAGCGCGCGCGCGACTGCAGGCTGTTGATGAGAATCGCCGATGCGGTTCCGATCGGGACCGAAATGACGACCACCGAAAACGCCACCAGCACGGTGTTGGTGATCGAGGTCCACATTCTGGGATCGTTCCAGAGATCGATGAACCAGCGGTCGGTCAGCCCGACCCAGGGATAGACCGAGGGGAAGCGGGTATCGTTGAGCGCGGCGCCGCCCATGACGATGAGGGGCGCCAGCATGAAGAACAGGAACAGCGCCACGTAGATCTGGATGATGGTGCGGCCCGCGGAATGAGTCCTCATGCGCTGGTCCTCATTTCGCGATGTCGACGAGGCGCACGTTGAGAACGCGCATCACGACGCTCACGAAGACCGTGCAGAGGACGAGCAGCAGGAAGGCATAGGCCGCGCCCACGTTCCAGTCCTGGCCCTCGAACATCCACTGCTGGATGATTTGGGTGAACCAGCGCGAACCCGGCGAGGCGAGGATGCTCGGCACGATCACAGAGCCCGCCGATAGCATGAAGACCATGACGCAGCCCGAGGCGATGCCGGGCTTCGAATGAGGGATCACCACGCGCCAATGGGTGCGCCAGAGCGGGGCGCCCAGATCCTGTGACGCCTCGATCTGGTTTGAATCGAGGGACGAGATCGCGTTGTAGATCGGGAACAGCATGAACAGCAGGTAGGTGTAGACGAGGCCGATGATCACGCCGTTGAAGCCGGTGATCCAGCGGATCGGCGAGAGGCCAACCCCCCTCAATATGGCATTGAGCGGTCCCTGGTAGGAGAGGACGATATACCAGGCGAATGAGCGCAGGATCTCGCTGACCCAGAGCGGGATCAGGAGCAGCATGAAGAGCGTGGCGGCACTGCTCGGCTTGACCACTTTCGCGAGGTAATACGCCAGCGGATAGCACATGGCGAGGCAGATGACGGTGACGACCGAGCTGTAGACCACCGTCAGCACGAAGATATGCAGATGGATCGAGACGGGGATGCCGAGGAAATAGAACTCCGGATCGCCACCGACGAAGGTGATGTAGTTCTTCAGCGTATAGTGATCGAGCGGCCCACCGAGCTCACTGACCGGCAGATAGGGCCGGAAGGAGAATTGCAGCAGGCCGAGATTGGGCAGGATCACCAGGGCCAGCAGCCAGAACGCGGTCAGCCCCACCATCGCGAAGCTGAGGCCCATCCCATAGCGGCGGATCAGCTCGCGCATCTGATCACCCGCTCAGGCGTGACCGCTGACGGCGGTTTCGCCGAGCACGATCGCATCCTCCGCGTCGAATACCAGGCTCATCCCGGTGCCCGATCGCGGTGGTGGCTGGTTGGGATCGTTCTGCACCTGCACCATATGCGTGTTGCCCAGTTGATCGCGAACATGGATGTTGATGAAGTTGCCTTCGAAAGCGACTTCGCCGACCTCGACCGGGACGCTGTTGCCGCTGACAGGCCCGGCGCCCTGCAGGCTCGAGTGCTCCGGCCGCACGTAGAGCTTCGCCATGGCACTCCGCTCGATCCCCGGCCCCAGCCGGGTGATGAAGGTGCCGCAGGCGGTCTCGAACCGCGCGAAGCCGCCGTCGACCGAGATCACCTTGCCGGCGAAGATGTTGTTCTCGCCGACGAACGAGGCGACGAATCCGTTGACCGGATGGTTGTAGATGTCGGTCGGCGTGCCGACCTGCTGCAGCACGCCCTGGGACATGACGCCGACCCGGTCCGACATGGCGAGTGCCTCGCCCTGGTCGTGGGTGATGTAGATGAAGGTGACGCCTGTGCGCTTCTGGATCGCCCTGAGCTCGGCTCGCATATGCTGACGCAGCTTCAGGTCGAGGGCGGAAAGAGGCTCGTCGAGCAGCATGACCTTGGGTTCGACCGCCAGCGCGCGGGCGATGGCGACGCGCTGCTTCTGGCCGCCCGAGAGTTGGCTGATGCGCTTGTCGCCGGAACCCGGAAGATCGACCAGCTTCAGGAGCTCGTCGGCCCTGGCGCGCCGCGTCGCCTTGTCGACCCCGCGCACTTCGAGGCCGAAGGCGATGTTCTCCCAGACCGGCATCAGCGGAAACAGCGCGAGATTCTGAAAGATCAGCGCGGTCGGCCGCATGTTCGGCCGGATGCCGCGCATATCGGCACCGCCGATCCTGACGGCGCCCTCGGTCGGATCGATGAATCCCGATACCAGCCGCAGGATCGTGGTCTTGCCGCAACCGGATGGCCCGAGAAAGGAAAAAAACTCGCCGGCCTTGATGGTGACTTCGACCTGGTTGACGGCCCGGAACCGGCCAAAATCCATCGATACCTTGGCTAACTCAACGTCTTCGCTCATAGGCTCCCCGGTAGGGCCGCTCGCAGATTCCCTTGGCGAATCCCCTAGTTCATGGCCCTCTGCTCCGGCGCGGTCGCGATTGCTTCGCGACCAGTCTTATCACCGCGTTGCAGCAGGGGACATAATACGAAGGCCAGCCGAAGCTGCAAACCCTTATGTAGGGAAAAGCCGCCGGCCCAGGCGTCGAGCTTGGACCGGCGGCTGATTCTCGGTCCGTGTTACGCCGCCTGCCACTTGTCAGCGTATTCGGCGCGCAGCTTCAGGAACGAGCTGGTCTGGGTCGGCCACCACCAGAGCTTGCTCAGGGCATCGCCCGGGTAGGCCGCTTTGTAGAACGCCGCCACCGCAGGGTCCTCGAGCGCAACCGCGCCCTTGGCCGAAGGATTGGCGGCGAAGGCCTTGGCGTTCGCGGCCGAGCCTTCCGGCGTCGAGACGAACTTCGCCCATTCGTGCGCCTGCTCGATGTTCTTGGCGTTCTTCATCAGCAGGTAGCCCTGGTTCCAGGCGAAGGCCCCTTCCTTGGGCGCAATATAGGAGATCGGCAGCTTGTCCTGTTGCAGGTGGAAGCCGGTCGAATCCCAGCACAGGCCGAGGGTGCAGCCGTTGGTGCGGAAGGCACCTTGGGCGTCGTTCTCGGAAGACCAGAACTGGACGACGTTCTTCTTGTGCTTGATCGCTTCAGCGAGAATGACGTCCCAGACCTTCTTCGTGTTGTCGTCGTTCTTATAGCTGTCGATGAAGGGCATTGGCAGCTTGCCCTGGGCATCGAGCCAGCGTCCCATGGCCGCCAGCGAGGAATGCGCGCGCACCACGACCTTGCCGACGTTCTTATCGTCGAACAGGTCGCCGAGGCTCGCCGTGCCGTAGACTTCGGGGTTCTGCTGGGTATCGAAGACCAGCGCCTCGGTGCCCCAAACGCTGGGGAGGAAGTAGCGCTTGCCATTGACCTCGCCGCGGCTGCCGATATCGCCCGAGACCAGGCTCGGCTCGTAGTTGTCGATGCTGACCTTGGTCATGTCCCAAGGCTGGATCACGTCGTTCTCGAGATATTGCTGCACGAGATCGACGGTCGGCTCCATGCAATCGACGGCGCCGGTCTGCAGCGCGAGCTTGGACTGGGCGAAGATCGTGTTGTTGTCCGGCTCCTCGATGAAGTTCATCTTGATGCCGGTCTTCGCGGTGAAGGCCGCGAACAGATCCTTGAAGTCGTAGCCGGCCCAACCCATGAAGTTGACTTCGCCCGAGGACGAGAACGCGTCCTTGACGATCCATGGCGCGGTGATCGCCGCGGCCCCGGCGACCGCGGTGGTCTTCAAAAGCGTGCGACGCGTGAACGCCCGCACGGCCATGCCGGTGGCGTTCGGCTTGGTGGTCTTCGACATCTCTTAGGTCTCCTTGTCCCGATCCCTGTCCGGTTGTTTTATGAGCATCGCGCTCGTCATTCCCGGGGGTTTCGGACCATAACCCCGGAATGTTGCACTTAGATTACTGTGGCGCGACGGCGCTTGGAAGGGGTTGCTGCACAAACGAAAGTGATCGTCGCCGGACCTGCGCATTTTCACCGAGCGAGCCGGCCTATTGCATTGCAATGGAACGGTGATTGGCCGGCCCGGCAAACCCGGCTATGGTCGCGGGCCGGTTCGCGGCGGCAATCCCGGCCTGACCCCCGGCGGATCCATTTCGGTGAGTAAGACCATATGCCCGGCCCCCAGCCGACCGATCCGCGACCCCGCAAGGTGCTCTTCATCTCGGCCGACCAGTGGCGGGCGGAGTGCCTCTCGGCCGTCGGCCATCCGGTGGTTAAGACACCGCATCTCGATGCGCTTGCGGCGGACGGCACGCTGTTTCGCCAGCACTACACCGTCTGCGCACCTTGCGGCCCGGCGCGGACCAGCCTCCACACCGGCCTCTATCTGATGAACCACCGCTCGGGGCGCAACGGGACGCCGCTCGACAGCCGGCACACCAACCTCGCCAAGGAGGCGCGCAAGGCCGGCTATGACCCGACGCTCTACGGCTATACCGATACCAGCGCCGATCCCCGCGGCCGGCATCCCAACGACCCCGCCCTGAAGACCTATGAAGGGCCGATGCCGGGCTATCACGTCGGCCTGCTGTTCCACGACTACATGGCGGCCTGGATGAATCGGCTGCGCGACAAGGGCTATGCCTTCGCGGGCCGCGGCGATGTCTACCGCCCCCGCGACGACGTCGCGGTGCCGCCCGGGCGCGGCTACCGCTATCGCCCCACTCTGTTCCGCGCCGAGGACAGCGACACCAATTTCATGGCCGATCTCGTGATCGACTGGCTGACCGGTCGCCGTGGCCAGAACTGGTTCCTGCATTGCGTCTTCCTCCGCCCGCATCCGCCGGTGGTGGCGCCCGAGCCCTACAACGCGCTTTACGATCCCGCTTCGGTGCCCTTCCCCGCGCGCCGGCCGACACCCGAGGCCGAGGCGGCGCAGCATCCGCTCCTGCAGCATTGGATCGAACGCTTCGGCAACCATCTCGGCTATGACGAGCACAACCCGCTCAATCTCGTCACCATGCCGGAGCCGGAGCTCCGGCAAATGCGGGCCTGCTATTATGGGATGATCAACGAGGTCGATGACGCGGTCGGCCGTCTGATCGCCCATCTGAAGGCCAGCGGCGAATACGACGATACGCTGATCGTCTTCAGCTGCGACCATGGCGAGATGGGCGGCGATCATTATACCTGGGGCAAGGAGCTCTATTTCGACCCGAGCTTCCGCATCCCGCTGATCTTGCGCGACCCGCGCCGCGCCGCCGATGCCGGCCGCGGCAAGCAGGTCGATGCCTTCACGGAATCGGTCGATCTCATGCCGACCATTCTCGACTGGCTCGGCCTCGAGCCGCCGGCGGAATGCGACGGGCGCTCGCTGCTGCCCTTCCTCGAAGGCGAGACGCCGGAGGATTGGCGCCAGGAAGCGCATATGGAGCTCGACTTCCGGACCACGCCCAATCTCGAAGGCTTCGACGCCGAGGCCGCGCTGGGGCTCCGCCCCGACGATTGCCAGCTGGCGATCCTGCGCGGCAAGCGCTGGAAATACGTGCATTTCGCGGCACTGCCGCCGCTGCTGTTCGATCTCGAGAACGACCCCGACGAGATGACCGACCTGGCGCGCGATCCCGAGCATCAGGCGGTCATGCTCGATTGCGCCCAGCGCATGCTCTCCTGGCGGATGCGGCATGCCGAGCGCACCCTCACCAATCTCCATCTCTGGCGCGACGGCGTGATCGACCGAAGGGTGTCCCGATGAGCGGCATGACCAAGCTTCCGATCTGGCAGAAACTTCAGGCGCGGCGCGAGGCCTGGCGCAGCCTCCATCTGCGCGACCTCTTCGCCAAGGACAAGGAGCGCTTTCGCAACTTCTCGGTCCGGCTCGGCGAGGTGACGCTCGACTACTCCAAGAACCTGATCGAGCTCACGGATCTGAAGCTGCTGCACGATCTCGCGAAGGCCGCCGAGCTCGAGACCTGGCGTACGCGGCTCTTCGCCGGCGAGCACATCAATCTGACCGAGGACCGCGCGGTGCTGCACATGGCCCTGCGCGCGCGGAACCAGGCCTTCGCCGACGGTACCGACGTGATGCCCGGCATCCGCGCGGTGCAGGAGCGGATGCGCGCCTTCGCCGAGAAGGTGCGGGACGGAAGCTGGCTGGGGGCCACGGGCAAGCCGATCCGGCGCGTGATCAACATCGGCATCGGCGGCTCGGATCTCGGGCCGAAGATGGCGACCGCGGCGCTCCGGCCCTATGGCCATCAGCGTCTCCAAATGCATTTCGTCTCCAATGTCGATCTGGCGCATCTCGACAACGCCCTCTATGGCGCCGACGCCGAGGAGACGCTGTTCATCATCTCCTCGAAGACCTTCACCACCCAGGAGACCATGACGAACGCGTCGAGCGCACGGGCCTGGTTCCAGCAGCGGGTCCCCGACGAGAAGGCGATCGCCAGGCATTTCGTCGCGGTCTCGACCAATGCCAAGGGGGTCGCCGCTTTCGGCATCGACACCGCCAACATGTTCGAGTTCTGGGACTGGGTCGGCGGGCGCTACTCGATGTGGTCGGCGATCGGCCTGCCGATCCTGATCGCCATCGGCTGGGACAACTTCCGCCGCCTGCTCGACGGCGCCGCCGACATGGACGCGCATTTCCAGGAGGCGCCCATTCCGGAGAACATGCCGGTCATCCTCGGCCTGCTCGGCGTCTGGTACATCGATTTCTTCGGCGCCCAGTCCCACGCCGTGCTGCCCTATGCCCAGGACCTCGAGCTGCTGCCCTCCTACCTCCAGCAGCTCGACATGGAGAGCAACGGCAAGTCGGTCGATCGCAGCGGCTTGCCGGTGCAGGCGCCGACCGCGCCGGTGGTCTGGGGCGAGCCCGGCACCAACGGCCAGCATGCCTTCCACCAACTGCTGCATCAGGGAACGCCGCTGATCCCCGCCGATTTCGTCGTCGTCGCCCGCGGCCAGTCCTCGCTCGGGCCGAAGCTCACCGGCCAGCATCAGGATCTTCTGGTGGCGAACGCGCTGGCGCAGACCCAGGCACTGATGCTCGGGCGCGACAAGGCGGAGGTCGAGGCGGAGATGAAGAAGGCGGGGGCGACGCCGCAGGCGATCGAGCGCGTTCTGCCATTCCGAACCTTCTCCGGCAACCGACCCTCCACCACGATCATGCTGCCGGAGCTTGATCCCTATCATCTGGGACTGCTGATCGCGCTCTATGAGCACAAAGTCTTCGTCCAGGGTGTCATCTGGGGAATCAACTCCTTCGACCAATGGGGCGTCGAGCTCGGCAAGAAGCTGGCCACCGACATCCTGGCCGGGACCGGCGCCGCGCGGGACGCATCGACAGCGGGCCTCTCCGCCCTCTATGATGCGCTGAAGCAAAGCCACCAAGGTCGCTGAAGACCGATCGGATTCTCGTTCGCCATCCCGCATGTACCGCATCGATCCCGACCGCGCCGATCTGGCGCGCGAATACAAGGCCGACCCCTTGGGCAAGCACAGCGCCGAGCTGGAGAAGGTGCTGCTGCTGCTGCGCTCGGGCGGCGTCCGGGACAAGACCGTGATCATCTGCACCAAGCCCGAGCGCGAATGGCGCCTCGGGCGATTGGGACCGAAACGCGGCACGCCGATGCAAGAGTATGGACCCGCCTACACCAGCCAGGCGGCGGTCAACTGGGCCTGCTTCCGCGCGCGCTGGCAGGAAGTGACCGGCAAGCCCTGCCCGGTCGAATAGCGATCATCCAGAGTCATCGGGGGATCATGACCGAACGTCTTCTCGCCTATGCCGACCGCTTGAGCGCAGCGCCGGGCGAGAGCGTCGAGATCAAGGTGAGCGCGCCGGAGCCCGGCCGCTATCGCGCGCGGCTGATCCGCCTCGTCTGCGGCGACGAGAGCCCCGGCGGGCCGGGATACAAGGCGGAGGAGATCGCCTCGCCGATCGCGCGCGAGCGCGAGGGGCGGAAGCAGCCGATCCGCGCCGGCTCGCATGTCGAGTTCCGCAAGGGCGGGCCGCAGCTTTCCGGCGCCTTCACCCTGACGGCGATGGTCTGGCCGACCCTGCCGGGCAAAGGCGCGCCGCAGGCCGTCATGGGCAATTTCGACGCGCTGAACCGCAGCGGCTGCAGCCTGCTGGTCGATGCGGCCGGAAGGCTCGCGGTGCAGCTCGGCGCGGGGCATGTCGTGCATCTCGATCGGCCGCTGGTCGAGCGCTGCTGGTACCGCGTCAGCCTCGCCTTCGATCCCGCGGCGGCGAGCGTCACCCTGCGCGCGGTGAAGCTGCATCACCGCGGGCCGGGTGCCGCGGTCGAGGAGGTGACCCGCCGGCTGGAGCCGCCGGTCGAGGCGATCGCGCGCACCGGGGCCGGCGTCGGCGGCCCGTTCCGCATCGCCGCCTGGAGCGCCGGCGACGAGGTCGCGGCGCATTTCAACGGCAAGATCGACAGCCCCGCGGTCGCGGCGCGGGCACTCGACGCGGCGGCGCTCGAGCGCGGTGACGCGCCCTGGCTCGCGCGCTGGGATTTCTCGCGCGGCATCTCCGGCGTCGCGGTCGAGGATGCGAGCGGCAACGGGCATGACGGGCGCACGGTCAACATGCCGGCGCGCGCCATGAAGGGCTGGAACTGGGACGGCAGCGAGTTCGACTGGAAGCGCGCGCCGGAGCAGTATGGGGCCATCCACTTCCACGACGACGATCTCACCGACTGCGACTGGGAGACCGACTTCACCTGGGAACTGCCGCGCGACCTGAAGAGCGGCGTCTATTGCATCGAGCTCAACCAGACGGGGAAGCACGGAGACTACGAGGAGTCCGTCCCGGTCTTCGTGCGGCCGGCGCGGCATCAGAAGCGCGCACAGCTGGCCCTGCTGATCCCGACCGCGAGCTATCTCGCCTATGCCAACCAGCAGATGCCGACCAGCTGGACCTTCAACGAGAACAGCATGGGCGTGTTCGAGACCTTCTCTTCGGTCGACCGCTATCTCGAGGAGCATCCCGGCTTCGGCCAGTCGGTCTACGACCTGCACAGCGACGGCAGCGGCGTCTGCTATTCGTCAGCCTTGCGGCCGATCCTCAACATGCGGCCCAAGACCCATCTCTGGCAGTTCAACGCCGACACCCATGTGACCGACTGGCTGGAGCAGCAGAAGATAGAATACGACGTCATCACCGACGACGATCTCGAGCGCGAGGGGCTCGACCTGCTGAAGCCCTATCGCTGCGTCATGACCGGCACGCATCCCGAATACTACACGCTGCGGATGCTGGACGCGCTGCAGAGCTACACCGATCTCGGCGGCCGGCTGATCTATCTCGGCGCCAACGGCTTCTACTGGCGCATCGCCTATCACCCGGATCTCCCCGGCATCATCGAGCACCGCCGCGCCGAGGACGGGATGCGCGCCTGGATCGCCGAGGGCGGCGAATACTATATGAGCTTCACCGGCGAGCTCTCCGGCCTCTGGCGCCGCATGGACCGCGCGCCCAACCTGCTGGTCGGCACCGGCTTCACGGCGCAGGGCTTCGACAGCGCCAGCTCCTATCGGCGGCGCAAGGAGAGCTTCGACCCGCGCGCGGCCTTCATCTTCGACGGGATCGGCAAGGACGAGGTGATCGGCGGTTTCGGCACCATCGGCGGCGGGGCCGCCGGCTGGGAGATCGACCGGCTCGATCACGCGCTGGGCTCGCCGCGGCACGCGCTGATCGTCGCCGAGGCGACCGAGTTCCGCGCCTCCTATCACTGGGTCAAGGAGGAGTTCAACCACTCCACCTCGGCGATCGACGGCGAGACCTGCCCGCTGGTCCGCTGCGACATGGTGTTCTTCGAGACGCCGAAGGGCGGCGCCGTGTTCTCCACCAGCTCGATCTCCTGGGCGGGAGCGCTGGCGCATGACGGCTATCGCAACAACGTCAGCCGCATCACCGCCAACGTGGTGAAGCGCTTCCTGGATCCGGCGCCCTTCCCGCTCTGACCTCGCGCTACTTGATCGCGGCCTTCTGTCCGCAGCTGGTGACGATGTCGATCAGCTTGCTCTTCGACGGCTCCGGGATCGGCTGGTCGGCCAGCGGCTTGCCGGCCACCATGGATTTGTTGACCTCCACATAGTCCGGACCGCTGAAGTCTTCCTCGATCGAATCCACCATGCAGCCGCAGTAGGCGGTGCATTTGTCCTGCGGCTTCCCGGCGGACGCACAACCCTGCATGCAGGAGCTGTGGGTGGTATCGAGGACGTTCTGCGGAACCGGGTCGGCGGCCATCGCCGAGAGCGGTGCGGCGAAGGCGAGCGCCGCGAGCAGGGTTGCGGCGCGGCGGCCGATCGCGGGAATCGAAACGTCAATCATAGCGAGCTCCTCGTCCGGCGGACCGGTGCCCGGCGCGCCTCGTCATTCCTCTTTAACGGTGCACCGCCTCCCCACCCTGCCCTCTTCACGAGCGCGCGAGCGAGGATCACGGGGGCGTGTATCCGAGGGAGGAGCGCCCGAGACCGGCTTCGGTTCCCGAATCGGGGCCAAAAGCAGGCCGCCCCATCCGGGGGAGACGGGGCGGCGGCGCGCGGAGGAGAGCGGCGCGCAAGCGCTCAGGCGACGGCACTGTCCTGTGGCGCGATGGCGAGCGCGCGCAGCTCGCGGCGGGGCCCCTCCTCACCCAGCCGCGGCCAAGCGCGCTCACGCTCGCCAAGCCTCCGCAGCCCTCTCCCACGAGGGGAGAGGGATTCCTGCAGGGCGCTCCCTATGCGATCGCCCTCAGGCTTCGGCGGCGTCGTCTTCGCCGGCGGGGCCGTTGCGGTCCATCATGTTGCCGGCGACGAGGCCGGCATTGCCGCGGATCTTCTGCTCGATCTCCTTGGCGATGTCGGGATTCTCCCGCAGGAACAGCTTGGCGTTCTCGCGGCCCTGGCCGATGCGCTGGCCGCCATAGGAGAACCAGGCGCCGGACTTCTCGACCACGTTGGCGGCGAGGCCGAGATCGATCAGCTCGCCGGTCTTGGAGATGCCCTCGCCATACATGATGTCGAACTCGACCACCCGGAACGGCGGGGCGAGCTTGTTCTTGACCACCTTCACCCGGGTCTGGTTGCCGACCACCGTGTCCTTGTCCTTGATGGCGCCGATGCGGCGGATGTCGAGCCGGACCGAGGCGTAGAACTTCAAGGCGTTGCCGCCGGTCGTGGTCTCCGGGCTGCCGAACATGACGCCGATCTTCATGCGGATCTGGTTGATGAAGATCACCATGCAGCGCGAGCGCGAGATCGAGCCGGTGAGCTTGCGCAAGGCCTGGCTCATCAGCCGCGCCTGGAGGCCGACATGGGTGTCGCCCATCTCGCCTTCCAATTCCGCCCGCGGCACCAGGGCGGCCACGGAATCGACGACCAGCACGTCGATCGCGCCCGAGCGCACCAGCGTGTCGGCGATCTCCAGCGCCTGCTCGCCGGCATCGGGCTGGGAGATCAAGAGGTCATCGACGTTGACCCCGAGCTTCTTGGCGTAAGCCGGGTCGAGCGCATGCTCGGCATCGACGAAGGCGCAGGCGCCGCCCTGCTTCTGGGCCTCGGCCACGACCTGGAGGGCGAGCGTGGTCTTGCCCGAGGATTCCGGCCCGTAGATCTCGACGATGCGGCCGCGCGGCAGGCCGCCGATGCCGAGGGCGATGTCGAGGCCGAGCGAGCCGGTCGAGATCACCTCGGTCTCGACCAGCTGCTCCTTGCCGCCCAGGCGCATGATCGAGCCCTTGCCGAAGGCCCGCTCGATCTGCTGCAGGGCGGCTTCCAGGGCCTTGTTCTTGTCCATATTGTCCCGTTCCGGAATGCGAATCACGTTCTGCGCCATCGCCGCTCTCCTCTTAATGCGCCCCCCGGATGCTGCCAACCGGATTGGGATGACTGTTCTGAAACCGCGGTCTGGAACCGCCGGTCGAAAATCCCGAAACACGCTCC
>DATKMF010000049.1:0-66640 GCA_035542015.1 Candidatus Cybelea sp.
GGTGCAGGTGCTGTAGAGCTCCTCCAGCTGCGCATCGGTCACGAAACCCGTCAGCTTGACGCGGCCCTTGCCGCGCTCCGCGACCAGCCGCTCGACGCGCGGCATCGCATTGCCCGCGCGGCCGACGACCAGCAGCTCGTAACCCTGCTGCCGCAGCTGCTCGCTCTCGCAGAACTCGACAATGAGCTGCTCGATGTTCTTGCTGCGCTCGATGACGCCCACATAGAGAAAGAATGGTTTCCCGACGACGCCGGTATCGCGTCGCGGACGAGGGCTTGGGCCGCCCTCGTGAATGACGACGGTGCGAGAGCCAGGATAGTCCGTGAAGAGATCGATGTCCCCGCGGGTGAATTCAGAAACTGCGATCGCCCGGTCGGCGCTCCAGAATGCCGCACGCATCAGACCGCGCTGGAGCCGCCCGCGAATCGGACCAAACTTCTCTGGAAACCTGAAATGCGCCAAGTCGTGAACCGTCATGACGACCGGCCGTCCGAGCCCCGGCGCGAAGATGACGTTCGGCAGGTGCACGATGTCCGGCGCCAGCCGCCGCACCCAGAACGGGAAGACCGTCGCATGCCATGCCGCGCGCGGAATCCGGTGCCGCGGCGGATTGAGACAAACCGTGGTGAAGTTCGCGGGCAGACCCGGTGCACGAAAGGCGTCCTGCCAAGGCGCATAGCATATGGTAAAGCGCGTCGCGCGATCGATCTCCGCGAGCCCCGACAGCAGGCCGAGCAGATACCGATCTGGACCGCGCACTTGGGCGTTGTCGTTGATCGCGTCGATCAGCACATGCACTTGCCGTGCGCTCCCCCAACACACACTTCAGCACGCAAATCGCAGATTTGCCGTACGCCTTCGTCCGGTCACTCGACTGTACCGGCTCAGTTGGCTGAGCTGCGCCCAGCTATTGCTTTCTTATAGGCGTCCCCGAGGAGACTATACTCGGTGGCCATCAGCGATGACCAGTCATATTTCGCGGCTGCACACCCCGCGCGGTGTGACATATGCTGGTAACTCTCATCATCTTGTAGCATTTCGAGCACCGCTTTGGTAAACGCCTCGACGCTGAAGTCGACCGCAACGCCGCAAGCTTCTCGCGTAACGAGATCGGCTGCCTCGGACTCGGCGGTGGAGATGGTGGGCAGTCCGGCCGCCATGTACTCCAGGACCTTCAGCGGCGCCGCGTACCGGCGAAGGTCATTGGGTTGAAACAGAGCGAGACCCACGGCCGCCTCCGCCAAGTGGGCACGCACCTCCTCATACGGCACCTGCCCGGTGAACCGGACCGCATCTTCCAACCCGAGTGTGCCGATCAAGGCTTCAAGATGCCTACGGAATTGAGGCAATCCCGATCCCACAAACACGCACTGAACGGCCGGAATGGCCGCCCGAATGCGCGGCAGGGCGGTCAGCACGAGATCCAATCCGGACCAGGGGGCGAGATTTCCCGCATAGATCAAGACTGGTTTCGGCCGTCGTCCGCGCGGCGGGCACCGGAATCGCGCCGTGTCGACACCGGTCGGCACAAGAGATACTTGGCGGCCGGTTTGGTGATGCCGAAGCTCCGCCAGCCGCTGCCCGATCGCGATAACCAGGTCTGCGCGCTGCATACAAATGCGCTCGAGCCAGGCCGCCCAGCGCCGACGCAATGGAGTCCGGATGAAGCCGGGCTCATAGTCACGGTCTTCGTAGACCAAGCAATCCGTCCAACCAAACCTGCGCAGTATCAGGCCCGCCACCGCGCCCCAAGGCCCAAGCGCCGTCGCGATGTCGAAGCGTCCGGGGCAGATCTTCCATGCGAAGAACGCGAGGCAGAGAATGGTCGACACATCCTTGAAGACGCCAAGGCCGCTTATCGCACCAAAGAGCCACTGCCTTGCGAAGCTCCGGTGAGTCGCGGGGCCGTCGGCAAAGTCCTGGTGTCCGCTGGCCTCGCCCGCCAAACCTTCGGCGTTGTTGAAGAGCGGGTTGACCTCGATGAACGTGACGCCATCGCGCTCAATCGCTCGTGCGCGCGGAATCAATGCGTCGGCCAGCGTTTGCCGCCACGATCCCCTGGGACAGCGGCGGCGATAGACCACAACGATCTTCTCGAATCGCGGCGCGAGATGCGCGATCAGCTGATGTTCGCGATTGTTCGCGCGGGCAAGGACGTCGACCGTCGTCAGGATGAGGTAGCGCCGCATCATGGCTTCCGGCGTTTGCGCCACGTCTCGATCGTCTCCGCATAGACACTCAGCGTATCCGCAAGAAAGCGCTGCGGGCCGAAGAGCGCGGCGGTTCGCGCGCGCGCCGCCTGTCCAAGCCGCGCTGCCATTGCAGGATCCTCAAGCAGCCGCCTGATGCCCTCTGCCAGCGCTTCGGCCGACCAGGGCGTCACGGCGATCCCGGTCTCACCGTCGACCAGCCATTCGCGAACCCCGCCGAGATCGAACCCGACGACCGGTACGCCCTGGGACATCGCTTCGATGCCGACCAGGCCGAAAGACTCCGGAATGACCGATGCGTGAACCAGCATCTGACAGCTGCCATAGAGATCGTCGAGGGCCTTCCTGCCGAACGACCCGGCGAAACTTACGCGATCCGTGAGTCCGAGCTCTCGGCACTGCCGCTCGAGATTCGCCCGCTCGACGCCATCGCCCACGAAGATCGCGCGCCACCGGTGATCTGTCACTCTGGCAAGCGCCGCCAAGACCAGGTGCGCTCCCTTGATCGGCAACATGCTCCCCACAAACAGGATGAGCGGCGGATTCTCGGTCTGCCTTGCTAGCGCAACCGGTGGAGGGCGGAAGTTCGCCACCACCCGGACCCGCGACGGGTCAAAACCATGCAGCACCGCCACGTCCCGGAGATAACGGCTGGGCGCGACGACGCGAGGCAACTCGCGCCAGGCCGCAAGCAGATCGGCCCTGACCAAGGCGCGCGCAATCCCGCGTAGCTTGGTGGCGATCCCACGCGGCCGATAGCAGCCCGTGGTCCAACAGGCAAGACCGACCCGCCTGTCACACAACCGATCAGCCGAGAGGTAACGCCGCGTCCCGAGATAGCAGAAGGAGCCGACGTCGTGGAACTGACCGACCGTCGGGTAGTGCACGTCGAGTTCCCGCAGCAACACGGCGCTCAAGGACGTGAAGCCCGCGTGAAAGTGGATGACTTCGGGCGCCAAGCTGCGAACCAGCCGGCGGAAGGCCCCACGCTGCCGAACGCCGCCCAGCCAGCCGAAGGTCGGCGGAAATACCAGCTCTTCGTCATTCGGAGCGGCACCAAGACGCAGCGTGCGAACTTCGTGCCCCGCGGCCCGGAGCACGCTGGCGGAGTCCTCGACGTGACGCCGAATGCCGCCGGCCTCCGCCGGCTTGTCATGGAGAATGAGAACGTTGATGCGATCCCCCACTGTAGCTCTTCGTCTGCCTGCTCAGCTCAGGTCACGATCAAATCCATGAACGCCTTCGCCGGCGCGACATAGAACGCTTCCGCATGGGTTCCCGGCACCAGATTGCTGATAGCGCGAAACCGGTTCAGCGACACTGCGCCGTCCAGGTAATCCGTGTCGGCCAGCTGGCTGCGATAGACGCGGATTGCCGCCTTCTTTTGCTCGATCGTCTCCGTGATATCGACGACCGTGTTCGCCTGGATCGGCGACCACACCTCATATCCCGCGCATGTGAGCCCGCCGAGCTGCGTCGAACTGATCTGTCGCAACGCGGAGAGGAGGCAGGCGCCGGCGGCCACATGGTCCGTATGGCGATCGGTCAAGAACGGAAGCAAGATCAAATCCGGCCGATCCTCCTCAATCGCGCGTGCGATGGCCCGAGCGACCGGCTCCACGTGTCGCCACAACTCTCCGTCGGGCGCGTCCGCAAAGGCGAACTCCTCAACCGCCAAGGCTTGCAGCGCCAACTTTGCTTCCTGCCGCCGCGTCTCGATCAATCGCTGCTCTGCCTCCATGCGTCGCGGATCGTGCTCCGGCATGGCGCGCAGGCTTCGGCTCCCCAACCGCCCGTCGGTGAGAAACAGCACCTTGGCGGCCCGCCCGGCACGGCGCCAGCGCGCCAATGTGCCGCCGCAACCGATGCTTTCGTCGTCGGGATGCGGCGCCAGGACCAGCACGCGCGTGCCTGGCGGCAGATCGATCAATCGCGGCGCTGCGCTCCCGGTATCTGCCCACAGCTTCCGGGCCAGCGCGTTAACCAGTCTCTCAAACCGCAGCCAACGCAGACCCGCGAGCCATTCCATCCGGCCGTGTTCCCCCTGCCGACCCTCGATGCCCGCCGAAGGCGGCCAAACGACCCGATCGGGCCGGCCCTACGATGAGGGACTTCGCCGCGCGATCAAGCGGTTTTTGGCGCAAGTGTTACGCGGCTCACGCTCGAGCGTGGTTTACGACATAGCCAGATATAGGCAGTTTGTGCCATGCTTGATGACGTTCGTGCGGGGTGGCCCATGAACGATCGGTAGCGGCGGAGTGGGAGCCATTGAAGTGCCGAGACTGAAGCATGTCCTCGCCATCCTCCCCCGGCTTGCAGGCATCTGCGCGCTTCTGGCTCTCGGTGCGTTCGCCGGGCCGCGGCTAGCCCAAGCCGACGACGCCGCGCCGAGCGAGTATCATTTGGGAATCGGCGATCGGCTCCACATCCGCACCTTCAATCGGGAAGACTTGTCGGGCGATTTCGACGTGCGACCGCCCGGCACTATCTCGTTTCCCTTGATCGGAGTCATCGAGGTTCTTGGGCTTACGCCGACGGAGCTCGAACGCAAGGTCGGCGAGCAGCTCGCCAACGGCTACCAGATCACGTCGTCGGTCAACGTCGAGATCTCGGTCTATCGCCCCTTCTACATCATGGGCGACGTCCTCAATGCGGGAAAGTATCCGTTCGCGCCGGGGCTCAATGTATTGCAGGCGGTTGCCCTGGCCGGAGGCTATTATGCGGCGCACCCGTCCGAGGCGCAGATCGATGCGATCCATGCCGACGAGAGCTACAATGTCTACTCGATCCAGGAACGAACCGCGCTGGTGCGCCATGCCCGTCTGATCGCCGAACGTGACCAGCGGCCCGACATGGCGCTGCCTGAGGAGCTGCTGGCGATCCAGGATCAGCCGGACATTAAGGCGGCGGTGGCAACGGAGCGCCAGCTCTTCACGGCCCGCAAAGATCAGCTCGCCGCGGAAATCTCGATGCGCGAGGCGCAGGTCAGCTCCTACAACGAGGAGATCAACGCGTTGAATGCGTCGGTCGCTTCCTCGAATGAGCAGCAGCGGCTCGTCAATCAGGAGCTGCAAGATGCCCAGCACCTGCTGGAGAAGGGCCTGACCCAGCGCCCGCGCGTGCTGGAGTTACAGCGGGTGCTCGCCGAGCTGGGCGGCGAGGAAGCGCAATCGCGCGCATACCTGGCGCGTGCGCGGCAGAACATCGGCAAGATTGAGCAGGAGATCGCGGAGCACAAGGCGCAGTTTCAGGAGGACGTGCAGCAGCAGCTGGTGGATACGGAGGCGCAGCTGCGGGAACTGGCCCAGCACCGGCTGTCGTCCCGCGACCTGGTGGTTGCCACCGAGCGCCGCATTCCGCTTGAGCAGGGCCCCCTCGCCTATGATGAGCGCACGAAGTTCCGCATCCGCCGCGTCACGGGCGATGGCGTGGCCGAGATCGATGCAACTGAGACTACATCAGTGCAGCCCGACGACGTGATCGTCGTCCCCGCTCTGATGCCCCAGACACTGACGCCGGGCCAGGCGGCGCTCGCCGAACCTCAACCAGCCCTGCCGACGCAGTGACCCGCGCCGCCAGGCTCTGCGTGTCAGGACTTCGCCCAGGAGGAGATCCCGGGCCCCCAGGGGGGTCGCCCCGCGCTTTCTCGGGTGTTTCTCCGGCTGATCGCGTTAAGAATTGGCCAGCGAATGGCTTTTTATAGGCATTTATCGGAAAATGTTCCCTTTGGGTGTGATCGACGCTGCAGATCCCGATTATGTTTAACCATCTAATAACTTGCGGATTTTCCTCGGCTGGTAAAGGATCAGTCCCACAGGTTCAGTGAGGCGAGAAGGGGGTCCCATGCGCAAGTTCCTGCTGGCTTTGGCCATGGTCCTGTTGGGGACAGGCATGGCGGTTCATCAGGCCTCAGCACTTACGCTGAATCCGAATCCGACCGACTTCGATATCGAAACGGTAGGCCCGGGCCATTTCCAGGTCGCCTATGATTTCACCTTGACCCAGGCGAGCGACGTGCAGTTCGGCGGTATCTCCGCTTTCATCTCCAACTTCAACGTCGGCATCTGCTCCAGCGCGGCCTGCCCGCCGTCCGACATTATCAAGCTGGCGAACACCAGCAGCTTCCTGTTCCTGACCTTCGCCCTTGGCGACCAGAACCCTCTCGCGGCCGGGACGTACTATCTCCTGGTCGCCGGCAGCGGTTCGCCCATCGGTGGCAAGTTCCTGGTGGGCATCAAGGCAACCGCGATTGCCGCGACTCCGATCCCGGCGTCTGCCCTGTTGCTGTTGACCGCGATCGCGGCTCTCGGCGTGGGCTACGGCTTTCGCCGCCAAGCGACACCGCCCGCCGCAGTCTGACCTTGGCGCGATGAGGTTTCAGCAAGCCCCGGAGCGCTGCTCCGGGGCTTGTCGCTTTTCTGGCGTCGGAATCGTCGATCGCTTCGCGAGATTGAGCGGCACTCTCTGTCGCCGTGCGCCGGATCCGTTTCCTCAGCCGTCCTAGGACAGAAGGGACCTCAGTATCCCGAGATTTCTGTCGTTCTCGGCCGTCGTGCCGATCGGAAGCATGATGAATTCGCCGTCATAGAATTCGAAGTTCGGAATGTAGATCCCCGCGTCCTGGAACCGCTCGATGAGCTTCGGAAGCGGCGCGACGCGCTCGACGAGAACGTAGGGCGCCTGGCTGGGTATGTGCTTCAGACCGAGGTCGTTGAGAGCGCCGAACAACCGCTGTCGTTCCTTTGTGAACTGCGCATGGATGTCGGCGCGATGGTCCATGTCGGTCAGAGAGGCTGTGGCGGCAGCCTCCGCCAGCCCTGACACGTTGAAGATCTGGCCCTGGCGCCACAGCAGGTCCGTGAACGCCGGTTTGGCGAACGCATAGCCAATGCGCATTCCGGCCAGCCCATAGAATTTCGAGAAGGTGCGCAGCCCGACCAGCGTCCGGTCCGAACTGGCGACCAACCGCGGCGTGTTGAGCATCTCCGGATCGCTGGCGTATTCCGCGTAGGCCTCGTCCACAATAACAGGAAGATCGGGCGGAACCCTTTCGAGGAAGTTGGCGAACTCGTCGTGCTTCAGTGTGACGCCCTCGGGATTGCTGGGGCTGATGAGATAGACGAGGCGGGTGCGCGGCCCGATGGCGTTCAGGATGCCCTCGAGATTGTGGTGCGGCAGCTCGTTTCCGGCCCTGAGGCGGAACGGCACGCGATTGAGCGCCACGTTCCGGCGATTACAGACCAGATTGAACCCGAACCACCCCGGATTGTTGGAAACCACCTCCTCCCCGGGTTTCACGAACTCCTGAACCAGTCGACCGATCAATTCCCAGGAGCCATTGCCGATGACGAATGCCTCCTCCGGCAGGGCGTGCTCGGCGGCGAGCACCCGTCTCAACTTGGTGTAGTCCTGGTCCGGGTAATAGGTGAGCATCGCGGGCGTTAGGGCCTGCGCGAGCACTGCCTTGGCTTTCGGCGACGGCCCATACCGGTTCTCCGCGCGATCCATCAACGTGAATGCGGATGGGTCGCGCTCGACGACCACGCCATGGTGGCGCATGGGCTCATAGGCCATCCGGCGGGCCGCGGCGGTCGGGCTCGCCAAGATCGACTCCGCATAGGCGTCCACGAGAAAGCGTTGGGTCGAGACGATGCGGCCATGGACCATGTGCGCTGGCGCCAGGGCCACGTGCTCGAATGCAGGAACCAGACATTCGGCCGGCGGCAACAACTCCGCCTCGTCCCAGCGACGCGCCGCTTTGGCTTCGGTGCGCACGCTGTGTGGCGAGATCGTGACAACCGTAACGCCGCTGCTGCCAAGATCGTTCGCCAGGTATCGCGTCAGTGCCTCCAAGGCGGCCTTTGATGTGCCGTATGCTAGGATGCCCGCATGATTTCCTTCGGTGGCAATCGAGGAGACGTTCACCACGCGCCCGGGGCGGTGGTGTCTGATCATCCAGTCGATCGCATATTTTGCGCAGGCAAACGGCCCGACGAGATTGGCGCGGATCGTCTCCTCGAACTCCTGGATGCCGGCCTCCCACCCCTTGACGCCCCATGGTCCTGCGACAGCCGCATTGTTGATCAGGACGTCGACTTGACCGAACGCCTGGATCGCCTGATCCAGAACGGCGTGCGCGCCGGCCTCCGTGCTGACGTCAGCGCACACGCCGACCGCGCGGCCGCCTTGCGCCGAAATCTCCTGAACTACATGATCCAAAGCCGCCGGATCGCGGCCATTGACCACGACCCGGGCGCCCTTCGCGGCGAATGCCAGCGCGACCACACGGCCGATCCCTTTGCTCGACCCGGTGATGACGACGACCGTCTCGGAAAGCTGCTTGGCGTTGCCGACCTTGGGCAACTGCGCCATCAGCAGATCGACTTCGCTGGGCTTCTGCAGCATGTCCAGAACCCGTCGCCCGCGCTGGGTGACTTTGGCGCCGAGACGCCGAAATCGGCGCACATATGCCTTCATGCTGGCCCCCTGGGCGCAATGCCCGCAAACCGCCTACATCATTCTGCCAGATACCCGGTATTATCGTCCATAAAGCGGAGCTTGTGTGACGCACGACACGCGGCACCGCTGGTCCGGTTGGGGTAAGCTGATTATCGCAATCGAATGAACGGGGTATGCGCTTGACAGCAAGCGCGTCACGCGGCTCCGGTAGGCTGACGGGCGGTCGTGCGAACAACTCACGGCGAGACAACCGCCGCCGTGACTGGGATGGGGGAAGGTGACAGAGTCCGGTCATGGGTGGACGGGTATTCCATTTGTCTCGGCGGTTGCGATCATCGCGCTTCGGCGCAACGGCGACCGTCTTCATGGGCAACAGCCTGAGCGCCGGGATGGGATTCCTCATCCTGGCCTTTCTGGCGCGCACCCTGAAGCCCTCCGAGTTCGGCACGCTCTCGCCCATCGTCGCCGTGCTCGATACGGGACAACTGCTGATCGATTCCGTTCTGACCCTCGGCATGCTGCATGTGGCTTCGAAATACGCCGTGCAGGCACCGCAGGTTTCGAACATGGCGTTGAAGATCGGACTCTGGACCAGGCTCGCGGTGGGTCTGGCGATCGGATTGGTCGGGGTGATCGCCAGCCGGTGGATCTCGGTGTTCCTGCTCGAGACTCCGGACTGGAGTGGAGAGATCATGCTGATGTTCGTGGCGATCGCGCCGATCTCCACGTACACGTTCGTCACGTTTGTCCTGCAGACACGGGAACGATTTGTGACGCTCGCCATCGTGTCACTCTGCAAGAACGGTTTTCGGCTGGTCCTCATCGGCGGCATCTTCCTGCTCGGCCTCCTGAGCGTGACCAGCGTCGTCTGGAGCTACGCCGCGGCCGCCATCGCCGCCGCGGCTTTTGGGCTCTTCTTCGTGCGGGCGGGTCCTTTCCTAACCCCCGGCATCGACCGGTCGATCCTGAAGGAGATCTTCTCGGTCAACAAATGGATGGTGCTGGCCGCCATCGGCATTCTCGGAGCGCGCATCGATATCCTGATGCTGACGCGCATCAGCACATCCGTCCAGGTGGCCTGGTACACGGCCGCGTTCCAGCTCTGCATGGTCTTTGGCATTTTGAGCCAAGCGCTGGTGACAACCTTGTTTCCGAGGACCTCGAAGCTCTCATCCGCGCAAGAGGTACGGCGGCACGTATTGACCTGTCTCAAGTATGCGCCGTTCGTCCTTGCGGCCGGCGCCGCCGTCACTTTGGTCAGTCCATGGATCGTCCCGCTGCTTCTGGGAAAAGCCTATGCCGCAACGACCGGGGTATTCAACATCCTGCTGTTTTCGTCCCTGGTCACATTGCTCATGAACCCGATCCTTTTGGTGTTCTTCCCGATGAACTGGTCCTCCATGTTCGGAATGGCCAGCCTGCTGCAACTCCTGTTGCGGATCGCGCTGAACTTGCTTCTCATCGCGCCCTACGGTGCGATGGGAGCCGGCGTCGCCGATCTCGCCTCGAAGATCCTGATCACGGCCGGCATGCTCTGCGCCGTGGCATGGCGCATGCGGCGCATGGAACGCGAAGGTATCGCAGGAGGAACTGTTGCGGGTTGACGTCTCAGCGGCGCGAAAGCTTTCCCCTGGCCACGTCCTGAGAGCAGCAAGAGCGCTCGCCGAACGCGGGGCCGTCGAGCTCAAGAACCGGAAACTCGACGCAGCCTTTCTGTCCAACCGTGCCGACTACTTGGCCCGGATTGACGCCGCGGTTGGCAGAGGCATCGATTGGTTTCTGCCGATCGAGGATCTCACCATGTCAGCACTGTTTGTGCTGGAGCGGACGCATATAGGGCTGTCGGATCCGCGCTTCGCTTTTATCGATCAGAAGATCGCCCGCTACCGTGCCACGATCCGCGACGCGGCGCTCCGGCTGTTCGATCGGGCCTACGATCCCGCATCGCCGTCGCTCGCGCATCTGCCGGATGTCATGGATGTCCGGCCCTATCAATACGTCGAGCAACTCATGGTCAAGGGCGTGTGCGCGGACCAGCTCGATCTTGGCGAGGACTTCTTGCGGGAATTCGAGGCCGTGGATGATCGCGGCGGCTATGGCACCACGCATATCGTCGCGGTCGGCACGATCCTGAAGCGATTCAGCAAGATTCCGACTCCACGGATCGACGCAATGATGGAGAAGTGCATCCCCAGCATGGTGCGGCGCAATTGGACCGACTATGCCGGGGATCAATTCTGCGAACGCGTCCTGATGCTGCAGTGGCTCAATCGCCACGACCTCGTGCCACCGGCCTGGATTCTCCGCATCCTCGCCCGGCAAAACCCCGATGGAGGCTGGCAGGCCCGCGGGGTCCCGCCGGAAGGCGAATCCAACCAGCACACGACCTGCCTAGCGATCGCCGCCCTTGCGCACTTCCACCATCGCTGGGCCTCGCGTCGGTAGCCGCGCCGAACGGACTTGAAGCGCTCACCAGCAGGCATAGCCATTCTGCCGAGCAAAAGTGCAGCGCATATCTTCTCGCTCAGACCTTCTTTGGATCCAGCTGCGTTCTTTGGTGTACTCGCGAGAGCGGATCAACGGGCTGTGCCGAATCGGGAAGCAATGTCGAAAGGTCTCGAGCTCGAAGTATTCACCCGTTTCGGCACGATGGTCGACGAGCGCACGCGCAAGACCATCGAGCATGGTCGCCGCATTCGCGCCGTACTCGGCCAGCGACAGTTCGCGACCGAGAGCTTGGGCGAACAACTCTCTTTGCTCCTGGCGGTGGGCGAGAGGGTCCTCGACGACGTGCCGCTGGAGCGCGTCGACGACTACCGCAGCGCTCTCGGCCTGTGGCTTCGCGAGAATGATCCCGTGGTGCTGGCGCTCGGCGATCAGGCCGAGGAGATCACTGGCGATTTGCGCGACCGGTTGAAGGCAACCTTATCGGCGCTCGTCGCCCAGGTCGGCAACCCTGCCGGAGCGCAGAAACCATGAGCCGCCTGGCCGAGATCCAAGCACGGCTCGGCGGCATGCGCGAGCTGGACGTGATCGGCGCCATGCGGTCGCTGGCGGGCATGCTTATGCTGGAGGCGCAGCGGATGCTGCCGGGCATTCGGCGCCATGCCGAGCTCATCGCCGATGCGATCGCCGGCACGCTCTCGCTAGTGCCGGAGCCCGGATGGGGAGCCGGGTTTCCCCAGGCGCGGCGGGCTCTGGTGGTCTGCACGGCGGAGCACGGTTTCGTCGGCGGGTTCAACGAGCGCCTGGTCGAGGAGGCAACACGTCTCCATCGTGCGGGCGACATGCTGTTCGTGCTCGGGACGCCCGGCAGCCTCCGCTTTTTCGAACGCGGCCTCCGTCCGGCCTGGTCACGGCCCATGGCGACCCGCAGCCGCGCCGCCACCGAGACGATCCAGAGCCTGACTACCGAGCTCTACCGCCGGATCGCCGCGTGGTGACAGCCCAGGCGGCGATGACGACTTGAGCACTATGACCTGCGATTGCATCACTGCGCGTCGGGTGCTTTACCAGGCGCCGGTTCAGCGTCTGGTGGGCGCAAACGGCCCGTTGAGGCCAGAGGCCGGATATATTGATGCAAGACCATCACCGCTAGATCGACGAAACCCTCTTTCGACGCACGGCCGGACATACATAGCGCCACAAGCAGGCACTTGCCGCCCCCCGAGCCGCCATGGCCGGTGTCCGGGCAGGAGGCTGTATGTCCGTTTCTCGCGACGGCTTGCAACCCGTCGGATGATTCGTCAGACTTATCGAGCCTGCCGTCCTTCGGGGATTTGGTCGATGTGGCGCCTCACCGTCGCGGTGCTGATCTGCAGCATGCTTTTATGCACCGCCGCCGCCGCGCAAACCCTCGACCGGATCACGGCCGGCGGCACCGTCCGGATCGGCTACATCGCCGGTCAGAAGCCGTTTGCCTGGGCAGAGAGCGGTGCCGGCCCCCAGGGTTACTCGATCGATCTCTGCAACGCCGTGGTCGACGAGATCGGACGCAACCTCCGGGGCCTGAGGCGGGTCTATGTCCCGGTCTCGCTCACCGAAGCGTTTGACGCCGTGGCTGCCGACCAGATCGACCTCTTGTGCGGCGCGATCAGCATCACGCTCGAGCGGCGTCAGAAGGTGGACTTCTCCGAGCCGATCTTCGTCACCGGCATGAGCGCGGTCTTGCGCAAGGACTCGCCCCGCGACCTGAAAGAGCTCTTCACCGGCGAGCGCACGATCAGTCCACCGCGCTCGCCGGAATTGCGGCCGTTCGCCACCAGCAAGATCGGCGTCCGCGCCGCAAGCACGACCGAGGTCGTGCTGCGGGAGGCGATCCTGCAGGGTCACTACGGCGCGGAGGTGGTCGCCCTTGACAGCCATGCCGACGGGATCGCGGCGCTGCAGGCCCGCGCGATCGACGCCTATTTCGCCGACCGCGCGCTGCTCATCGGCGCCGTCGCCGACGCGCACGACAACGACCTCGTCCTCTCGCCGCGCCTGTTGAGCCACGATTTCTACGGCATCGCCATGAAACGCGGCGACGCCGACCTGCGGCTGCTGGTCGATCGCACGCTCTCGGCCTATTACGCGATGCCGCAGTTCTCGGCGCTAGCATCGAAATATTTCGGCGGCGAGGCCGACGAAATCCAGGCGCAGATCCGCGCCGAGGCTCTGCCGCAATGACCGGGATACTCCCATGAGCTCCGACACCCGCCAGATCGGCTTGTTCTCCGCGACCATGCTGGTGGCCGGCAACATGATCGGCGCCGGCATCTTCATGATGCCGACCATCATGGCCAGCATCGGCGGCATCGCGGTCTTCGGCTGGCTGGTGACGGTGCCCGGCGCTTTCATCATGGGCTATCTGTTCGCGCGCCTCGGCACAGCGCGGCCGAAGGCCGGCGGCCCCTATGCCTATGCCCGCGAAGGCCTCGGCGACTTCGCCGGCTTCCAATGCACCCTGCTCTACTGGTTCTCCAACGTGATCGCCAACATCGCGATCGCGACCTCGATCACCGGCTATCTCTCGGTGCTGTTCCCGGCCCTGCGCAATCCCTATTTCGGCGCCCTGACCACGATCGGCGCGATCTGGCTTTCCGCGGGCATCAACATCATCGGTCCGCGGCTGGTGACGCGCTTCGAGACCTTGACCACGCTGCTCGGCGTGGGGCCGATCGCCGCGGTCGGGATCGCCGGCTGGGCGTTCTTCGATCCCGCGGTGTTCCGCGCCGGCTGGGACACGGCCGGCCTGAACGTACCCAGCGCCATCGGCTCGGCGGTCTCGATCATGTTCTGGGCGTTCATGGGCGTCGAGAGCGCCTCGGTCGCGGCGGCGGTGGTGAAGGATCCGGAGCGCAACATCGCGCGGGCGACCATGCTGGGCGTCACCATCGCCGCCGTCGTCTACGTGCTGGCCACGACGGCGATCATGGGCATCATCCCGAACGACGAGCTCAGGCATTCCTCGGCGCCCTTCGCCGATGCCGCCATGCGCGCGGTCGGACCGGTCGGCTCGCTGCTGATTACGCTTTGCGCGATCGTGAAGGCGGCAGGCTGCCTCGGCGGCTGGACGCTGATCAACGCGGAGACCGCGCTGGCCACGGCAAAGGACGGTCTCTTCCCTGCGTTGTTCGCCAGGACCGATGCCCGCGGCGTGCCGGTCAGGGGCCAAATCATCGTCGCCGCCATCATGTCGGTGATCGTGTTCCTGACGCTTTCGCCCTCGGCCGAGGAAGCGTTCATGGTTCTGGCCGACATCTCGGTCCTGCTGGTGCTGACGCCCTATATCTTCGCCGCCGTCTCCGTCTCCTACTACGTGCAACGCAAGATGGTCGAGCGTTCGCTGGTCTGGGTCGGCCTGATCACCATCGCCTATTGTCTCGCGGTCATCGTTGCGTCGGCCGGCACCGCCGTCGCCATCAGCATGGCTCTCGGCCTCGCCACCGCGCCACTGTTCCGCGCCTTTCTGGCTTTCAGCGAACGGCGGCCGGAGCGGTCGCCGGCAGACTGACGGCGGTCTGCTGCCCGGAGGCTTCGCTGCCTGAAGCCAGCATCATGCTTCGGGCTTGACGCCGGCTCGGTGCGTTGCAACCCTGCGCGGGGAAACCATCTGAAATCGCCCCCGGCTCGGTGGGCGAGAAAGGGTCAGCGCGATGAGCGACGGCATCGACCCGCTTAAGGACATCTTTCACGTTTCCGACGAGGAAAAGAAGGCGCTGCAGGCCGCCGGCTCGATCATCGGCGTGGTCTCGTCGGTTTGGGGATACGTCAACACCGCCAAGAGCGTCCTGACCGCCCTCGGCATCCTGTCTCAAAGCGATCCCGTGGCGACGATGCGCGGCTATATCAATCAGCTCGCGCTGGATTTCAAGGGTGCGATCGCAGCGCTCGACGCGGAGCTGAGCATGCGCGCGGTCGCCGATCACCTCAATGCGGCGCGCACGCAACTGCTTCAGCTCACTGAGCTTGCCCCAGAGGATGCGGCAACCGTGGGTATCGATGCGACCTGGGATGCCCAGCGTCCGTTTGTGCTCAATGACACGCTGCAGACGGTTCTCAGCCTCGGCGATCCCGCCTATTGGGAACGCGTGTTCTTCCAGGAACTGACCTACAATAAATGGGGACCGCACTCGACCCATCCCGTCCCGGTGGTGCGGGCGCTCCCGGGCGTGCCCAGCGGCCTGGTCTACGACTACCGGCTGGTCCTGCCGGCCTATCTGGAAGCTGTTTCCATCCGCCTGACGATCCTCGTCGCCATGGTGAAGAACTATCACACCGCGGCGATCCCCGAGCTCAACGTGATGATCGGCACGCTCGAGTCACAGTTCAAGAAGATCCGGCAAAGCATCTACCCGGTGCTCTGGGCGCCATCGAATCTCAGCGACACGACCGACAATCCGGAAGGCGGCGTTGACACCTGGATCGGCGAAGGTGCGCGGGTGGGAGCCGTCGAAATCTATTCCGCCGCCGATCGTGCCGAGGCCTGGCCGGGCGCCGAGTATCCGGTGGCCAATTTCTCGCCGGCCGACATTCCTGACTGGGAGAAATTCCTGGTGCGCTATGCGGTCCGCAATTGGGTGCGGTGGAAGCAGCTCTACGACATCATCGGATTGAATGCGGTCGCGGCCATTCTCTTCACCCTCAAGCGTATGACCGGTGCCGATCCCGTTCTTCCGGCGCCGGATGTCGATGCCGCCGTCTGGGAGTACGATTCGCGCAAGATCAGGGATGGAAACTACTCGCTCTGGGAACTCGCGCGCATGATCCATGACCTCAGCCAATATGGCCAATGGGGTGTCTTCTATCTCCTCACCGGCCCGGATGGCGGACTGGTCGATCCGCTCAGCCTGCGCGATCTCCTCGGCCTGCTGCAGACCTTTCGGGGAACGCCCTACACGTCGTTCCGCGAAGCGCTGGCGCAGTGAGGCCGAGCGGCGCTGGGCGATCCCTCACTGCAAGGCGACGATCATCGGAACCAGGCCGCAGCCGCTCGGCAATCGCGCCAGTGCCTTGCCGATGACCGCGCCAAAAGAGCAAGCCGGATCGGCGGCCTTCATGGCATGGCCCGGCGTTTCGGAGGAGGTCAACAGGTCGCCGGGCTCGACCGCGCCGTAGCCCGCATCCACCAGGCAGTTGACGGTTCCGATCATGGCGATCGGTGCGGTATCGGCCGGCTGAAGCTCGGCGCCGAGAGTGATCGCGGGCCGCAGCGAACCGGCGCCGGATACCACGCCGACCGCGCGCTTGTCGTAGGCGCGCGTGCACGGCTCGATGGTGCCGTCGCCGGCGATCACCATGACCATGCCCGGCCGGCACAGGGATGCCTCCGCAGCCGAGAACCGTTCGGCGACATCGCGCGGCTGGAGCACGACATCTCCGGCGACGCTGATATCGCCATTGACGGTGATGTTGCCGTCGACCGTGAGCGGCCCTTGTAGACTCCCGGAGGTATGCAGCTTGCCATCGACCGAAAGATCGCCGGAAATCTCGCCGCTGCCGTCCACGCGGATCGGGCCCGAGAAATATCCGGCCCAGCCGGTGCCTTTGCCTTGGCCCCACACGCCGATCACGGTGCCTTGTCCGACCACGCCGAACCCGCCGGTCCCGATCACGCCGTGACCGGTGCTGGGATCGGTGCTGGCGGCGGAAACGCCCACGTTTCCGAGCGCCGCGACACCGGCCCCGGCTCCGCCGTGAACGCCCATGATTCCCGCGCCGTCGGGGACGCGCGTATAGCCGAGAACGCCATTCCCAGCCGGCTGGCCATTGCCACGTTTATCCAGCGAAAGGTTGAGACCGTAGACGCCGTTCCGGGCCTCGGAATTGGTGATCCCCTGAACGCCGTCGCCGCCTTTCTGGCCGGCTGGCGCGCTGATGCCGACCACGCCGACGCCGTTGACGCTGCCGCCCCAGGTGCCGATCAGGCCGAGCCCGGCAACGCCCATCCCGGTGGAAGCGTGCGCACCAAAGACACCGGCGCCATCCGGCACTTGCGTGAAGCCGAACACGCCGTTGCCGCCCGCGGAGACGGCGTTCCGTGGCGTGTTGTCCGAATTGATGCCGACGACGCCGTTCCTGTCATGAGTAGCCGTTGAACCGTCTACGCCGTCGTCAGTGCCTCCGGCATTTGAGAGCGTCGGCATGGCAGATCCTCCTCTGTCGCTCACAAGGCGTCATTGCTATTCGGTCTTTGGCCGCATCTACGATTTGCTGCGGCCGTTGGCTGTATGCCCCGGCATCTTCGGCCGCAATAAAGCCGTTCCATCAGCGATGTTCCGCACCGCCTGGACCGCCGGCGTCACATCGATGTCAGGCAGGTTTGCCGGGCTAAACCCCTTCGGCATCTGACCGGCTTGAAGCAGCGTAACGATCTCTGACCTGTGACCCGAGACGGTGCTGCGATCATCGGATTTCGCCATGACCCCCTCCTTTGCAAACGCCAACCAACCGTATACCACGCGACGGATGATGTCAGCGTGGTCCGCGAAGGGAGAGAGTCCCCCTGAGTGTGGCAGACGCTTCTCCGAACCGCGGTCGGCCGTTGAAGTCCGCGTTGCGCGAAAAGCTGACCTGGGAAACTCCGTCAGATGCTTAGGGACGGGCGATCCAGGGCTCCAGCCACTCACGGGCGGCGTCGCGGATTCCATCGTCTTCGCCGGCGACGACATGGCGCAGATGAAGCATCATCCGCGACCGTTCGTCCCCCGCCGGCTCGCGGGGCTGACCGCTGAGCTCCAAGAGCGCTGCCTTCCGTGCGCCCATCACCAGCGAATGGTGCCGGTAGTCGAGCCCATCGCGACCGGTTCCGGGCAGCGACATCTGGCGAACCTCCGGCCACAGCGCCGCTACCTTCATGCGAACGACCACCAGCATCGCGGTGAGCCGGACCTGCCAGCTCTCGTCGATCAGGCCGGCGCGCAGCACCTTGAGGACCTCGCCATCCACGGTTCGTCGGTCATGCAGCAGCCAGATCAGAATCTCGCGGCGGGCTTCGGCATCGCCGAGACGCGGAAAGAGGACCGAACGCTCGGGATGCCGACGCGCCTCGGCCGCAAGTCGTTCGGCGCCCGTCTCGAGCAACGCCAAGCCGAGCGTCTCGGCAGTCCGCGCCGCCGTCTCCGAGATGCGCTGATTGGCGTTGACCCGCAGGGCCTCGACGTCCGCCAGCAGGCCGATCGCCCGGAGCTCGCCGGCCGCATAGAGGCCGAGCAGCACCTGTCGCGGATCCTCCGTCCGCAGCAGCGCCGCGATGGCATCGGGATCAAGCCGCGGCACGGCGACCTTGGCGACCCAGGCGAGCGCATCGGGGCCGGTGAACACCAGCACGCGCAGCAGCACGACCGGGTTGAAGCTGTAGTGAACCCGCACCGCACCGCTTGGCCCGTGCCACCAGGCGAGCTCCGGTTCGTCGGCGAGGATCGGCGGTTTGACCATGGCATCGGTGCCGCGCACGAGGCCGACCGCCTGCAGCGCACCGTCGATCGCGGAAAAGCCGGTCTCGGGCGTCACCACGATCCTCATCCCGGTCTGCGGCGTGGCGTTCATGTCAGTCCGTCAGTTCCGTGAGGCTGCCGTCCTCCGCGGTGAAGAAGACCCGGCAGCCGACATCCAGCAGAGGCCGTCTCTCCTGCCGCGCCGCCCATTCGTCGAGAAAGACGATGCGCACCGTCTTCACCACACGGCCGTCGGATGCAGCGCCCTGCTTGACGATGTTTGCCAGGGCAAAGATCTCCCAGCCCCGCAGGTGCTCGTCGCGCTCCAGCACACAGGAATATTCGAGCAGTTGTTCATCGGCGGAATAGCCCACGGCTTCCAACCGTGCAGCACCCGCTTCGAAGACCGGCTTCTCAGCAGGATGGACTTCGGGACGCTTGTAATCGGTGAGACCTGGCTTTGCCGCGCGGGCCATGGCCCATTGGTCGTCGATGATCCGCATCAGAGGCGACGTTCCCGTCGCAACATCGAGCGCGCGCGCCAGCAGGATTTGACCCTCGCGCTCCGCGACCTGCGTCCAGCCCGCTTTCCAGAAGGCGTCCGGTGACTCATAGGAGGCATCGACCTCGGCGCGATTGGTCGCCGCCAGTCGGCTCGCATCTTCGACCAGGGGCACTTCCGGGAGGCACCGCATTCCGGCGCCTTCGGTCCGCAGCGTCGCGGAATAGAGACCGACACGCGTCAGCAGCTCGCGCGCGAGAGCTGAACACCGGTCCTGGAACGCGATAAAAGCCCCGTCGTCATCGGCCATGCGGGTCACGCGGCGCAGATTCAAGCTGGAAAAGGTCGTGCCGCCTTGATCGGGGTAGTAGCGGGCGCTGGCCAGCATACCGCCCCGCGCCCCGTCATCGAGTTCGAAATGCAGCGATGCGCCCTCGGCCCCCGGTCCCGGCGCGTCAGGCAGGTTGGCCAGCGCGGCCGCGATTTCCTCGCCCGTGCCGGAGCGCTCTTTGTCATCCATCCAGCGCAGCACTGCCGGCAAGCCAACCGCTCTCAGGCTCTCCATGACGACTGCGGCATAGTGGCGAAAATCGCGACACTCGCTGTGGCAGTCCAGCGAGATTGCCGTTGGTCGGATCATTGCTTCTGCCATGTCGCGTCCTTCATTCTGCCCGCGGCGTCCGACTACTTCGGCTTGATCTTAGGCTTGGGGGCCGAGGTCCGCGGCACGAATTGCAGCGTATTGTCAGGCCCGAACGTAGCAACGAAGATGCGAGAATCAAGCTTGTTCGTGTCGAGCTTGTTCGCGATCGCTGCTGCATGCAGCGGATCCTCGACGAAATAGATCAAACCCTTGGCGACCTCCGGGTCGCCGGTCTTCAGCTTGCCCTCCTCGAGCGCCTTCGAGTAGACCGCTGCCTGGTCGAGATCGAACGACTTTCCGGCCTTATCCTCGACCAGGAACCGGCCGCCTTCCTTTGGTCCGTGCTCTGAAGTGAACCCCTCCGGCAGATGGAGCGCGCCGTCGACCATCCGTTTGCCACCTTCCAGCTGGCGGCTGGCCAGCGGCAGGTCGAACGCGCCCGCGAGCTCGCCCTTGATCGGCGGCGCCTTGCCGGATTCGAAGATCTTGCGACGGAAGGAGGCGAAATACTCGCCGATCGAGGCGCTGTCCTGATCACGGACCACCGTCATGAATTTGCGCAGCCGCTCGAGCTGCTTCGCGGGTGAGCTTCCCTCCATGATATGGGAGACCACCTCGTTCTTGAGGAAGGTGCGGTATTTCTTGTAGCCGTCCGCCGTCAGATTGGGCAGCAGCTCCTTCAGTTTGGCCTGAACTCGCGACATCAACTCGGCAGCTTCGGTCTTGCCGAGCGAACCGTGGAGCTTCTCCAGCACCGGCGACCAGTGGAGCAGCGGTCCCACATCTTCGGCAATCCAAGGCGCCTTCCCCGCCTCGATCGCTTTCTTGACATCCTCGATGACGGCGTTGAACTCCTTGAACGTCGATCCGGAGAGCGGGAACTTCTCGGCCAGACCCTCCTTGAAGACCGCCCAGTTGAAGTTGCCGGACCGGGCAAACTCCTCGAGGATAGGTGTCAACTTCTCCTCTGGAACGTGGAAGTGCGGCGCCTTCTCCTTGAGCTTCTCGGCCGCCTCTTCCAGCGTCTTCTGCGCCTCGGCCCAGATCGTCGGGTTCTTCACCTTGTCGATGAGATCGCGTGCCTTGGTCTTCTTGGCGACATCGGCAAGGTCCTCGCCGAACTCCGCCGCCAATCGTCCACCGTCATGGGATTTCGCGATGGTTTCGATGACGCCCGCCATATCCGGCAGCCGCTTGTGCCGGAAGCTGTTGAGTGAGACCACCTCGCGGACTGTCTCAAAAAGCTTGCCTGGCGCCTCGAGCAGCGGCGCAATCTTGGTGAACAGGTCGACATGCGCGAGGTCGAGGCCTCGGATCTCGAACAGCTGCTTCACGCCGGTGAGCATCTGGTCGAGGCGGTCGACTTCGGCCGGGTTGATCATGCCGCGGATCGTGTCGAGAAACGCCAGGCGACTCTTGCTCACATCATAGAGCGTCGTCGGATCGAGCTTCTCGGCGATGAGCTCGCGGAAGCGGTTGGCGAAACCGCGGACCCGGTTGTCATAGGAAGCCCAGATCTCCTGGAAAGCGGTCGTCATCTGCTGGACTTTCGCGGAGAGCCCCTTCTTGCTGAGTCCGTTCAGGTCGTTGAGGATCGCCTCCTTCGCCTCGCGCGCGGCGAGCCGGCGCTCGGCCAGGGCCTCCAGTTCCTTGTCCAGCTGGCCTGCAGCGCCGGGACCGGGGCCGAGTTTGGTAAAAAGCCGCGGTTCCTGCTCGAGGAATTGCGGCGCCTTCAGCTCGCCGCGTGCCATCTTCATGCGTTCCAGGGGCGAGAGTCCCGCGACCTCGTCCACCCGGTTGCGCAGGTTCTCCAGTGTCTCGCGCGCCGCCTGGCGCCGCGCCACCAGCGCCTCGCGTAGCGCCGGGTCCTCGACACCGGCGAGCTGTTCCTCGATGTTCTTCAGCAGCCGCTGCTGTCCGTCGATCTCGATGTCGAGCTTGTTGCCGTAGAGCCGGAGCTGCTCCTCGAGGTCGAGATTCTTCCAGTTGGCGAGCCGCGCCTCGTCGAGCTCGGTGAACTTCGCCTTCAGCTTCGGATCCTTGCTCTGCAGCAGATGGACGCCTTCTTCGCGCAGCACCGACGGGTCGGCACCTTCGCGCAGGATCACCTTGGGTTTGCCGTCCTCGAAGATCACCGCCGCCTGGGCCTTGGCACTCTTGGTGAACTGCTGGAACTCGGCGTCGCTCATGATCTCGATCGGCACGCCGGCGAAGGCGCCGCGCTCGCCGGGCGGAATCTCCGCCAGCAGCTCCTTGCGGAGATCGCGCTGCAGCGCCCGGCGCGCCGCTTCGTCCGCCTCCTTGGTGACAAGGCCCGCGTCGAACTCGTGCATGAACTCCTTGTAAGGCCGGCCCGGATTCTCGGCGCTCCACGTCTTCCACAGCGACAGGCGCTCGGCGGGCGAGCCGCGCCGGCTGAGGACGTCGCCGGTCTCGCGCAGCTCCTCGGTCAGCGCTTTCCGACCGGGCAGCTTCTCGGCGATCTGGTCGGCATGCTTGCCGAATCCGCCGAGGCCGCCGAGACCGCCGCTGATCGCCACCGCCATTCCGGTCGCCGTCAGCGTGCCGGTCAGGATGTTGGTCAGCGGATTGCCCTTGGCCCAGTTCTTCTCGTCGAGCACATTGCCGACGAGAGCGCCCGGCAGGCTCTGCGCCATGCCCTCGATCCCCTCGGCGAGGCCATGGGCGAAGATCCGCGTCACCGCGCGATTGCTGGCGGCCATCTCGGTCAGCTTGGTCGCCATCTCGGTCTTGGCGATGAAGGCGGCGAGCCGGGAGGCCGGCGCCTTCTCCACCGTCTTCAGCAGCGCACCACCGACCCCGGCCGTCATCACGCTGGCCGCCGTGTCGATCAGCCCGACGACGACATCGACCGCCATCTCCTGCCCGGTGTAGGCGTCGCCCTTCAGGAGTTGCTTGGTGGCGATGGTGGCGGCCGCGGCGGCAATGGCAGTGGCGGCCGCCACCTTGGCACTGGCGAGGGCCGCCAGGATCGCCGCCCCGCCGGTCCCGGCCGTGAAGATCGAGACGACGATGATCACGATGACGGTGGCGATGATGCCGGCGATGGTAGCGGCCGTGTCAGCAAGGGAGTCCACGGCGGTGCGATGATCCTCGATCGCACGGTCGAAGTAGCCCTCCTGAAGCTTGAAGGAGTCCTCCCAATACGCATACTTCTCCAGCCGCGCATTGTAGGCCTCATCGGTTTCACCCGGCTTCTTCGGCTCCTTCAGCTTGGCCATGCCCTCCAGACGATTCTTCTCGGTGACCAGGGCGTCGTACTGATCCTGCATCTCCGCCTTTTCGTTCTGCGAGAACTTGTTGCCGAGCCAGTACGACTCCTCCTCATATTTCTTCCGCTCAGCGGCGCGGGCTATCTTCTCGTCCATGGTCTGGGGCTCGCCTTTCAGCGCCCACTCCATGTCCTTTGCATCGCGCCCGCTCACCTCCTCGGCGATGCGATCGTCGAGGTCGGGTTCCCCCATCTTGTGATAGCGGTCGTGCCAGGCCTTGCGGATCTTCTCGACCTCGGCCGGGCTCTTGCCCTTGAGCACGTCCTTCAGCTTGTCGACGTCGGTGCCGATTCCGTTGACGGCGTAGAAGATCTCCTGCTCCGGCTCGAGCTTTCCGCCCTGCTTCAGAAGGTCGAAGGCCTTCTGCTGATCGTCCCCCGACATATTGAAGACGATGAGGACCTGCAGCCCGCCCTTGCCGAATTTCGAATACTTCTCGTCGTATGTATTCTCCAGCTGGCTCATGTACTGCTTGCTGCGCTGGCTCGTATCCGCCTCGATCTTGGCCTTCGCGGCTTCGCGCTCTTTCTTCCAGTCCCACGGCTTGTCCTGCAGCGCGGCGACCTCGGCGCGGAATTGCAAGTCGGCGTTGACGTCGCGCTCCACGTCTTTGTGGGCACGCTCGTATTGCGAGGCCAGGATCTTGTTGACCGTCTCGTCGCTGGTGATGAAGGACTGCTTCTCGACCTCGAGCCGAGCGGCGTCGGCCTTGAGCGGGTCGTTCTCGGCCAGCGCCACCGCGAGGTCGAGCTCGGAATCCGAAAGCTCGTCCTCGAACGCCTTGCGTAGCGTGGTCTTGCTCTTGTCGCTGGGATCCCGCTTGGGGTCGCCGTACTTCGCCTCATACTTGTCGTCGAGCTCCTGGTTGCGGCGCCTGATCTCGGCTTCCATTTGAGCCGTGGTCCAGCCCTTCTGCGCCGCTTCCCCCTCGACTTCCCGGCGGATCTGCTCATAGACCCCGGTGATCTGGCCCTCGTCGGTACCGAGCCCGGTCCAGCCGCCGTGCATCGCCTGGTCGACCGCAATCGCATCCGCCTTGGCCGTATCGCCGTCCATCAACGCCATGGCACGGTCATAGTCGTGGGTGCTGCCGGTCGACCAATCGTTGAGCTCGCTCTTCAGGTCCTCCTTCAGATTGCCGTAGCGTTTCTCGTATTCCTCCATGATGGCCTTGCGCTCGGCGTCGCTCTTGCCGCGCAGCACCTGCATGATCGCATCTTCATCGGTACCCCAACCGGTCAGGCCGCCGTGCATGGCCTCATAGAGCGTCTCGACGTCGGCCACGGTCTGGTTGCCTTCGAGCAAGGCTTTGGCGCGGCCGAGCTCGGCCCCGCTCATCTCGCTCTCGAGATGCTCGTCCAATGAGCGGTGGTATCTGGTCTGGTAGCGCGCCCTGAGAGCCTTGGCCTGCAGCGGTGTCAGGTGGGCCAGCGCGGCGTAGATCTTGTCCTCGTCGGTGCCCCACTGGTCCATCGCGTGGAACAGGTCGGAGGCGAGCGCGACCACGTTGAAGGGCGGATGCTCCGCCGCGGCGATCCGGGCCAGCTTCTCCCAGTCGCCGTCGGGCTTCGCCATCACCTCGCCCTTGAAGGCCTCGATCATCGCCGGCTTTCGGGTCATGCGGATCCGCATCCGCATGCCGACGGCGACTGCGCCGATCGCGTCGTGCGGCTTGTTCGGATCGCCGCCGAAATAGGTCTGCAGCACCGCCGCCTGGGCCTGGTCGAGCCCGCGCTCCTGGATGTAGGCCCTCATATCGACACCGCTGGCCGCCGCGGCATGGATATCGTCGATCATGTTGAGATCGCCGACCAGGCTGTCGCGCAGGGCCTCGTTGCGGGCCGCTTCCCAGGCGGCCGAATCGTCCTCGGCGTCCTGGCGCCATTCGCGGAACTTGCGGATCAGCCAATCCCACAACGTCTCATGCAGCGCGATCCTGTCGGTCGCCCACTTGCGGACCATCTCCTTGGCCTGATCCAGCGCCTGCTTGATCGCGTCGCGAAATCCCTTGGTGCTGGCGGCCGCCTCGCCGCGCAGCTTGCCGAACTCCTTGTTGAGCTCCAGGGTTTGGGTCGCGGCCCATTCGAAGAAGGGCTTGCCCTGCTCGTCCGACTGCTTGACCGCGTCGGCCTTCGCCTCGTCGTCGGTCTTCTTCGCCTTCTTCGCGTCCTTGAAGACCTGTTCGTAGATCTTCTTCGCGTCGGCCTTGGCGGCGTTCTTGTAGGCGTCGCGCATCCGGGCCGAGGCCGCGTCCAGCGCCTTCTGCCGCCGTTCCCCGGACTTCTCGTAGTACACGTCCTGCCTTGCCGCCCGCCGGGCGAGATCGCTCAGCCCCTTGTCGCGTCGCAGGTTGATGACCTGGGGATCGGCCTCGCCATTGGCCGCAATCAAGGTCTGCAAGGTCTTCTCGTCGACCGCAGCGCGCGCGCCGGCAATCTGATCGGCCAGGTCGGCGCCGTCCTGCTTGGTCGCGTCCTTCGCCTGGTCGCTTGCCGTGGCGATGTCCTTCTGGCCCTCGCCCTGCAGCTTTTTCAGCGTCTCGTTGCGCTCCTTGATCGCCGCATCGAGTTCCTGGCCCGAGATGCCGGCGATGAGGCGGATGGATTCCACCTGCGCCTTCAGCTCGGCCAGGACCTCGTCCTTCTTCTCCTTGCCGAGATCGGGGTATTCCTCGTCGAGCGCGTTGCGTGGATAGGCCTCCTTGCGCGCTTCGGTGACGATCTTCTCCGCCTCCGCGTCCGGCGCGCGCAGCAGCTCCGCCAGGACCTGCGCGACCTTCTCCTTGCTCTGGCCACGCGTCCCGAGCTCGACGCCGGGCGTCGGCGCCGGCGCGGTATCCTTGAGCGTCATGGTCTGGCCGGACTTTGCGGTCTTGCCCGGCTCCGGCTCCTTCTTCTTCGCGTCGTTGAGCTTCTTCGCCCGCTTCGCGTCCGGACCCTTCTTCGGGTCTGCTGCCGGCGCCGCCGGCGGCTCGGGCTTCGGCACCGCGATCTCACTGCCGATATCAGCGGCGAGAGCCGTGTCCATCACGGGCTCGGTGCTGTCCTCGCCCGGCGTACGCTTCTTCAACACCGGGAGCGCCTGCTCGGGGAGCTTCTTGTCGGAGGCATCGGTGATGAGCTTGTCCGCCTCCGGCACCGGACTGGGCGGCGGCGGCGGCAGCTGCTTCGGCGTCTCGGGCGGCTTGCGGACGGCCTTCTCGGCATCCTTGGTCAGACCCGCGGCACCTGCCTTGCGCCGCGCCGCAGATCCCTGGCTGGCACCATGGATCACCGTGACACTGGCAACCGGCGCGTTGCCCAGGCTGGGCTGCGGCGTCGCCGCGGTGGCGGCACTGACCCGCTGCTGCCAAGCGGAGACTTCTCCGCCGCCGGTATCACCGCCACCACCACCGGCACCACCATGCGTCACCGCCGCCTGCGTCGTCACGACCGGCGTCGGCAAACCCTTCTGCGAGATGGTGCTCGCGTCGGCCACCGGCTTCGGCGTCGCCTTGCCGTCGGTTGGCTTCGCGGCGCCTGGTTCTTCGCCCTCGTCGCCGACGCCTTCGGATTTGCCGGCCGGCACCGCCGGCTTCACCGGCGCGTCGTCGGGCTGCCGCTCCTGATTCCCACCGACCGCATGGGGGTCGCGAGGCCGCTTGCCTTCGGGCGCGAGCGGACCGAGCGCGGTCTGGTCCGCACTCTCCGTCTCCTGCTCGCCTCGGGCTTGCCGCTCTGCGCCCGGCGCCCGCGCCGTGATCACATCGGGCTCGAAGACGAGCATGCCATCCTTGCCGACTTTCGCCGCCGGTGGACGCACGCCCGGCGGCGCGGTGCCCGGCGGACGCCCGGTGATCGTATCCGGCGCGAAGGTGACCGTCTTCTCGTCCTCCTTGCCCTTCGGGTCGGGTGGCGGCTTGGTGGGAGCGACGGAAGGGGCCCTGGCCGTGATCACCTCGGGCTCGAAGGTGATGACCTCGGCAGCAGGCTTGGGCGGTGCCGGTTTCGGCGGCTGCGCGGTGATCCGGTCGGGTGCGAAGGTAAGGGTGCCGTCGCCGACGGAGGGATTGGCGGACTTGGAGTCGCCGGACTTCGCCTTGGCGGGCGGCGACGCAGTGATCACCAGGGGATCGGTGAATACGATCGCATTGACGGTGCCGTTGCCGTAGGCGGCCTGCACCGCGGCATCGGGCGGCGCAGGCTTGATATAGGTGACGACCGGCGCGCCATGGGCGCTGGTCACCGTGACCTTGGGCAGACGCTGGAACCGGCCGGGCGGCGCGGTCATGCGACTTTGCCGACCAGCCCGGCATAGGCGCCGAGCTGCGCCGCCGGCAGCAGCCGCGCTTCGTACTGGAACTGGCGACTGACCGCCTCGACCAGATCCGCCATGCCGATCCGCGCCGAGGCGCCACGCCGCTCGGACGCGAGCAAGGCCGCACCACGCGCGGCGCCGAAGATGCCCGCACCCGTCAGGTCGAGCTGCTGCAGGACCTCGATGTCGATGTCGGCGGCGAGCGGCGCAGTCGCCGGCAACGCCAGCGACCAGAGGCGACGGCGCTCCGCCACAGTCGGCCGCGGGAAGTGCAGCACGACGTGGAAGCGCCGCATGAAGGCCTCGTCGATCTGGTCCTTGTGGTTGCTGGCAAGGATCGCAAGGCCCGCAAAGGCTTCCAGCCGCTGCAGCAGGAAACCAACTTCGAGGTTCGCATAGCGATCGGCACCGCGTTCGACCTCGCCGCGCTTGGCGAACAGCGCATCCGCCTCGTCGAAGAAGAGGACGGCGTTGCTCTCCTCCGCCTGATGGAACACCGCATCGAGATTCTTCTCGGTCTCTCCAACCCATTTCGAGACCACGCTCGCAAGATGGATCTTCATCAGGATCTGATCGGCGCCAAGCTGGCGCGCGATCACCTCCGCTGCCGCGGTCTTTCCCGTGCCGCTGTCGCCGGTCAGCAACACCTTCATGCCGGCACCGCTCAGCAGGCGGCCGAAGCCCCAGTCCTCGTCCACAATGCCGCGCCCGCGGTAGAACGCCGCGACCTCCAGCACCTGGCGGTGCAAGGCCGCGGGCAGGACGAGGTCCTCCGGCCGGCGGCGCGGCTGGATCGCGGTCGCGAAACCATTGCAGCGCCGGAGGCTGAGCGCGCGGCAGGCCCGCAGCAGCGCCGGATCAAGTTCCTCGGCGCCACCCTGCGACGCAGCCTGCGCGCGCGCCGTCGTCGCGGCGATCCGCATCTCGCGCGGACTGATCCGGTAAAGGCTCGCCAGCGCATCGCGCGTCTCCGGCGCCGATTCCGGCACCGACGCGTGCCACAGCGCCTGACGCTGCACCCCGCTCGGCTCCGCGAGCGCGAAATCGATCAGTGTCTTCCGCTCGAGGATGCGCAGCGGGGACCACGGGACCAGCCCAGTGACGACGATGTCTTGTCGCGCTCCGGCGATCAGTTCGGTCAGGCGACGGAACTCGTTCTCCTGCCCCGCACCGCCGAAGCCGTCGCTTTCGATCCAGAGCAAGGCGCCCAGGGCGCGCGCCGTCGCAAGCTCGGCCGACACGGCCGCCGCATCGCCCGGGATCAGCCGGCGCAGCGGACGCCCTGCGGCCGCCGCCAGCGATACCGCGGCGTCGTCGACCCCATGGCTGCTCCTGCCCCAGAGCCCGACCATGATATTGCCGACCGTGGCGAGGCGCTTGGCGATCTGCTGCAGCCGATCGGCATCGGGAAACAGCACGAGGGGCAGCGCTTCGGCGAGATCGACCGCTGCTGCATCGGGGAAGCGGGCGCGCCAATCGGTACCGATCGTGGTCAGTGCCTGCAGCATACCGTCGCCCAGGGCGAAGGCGCGATGCAGGCCGCCGGCCGGGTCGTCGATGGCGCTGATGAGACCGTGGCAGCAGAGCCGGCCATGCGCGGCCAGGCTGTCCCGCAACGCCAGGCCTTCCTGGAGGCCGCGTGACAGCAGCGTCGTCATCAGTTCGACGCTCGGCGCACGACGGTGCATGTCGTCATGGATGAAGGCGTAGAGCCGCTCGTAGCTTCCCCGAAGCTGCGGCGCGGCACAGATCAGCAGCGCATCGGTCTCGAGCGGCGTCAGCGCGAAGGCTCGCACCGCGTCGTCCAACGGCAGCGTCCATCCCGTTGCCTCGGCCATCTGCCGCAGGCGCGCTTCCACGCGGTGTTCGGCGGCTGTCAGCGCGAGGGCGCCGCCGGGCATCGGCGTCTCCTCGACCAGCCGGTCAACGTCGGCGAGGAGTTGGCGCACATGCTGCTCGGTGATCCCGGCCTGATGCGTCGCCTGGAGCAGCAGTCCGTTGCTCTCCGCCCGGATCGCAGCCGCGGTCTTCAGCGCGCGGTTGAGCGGTTTCAGCCGCAGCAGCAGATGGCGCAGTGGCAAACCATTCAGCGTTCCCGGCTCGGAGTCTCGCGGCTGATCGATTCTGGCGAGGTCGGCGGCGATCTGCATCGCGCAGCTCCGTCACGGTCCGATGAAGCGGATGGTCCGGCCTGCCAGCCAGGGCACCGACCGCACATCGCCGAGCAACCGATGCTCCCTGAGATCGAGATAGCGCCGCCCGATCGCCGGCCGGATCTCGAACGCGTCGGCGCTGACCCGCGCGGTTCCATCGAGATCACCGAGCCGCTGCAACGCCAGCAGCGGATCGACCGTCTCGCGCTTGCGCCAGAGGGTCCAGGCGAGCAGGCCCAGCCCGGTCGCCGCCGTCAGGGCCGCGATGCGCTCGAGCGCTTCGCCTTCCGGTGTCGCGCTCAGGGATCGGGTGGCTGGCCCGGCGGCGAACAGCGTCGAGGTGAGTGCCTCTGCCGTCGCCTCCAGCTCCGGCAACAGCCGCGCCGCCGTCATCAGGCGGGGCAATGGCATGTCGCCGCTCCGGGCCCAGCGCGGCGCGGCACCGGGCAGGCGGCGCCAGTTTTCGCCGCGACCCGGCGGCGCCGCGGTGACGAAGCCGCGCCGCGCCGCCATCAGCCCGCGCAGCAGCGCCGGCTCGGCCGCTGCGGCACTCACCAGGATGACGCTGGGACCGAAGCCCGCGAGACGCTGCAGGATCGCCGCGGAATCGCCTTCCCATGCGACCGGCATGCGGCCATCGCCGTCGAGCAGCAGCCACGAAGCGCCAGCCAGTCGGCAGATCAGCAGCGGTTGCTGCGAATCATGCCCATTCGCCATCTCGGCCGCGATGAACCCGGCGAGCGGGCTCAAGCCGCCGTCGCTGTCGCGGCACCAGTCGCGGAAAGCATTCGGCGACGGCAGGTTGCGCAAACCCGCGAAGGCTGCGGCGGTCCGTTGCAGCTCCGCAGTCCCGAGCCTGCCATGGCCCGGCATCGCCTTCAGAGCGAGTGCCGCGGCGAAGACGGCGCCGTCGTCGGGTAGCGCCAATGCCCGGATCGCCGCCGCGGCCATCTCCATCCAGCCGATCCTTGCAAGGGCGCCGAGGACGAGGAACGGGAGGACCGAAGCAAGCGCAATCTCGGAGTCGGGAATGCCGATCGGCCGGGCTCTTCCGCGCAAGGGGGTGACCGCTGTCCTTGTATCGTCTGCTCCAGGCACGGCAGCGCTTGCCTTGTCGCGCCCGGAATCGCGCCCCAACTGCTGCGCGGGGTCACGCAGGTCCCCGACGGGAGCGGCGCCGGGGAGGATGGCGTCGATGCGGGCGAGCAAGGACACGGCGTCGGGCGGACGGCCCTGTCGCACGATCGCCTCCAACACCAGGATCAGCCGGGTGACGGCGCGAGCGGTCGCAGGTTCGGCTATCGCCGCGACGCCAGCATAGACCCGCTCGGCCAGAGCCAGGTTGAAAGAGACCGGTTGCGCCGCCTCGACCGGATGCACTGGTGCATCGTCAAGCGCCGCCTCGAGCCAGAGATCGAGGGCCCGCAGTGAGAAAGCGCGCAGCCGCCGCGGCAGATCGCCCTGCGCGCGCCAACGGAGCAGCAATGCGAGCGGAGTCTCCGCCGCAGCGTGTTGCTCGGCTTCAGTGCCGGTTTGCGGATGGCTCGATGCGGCGACTTCAATCGGGGACGCAGTGGTAGCATCGATCGCAGGGGGCATCGCGGCGCGATGAAGGATTCCTTCGGGAAGTGCTTCGGCCTTGATCGCGACTGCGATCGCGTCGGCAATCCCGGCCTCGCTCCGCCATTGCGCGGCACGCAATGGCACACGGAGCCGCAGCACCGTATCGATTTCGCCGTCGCCCGCTTCCAGAAGCTGTGCGAGGCGCGCGGCGATCAGGCGGGGCAAGGCTTGGGTCGCGCGTTCCAGCACCGCGGAGCGATCGGCACCCCAACTCCACCCGCCGTGTCTGACCACGCGCAACGTGCAACGGCGGATCACGATATCGGTCACCGCCCGCTCTCCTAGGGCGCCGCCACCACGTCCTGGATCGCCATCAGATAGCCCGGTACCAGGACCAGGGCGCGGTAGTTGCCGGCCGTCAGCGACAACGGCTCGGCGCCGCTGTTCGCGGCCTTTGCGATCCCGACCTGCTGCACCACCGGCTGCACGCCGCCATCGATATAGACCCAGGTTTCCAGATCGTCAGCAGCAAGATCGCCGCCCGGCAGGGTGACCCTCACCTGGCCACCGGCGAGCGCCACGGCGGGGAGTCCATTGCCGGCCGGCACTTCAGGCAATCCGTCCACGATCGCGAAACGCTGCGCCGTCATCAGCACGTCTTCGCGCAGATCGATGCTGGTCACCGAGAGACGGTCCGGCGGCAGGGTGATTCGGGTGTCGCCGGTAAAAGGATCGCGCAGCAGCAGGCCGGTGCCGACGAGAGTGGCGGCATCGGGCGATCCGCCCCCGGTATCCTGGCGCACGTCGGCCGCCATCACATGGCCGGTTGCGGTAAAGGTGATCACGTCCATCTTTGCGGCCATCGTGCGCTCCTCACTTGGCGGTGAACGCCATCACGGTGTAGTCGCAGGCACCGGGCATCACGATCGGGCTGCCGCCGGCGCCGTTGGTGGAGACCCAGCGCACCCGGCAATAGACGCGGCGGTCGACCACGCGGCATTCGAGCGGCGTCATTTGCCAGTAATTCCCCGCCGCCAAGGTCTGCAGAGCGGGATTGCCATAATGCGGCGAGACGTGGGCCTGCACGGTGATGTTGCCGGCGCTCATCTGCGCATCGGTGATGCCGGCGGGCAGCGGCAACAGCATGCCGTCGAACGCCTGACCAGTCTGGATCTGCACGCCACCGCCGATCGCGCCGCTGATCTTGCCGGTGACGGTGAGATCGCCCTTGCTGGTCACGGTCAGGACCGGCACCACCTCGCCGCTTGCGTTCTCGGTCCCGAAGCGGAGGTTGCCGTCGTCCGCGCCATCCAGCTCGACCACCACGTTGCCGCCAACCGGGTTGCCTTTGTCGTCGATCTTGGGTGAACGAAGGGCGAGCAATCCGCTCTGGGCCCTCACCTCGTCGGCGCGGACACCGACATAGGCCGGGCCGACGCCGTCGTCGTTCTTCAAGGCCACCGCGGTGAAGTGCCTGATCGACGAGTCCCATTGAACGAAGCCCAGCAGCACGGGTGACGGATCGTCGCCGACATTCCCGCCCGGCGGGGCCGTAACATCGATCGCCGGCTGGCTCTCGAGATCAGCAACCGCTTCGACGCCACCGAAGGTCAGCTCGGTTACCTCATTCATCCGGGTCGGCGCGCCGGTTCCGCAGGCGATGGGCGCGGCGGTCGCCGCCGACGGCACTTCGTCCCGCCCGATGAGGAATACCGGATACCAGGCGGCCTTGTCGTTGATCGCGACACTGAGCGCGTCGAATGTGTCCTCGCTCAGGCGTGCCGACGCAGCCAGCACGAGGTGTCGCCCGGTCCGGTCGACTGCAAGGCCAGGCGAGGCCACGACATCGACATACTTGGCGCCGCTGTTGGTGTGCCGGTCGGTGCCGCTCAGCTTGAGCCCGGAGGCGATGCCCGGCAGGTGCAGGCCGCGTTCGTGCTGCGCCAGGGCGATGCGCGCATTGTCGACGATGCCGTTGAGGTCGGCCGCGGCGATGATCTGACCTTCGTAGAAGGTCGGGCGCGCAGCGGCGCCGCCATCCGCACTCATGGTCAGCCTCCCTTCTCCAGCTTGGCCAGGCGCCGCTCGAGCGCGTCATTGCGCTTCTGCTGATCTGCCAGCAGGGCGCGGAGCTCCCTGGTCGTCTTGGTCGCTGCCTCATCGGAATCGCTGAGGCGCTTCGCGAGCTCGCTGCGCGCCTGGTCCAGCCGCGCCGTCATCTGGCGATTGACCATCGCCTCGACATTGCCCGCGCTGGCGGCGGAGATCTCGTCTTTCATGGAAGCCATCTCATCGTGCACGTCGCGAAGCATCGACTCCTTGATCTTCGAGCGATCGATGAAGCCGACCGCCGCATCACCGAGTCGCTGGTTGAAGGCCGTCAGATCGAGATCGAACGGCACCGACATGGCGCCACCCTCGAGCGCGACGAGGCCGGTCAGCCCGCCGCCGAGGTTCACGGCCGTGCGTACGGTCTCGGCGTCGAGATTGGCTAGGCGATAGAGGGTCGCCAGTTGCGGCAGGCCCTCGATGCGACTGTAGGCCGGGGTGGTCCGCCGCATCTGGTTCTGGGCGCGCAGGATCACCGGATCCTGGGGCTGCGGCTGAGGGTCCGGTTGCCGCTTCGGCAGGCGGATGCGGGTTTCGCAGCAGGCGCGCTCGAAGAACTCGCCGATCGTGTGCAGGAACGGCAGCCAGTAGCGCATCGCAGGACCGCTGAGCACGAAGGTGCGCTCGAGATTGCAGATCCGCGTGACCTCGCAGTTCTCCACCGTCAGGCAGGCCAGCTTGACGGCGCTGTCCTCGCAGGGCTGGCACGGCGGGTTAAGCGCCGCACAGATGCAATCGATCAGATAGCGGAACAGCAGCTCGACCAGCCGCCGCCCGGCCTCGCCTGTCGCCTCAGGGTCGAGGGTGTCGGGATCGGGCAGCGTCACGGAGAGAACGTCGCAGCGCAGCCGGCAGTCGCTTGCCAGCACCTTGCCGTCCAGCCGGTCGAGGAGCCAGTCGCGCAGCTGGGAGAGATCGCGGCCGAACTGCCGGTGGAGCTTCAGCGAGGTCGGCACATTGTAGGCGAGCTGGAAATGTGCCGTCTGACCGATCTGGTCCTGAGCCAGATTGGGATCGGTCCACTTCTTCGCCTCGGAGAGCCAGGTCTCCGCCATCACGCGGTCGCGCGCGACCGAGAGCTTGGTCGCCGCCAGATCGCCCAGGGCCGGTCCCGTCTCCTGCACCAGGCGACGGGCATTCTCGACATCCTTCTCGATGCCGGGCATGGAGCCGGACAGGGCCTTCTTGTCCTCGGGCGACTGCAGGTCGTAGCGTGCGACCGCCGCCGCCATGGACTGATGCTGATCCAGCATCCGACGCACGGTCGGTTCATCCGGCTCGCGCGGCGTATCGACATCGGCAGCCGCCTTGCGCCGCCCGTTCTTCTGTGCGCGCAACGGTGTCAGCGTGTCGACGCCCGCAGTCAGCTGCTCACGATCGGCCTGCTCGAACTTGACCATGCGACCCGCGCCGATCAGCGTCGAGACCTTGTTGTAGTTCTGGCCGTAGGCATCGACGGCGAGCGCGTCTTCCGATGCCTTGTCGGCGCGCGTGAGGTCGCCCAGGCAGCAGCGGATCCGCCGGATCACGTCATCGGGGACGGGATCAGGCTCCGGGCAGCGGAGCTCGAAGCGATAACCTTCACGCAGCCGCGTCGGCTGGCACACCTGGGCGCAGTCGCTGCCGCTGGTGTAGGGCGTCACCGGCTCCTCGAGGTCCTCGCAATAGCGGATATAGAGGCAGTATTTCCGCCCCTTGCGCTCGATGCAGCGCACGTCGTCGGGCGACTTGTCGCAATCCTTGGCGCAGGGATCGCCGCAGTCGTAGCCCCCGCGCTTCTCGATCTGCAGCGCCCGAACCATCTGGTTGATGTCGAGCTCGACCGGACAGGGGACATAGATCTCGTTGCCGCAGCAGTCGAGCGCGGTGCCGGGCTGCACGATCACCTTGCCGCCGCCGCAGGGATGACAGACGACCAGCAGCCCGCAGACCACGCCGGCACCGTGCAGGTAGCGGTTGTGCAAGCGGCCCTTGGCGGCCGCGTAGTCCGACAAGAGCTGCAGGTCGTCTTCGGTCAGCAGCTGGCCGGAGAAGAACAGCGGACGCTGCAGCGGGCCGCCGGCGCAGGCGTCACCGCATTTGCTGCAGCCGTTGCCGCCGCATTGGCAGCCGCCGCCTCCGCCGCACTGGCAACCGGAACCGGAGCCGCAGGACGAGCAAGGTACGGATTTCTTCATCTCGGTCATGACGCATCTCCAGCCATGTCAATCGACGTAGAACCAGCTCTCGAAGCTGCCGCCGGCGGTGCCGTTCCCCGAGGTCCAGGGCCCGATGCCGCCCGGCGGCACACGGCAGGGACCGTCGCAGTTACCGTCGTCCGGCTTCGTCTTCTGCATCCCGGGCGCGGCGTATTTCGCCTCCGCCGCCTTTGCCTGATAGGCGGCGAGCTGAGGCACCCGGCCGCCGACGTGATTGCCGTCGACCGGCCGGCAGCAGGCGTCGAGGATGAAATCTGCGCGGATGATGATCAGCACGCGATCGCCGTCGTTGAGAGTCTCGCCCGAGGCGTCGCGATACTTGAAGGAGGTGATCAGTCCCTCATCCGGCTTGCCGACATATTCCCCCTCGATCGACGAGATCACACCGCGCAGGCCGCGGCCGCCCTGGATGCGCCAAAGGTCGACCACGCCCGGCGTCAGGGTCTCGGCGTAGACCGGCCGAGAAAACGTGATCTCAAGGCCGTCGGTGCGGCCACCCATGTCGGATTCGGTGCCGAGCACGTCGCGAGCGGCGGCGGGACCGTAGGTGGCGCCGTGCTTCCAGCTGATGCCGGTGATCACCGTCGGCGGATAGAGGCTGATCGGCCGGCGGACGCTGTTGTCGATGTCGTCTTCGTCGATTGCGGGGTTGCCTTCCCAGCAGACACGCGCCAGCAGCAGGCATTCGTCGGTGCAGGCCGAGCAACAGGGTTCGCAGCGCTCGTCTGTGGCCGGCGGGTCGAGGGTGACCCGGAAGCGCACCGAATCCCGCAGCTTGCCGTAGTTGCAGTCGGCGAGCGAACCACAAGTATCGGGGACCACCGGACGCGATGGATGGATCGGCTCGGCGCAATAGCAGATGCTGAGATAGAGGGCGCCGCGCTGCGCCTCCTTCAGCCGGTCCCGCTCCGACGGCTTCAGGGCCGTCCAGAGATCGATCGCCATCGGAGCGCGCAGCACCAGCTCGTTGCCGCAGCAGTCGAGCGCCAGGCCGCACTGGACCGCGACCTTGATGCTGTGCTCCGGCTGCTCCGCGCAAGGATCCTTGGGATCGTGCTCGTCGCAACACAGCTCTTCCCACCGGCGGCGCAGGCTCTCACGCTCGGCGTTGAGCTTGTCAAGCGCCGCCTGCAGCGCGTCGCGCTCGGTATCCTTCAGCTCCTTCGATTGCAGCTGATCCTGGACCTTGCCGATTTCGGTTTGCAGCTGGGTCAGCCGCGCCTTGATCTTCTCGATCTCCTCCTTGTGCTCCGGCGGACAATGCACGTGCACCGGCACCGGGGTCACTTCGAGGCCGCAGATCACGCCGTAGCCGTGAAGGCAACGGTTGTGCAGCTTCAGCTTCTCGCGGAGATAGGCCTGCTCAGAGCGGAAATCGGCAGCGCTCAGCATCTGGCCGTAGAAGTAGTTCAGGCGCTCGAACTGCGGGATCTCCGCACAAGTGTGCTTCTTGGTCGATGGCATGTTCATGGACCTACTCCATCAGCGTGTGGATACCGACCGCAGAGCCCCGGCCGACGGCAATTCCGGCACCGGAGCAGCAAGAGCGGCTGCGCAGCACGGTGCTGCGGCCGAGGCGGACCGCGGAGCCGCCCGTGCCGCCGAGAACCGGCGGGGGCAGCGGCACGAGCGCCGTGTCGACCCCGACCTGGATGCCCTGCCCGACCACGATGCCGAAGCCGCCCTGCCTGAGTGCGGCGACGGTATGCGCGGGCTTCTGGGATTCGACGATGCGCCCCGCCTGGTCGGCGAGCGCGGTGTCGATCCCGGCCGGCAGGGTCACCCGGAAACGGAAGGCCTGGCCCGCGATCGGATCGAGGGCGGGATCGCCAACGCTCCAGACCGGTGCGCCGGACAGCGGCGAGCGGCCGAGCCGGAAGCGCGAGCGCGATCGGCCATAGAGTCTGACACCATCGATCCGGGCGCGGCCCACCGCGCCCCAGGGCCGGGATAGGCCGCTCTCCTCGATGGCCGGCTCGACGCCGAGCAGAAGCTTCAGCGTGTCGCGGAATCCCGATGGCGTGCCGCGCCGCGGATAGAGATCGGGCACCGCCTTCAGGACCGCGCGCCGCAAGCCGACCGTCCAGGCGGGATCCATCGCCACATCGAGAAATCCGCCGAGCCACGGCAAGACGTCGGGTGGCACGCCGTCGACATCGAGCAGAGCCGGATTGCGCTCGATCGCCCGGTCGATATCCTCGACCGCGGCGTCGAACAACGCCAGGAAGCGCTCGCTGAAATCCTCCGAGACGGGATTGTCGCGGTAGACCGCCGGCAGCCGGTCGAGGCTGGTCTGGCGCGGGAAGTCGACCCGGATGCGTCGCACCACCGGCGTCGCGATCCCGTCGCCCATCAGGCGGAGGCGCAGAAACAGATAGCGACCCGGCGGCTGGTCGATAGCAAGATCGAGCGCGCCGTGCACGCCTTCCTGCCAATCCGCAGGATGCGGCAGGCCGTGCTGGAAACCTTGCCAAGGCCCCGGCTGGTCCACGCCCTGGTCCGCGGGCTTCTCGTCCTCGTTGCTGGAGACCGCGACCGCAAGACTGGTGCCCGCGGGCACATCGGCATCGATCCGCACGCGATGCCAGCGACAGCGCGGCATGCGGCTGTCGATCGCGAGGGTCAGGAGTTGGCCCTGCTTCTTATAGAGCGGCGTCGGCGGTTCGGACATCGGCGTCGCCGGGCGACCGTAGCAATCGAAGCACCGGCGACGCGGCGCACCGGCGACCGTATCCTCGATGCAGAACGTGTGGTCTGGGTACTGCCGCAAGCCGGTATCGGGGAGGCTCGCCAGGAGCTCGGCCAAGGTCGCCGGCAGGAACCGCCGCGCATCGAGCTCGGCGCGCCAGATGCGGTAGAAGCCCTGGTCGCGCGTCACCAGCCAGATGCGGCACTCTTCGTCGATGCCGATACGGTCGGCGCGGCCGGGCAGCGGCAATGCGCCAGGACGCTCGCCGCCATCGGGGTCGAAGCGACGGAGCCGCAAGGCGTCGAGATCGGCGACCAGCCACTCGCCCAGCGAACGCCCGTCGATCGTGCCGCCGGAACGCCAGGCGATCGGTCCGGGCGTCGCCATCGGAATGTCGAAGGCAAGCGCGCGACCGCTGTCGCGGAGCATCCAGACGCGCTGCGCGCCGGGATCGCTGATCGCGATGCGGTCGCAATGCAGGGCGATCGCGGTGGCACAGACCAGAAGACTCGGTGAGCAGCAATCGCGTCCGAGTTGACGCCAGCCGTCGGCGCAGGGATCGAGCCGCAGCAGGCGCGAGGCCGGAGGACAGCAGGTGACCAGCAGCCACTCGCAGGGACCGCAGCCGCGCGCGATCCGTGCCGGCGGCAGAGCGTGGGCGATGGCCGACCCGTCCTCATGGGTGGACAACGGTTCCAGCGTGATGCCGGAGAGCGCATCGAGTCCGGCAAGATGCTCGACGCTCGCGGGATCCCAGCCGACCAGGGCGTCCAGCAGGCGGAAAGTGGGATTGCCGGGAACGCAGGTCATGATGCGCCCTCCGCGTCGGCTGGCACCAACTCATGACCGCCAGGCCAGATCAGGGCGTCCGCGGCGATCGGACAATCCTGGCACCGGCCGCGCAGCACGCCGTCCAGCACGAGGTTAAGCGAGTGCACCGCCAGCAGGCCCGGCGTGCGGTCGAGCAGCATCCTCACCAGTGCCTGGTAGCGGATCACGCCGCCGAACGGCCAGCCCTTGCCTTCGGCCCCCCCGCGCAGCGGATGCAGGAAATCCTGCAGGTTACGCAGCGCCGCTTCGATCGTGGCGCCGACGTCAGCGGCATCGCGCAGGACCACGGTGCCCCGCACCGCCACGCGCTGGAATCGCGGCGCGGCGGCGATCACGCGAATGCCGGCCGGCGCCACCAGAGTCACCAGTCGCTCGGCCAGCGTCTCCAAGGTACCGGCATCGGGCAGCGGCGGCTCGGCGCCGCGGTCGGAGGAGACCGCGAGGACGCTGACCGTGCCCGGCATCACGGCGCCAGGAAAGCGCACGTCGCGCCCGGAGATCGCATGCGCGCGCTCGACATCGGCACCCGGCGTCTGGGTCGCCAGCAGCTCGTAGTCGGCCAGTGTCACCGCGCGTCCGCGGGCGCGGATCTCCGCCGGTCCGCGGCTCAGCGTGTCGGCGCGCGCTTCGACGTCGCGCCCGCCGCTGGCCGGCAGCGGATTGCTGGCGCCCGTGAGGAACGGCACCGACTGCACCAGGGTGAAATCGGAATCCGCCGCCACCCGGCCCGTCAGGCCGCCGCCTACCTGGTAGCGGCGCGCGATTACGTTGCGGAAGCCGCGCGGCAGCCGCGTGCCGCGGACACCGTCGCCGAACGAAAGCTCGCCGAGCGCGGAGTCGAGGACATAAGTGCGATCGTCGGGACCCTGGGCGGCGAGATTGTCCACCGCATGCCAGGGGACCTCGACGTCGCCGTCGACGTTGCTCTCCAGCACGACCAGGTCGAGCGTCCCCGGCAGGACCGGAACCTGGCTCAGCCGCAGCTTGCGGCGGTCGCTGCTCGGCACGTATTCCAGCACCTCATCGCGCAGCGTGCGGACCGCGTTGGCTTCGACCGTGTTGAGATGAAGCGCGCGCACCAGTGGCGCAATCGCGAAGCTGCCGTGGATCAGCCGCACGCGAAACCAGAACAGCTGGTCGCTGCGGTCGATCCCGTCCGGTCGGCCGAGCCGCCAGCGATCGGGAAGACGGAGCTCGACGATCCCACTCTGCGTGAACCCGCGGCTCTCGTCGCGCAGCAGGGCTGCGGGCTCGTAGCTGGTGCCGTCGAGCACCTCCCACTTCAGCAGCGCGCCCCCCGGTGTCGCATCGACCCCGAAACCATCGGCGACCGGTGCAGCCGCACCCGTCAGCGCCTGCAGATCGAAGGCGAGCGCCAGGGTCGGGCGCGGCGCCGTCGTGCCCGCCAGGCCGACCGCCAGTTCCGCGCCGACCTGCGGGCGATCGCCGAACGGGCGCCAGGCCGCGGCCGCGGCATCGGCGTCGGATGCACCGGGCGGCGAAGTGAGGGCGATCTCTTCGAAGAGCGCGCCGGTCTTGCGGAAGGCGGCGGTGATCGTCAAAGGCGCCGCCATCAGGTTGCGCTCGGTCTCGAACACCACTGTCTCGCCGGACCCGTCGGCCGCAGGGGCCGAGACCTGGAAGCCTTGCGGCACCAGCACCGAAGCTGGGGCACCGGCATCGGCGACGAAGCTGAGCAGCACCCGCGCCGGCTGCTGGGCGAGGGGATTGACGCCGGCGGTGCGAAGAAACTCTACGAAGGTCTTCTCCGGCAGCCGGTTCAGCCGCTGCAGCACCGGCTCGGCGAGCTCGCTGAACAACCGTGCCAGCGCATAGCCCGCATCGCCGTCGCGCGCGTTGGTCCATTCCGGCACGAAGGCCGCCGCCCGCGCCATCAACTCGCGCAACACGTCGCCGCGCCGGTCGGGGAGCAGCCGCGGCTGGATGCCGGAAGGACCCGTACCGCTCACCATCACCGGCAAGTCTTTGGGGCTGGCCTCGCGGCCCCACCAGGGCGCGCTCATCGCAAGCCTCCCGCCCGGTCAGTACGCGGATGCCATTGCGGCACCAGCGATTGCAACACCGGCAGCTCGAACGCGGCGAGGTCCAGGTCGTTGCAGTCGTCGAGCTGATCCGTGGAATCGGCGAGCCGCAACGCGACGCGCTCGACCACGGCATCCTCGCCGGCCAAGCCCTCGAGCACATGCGCGAATTCCGATGGGCGCAGCGCGTCGCCGAACGGCCAGCCCGTGCCATCCGGACCGCCGCTGAGCGCATCGAGGTAGAGCGCGAGACCATCGCGCAGACGATCGCCCACCGCGGCCTTGTCGAGCGGTGCACCGGCCAAGGTGACGCTGACCTCGACCGGGCGATAGACGGGCGCGAGCACGAAGACCTCGGCGGTCAGCAGCCGTCGCGCATCGAGCCGCGCGCGGACCTCTGCCAGCATGCCCGGATCCGGAAGCGGCGCGCTCACGGCGCGGTCCGAATGGAGCCAGCCGTCCTCGCGGGGCACCTCCGGCACGATGAAGACCGAGACCGCGCCGGGGACCATGAGGCACGGAAATTCTGGATGATGACCGGGAAGTGCCTTGGCCCGCGCGACCGCGACGCCCGGCGTGCCGACGGCCAGCGTCTCGTAGTCGGAAGCAGTGACCGCGCGGGTCGGCACCTCCAGCGAGGCCGAGACCCGGTCGCGCGCTTCCGCCGACGTCTCCGACTCTGCACCGCCGCGCGCCGGCACCGGATTGACCGCCGATGCCGCGACCGGCGCGTCGCTGATCCAGGGGAGGTTCGCACCGACATTGCCGATGACACCGCCGCCCGCGAGATAGCTCAAACCGATCCGCGCCGGTCCGGGTGCCGCAAGCACGGGCAGACGACCGGTCAATCCGTCGCCGAAATCGAGCCGATTGAAGGTGCGGCACGGCTTGAAGACTGCGTCCTCGGGTCCGAAGCGGGCGAAGTCGCGGCAGGGTTTCCAGTCACGCCAGGCTCCGTCCCGGCTCTTCAACCGCAGCGCCACCGAATCCTCCAAAGGGGGCGCATCCGAGAGCTGCAGGGCGAGGCCCGGCAGCGGCAACCATTGGGCGACCTGTGCCTCGAGTTCGGCGACCGGCACCGTCACCGCAACGGCATGCCGCGCTGCCACGACGTTAGGGACCAGCCGGTGCAGCCGTGTCGGCGCGCTGAAACCGCTCCGATCGGTCGCGAACCAGAGACAATAAGGCGTCAGTCCGGCTGCCGCCGGCCCGACCGGCGCCCAATCCGCCGGAATCTGGAACCGCACCAGGCCGGAACGGCGCAGGCCCTGGGTGCCGTCGACCAGAGCATCGGCTGCGAACGGGACCGCGCCGCCGACGGTGCTGTAGCGCCACGTGACCTCGGCCGGCACGGTGACTGGCGTGACTGCATCGACCGACCAGGACGACGCGATTCGCATCGAGGTGTCGAGATCGAGCAAAAGGGTCAAGGCCCGCCCCCGCTGCGCGCCGGTGGGCGGTTGTCGCAGCCAGAGCGTCACGACGACCTCGGCCGCGCTCGAATCGGCCGGAAGCACGGTCAACGGCTGCATGGCCCACCGTGGCGTGCTGTCGAACGCGCTCTTGGTAGCACCGAAACCGCTCGCGATCTCCAGGCGCTCGATCGAGAGGAGTGCCGCTTCGTCGTCGGTCGCGAGACGCACCGGTGAATCATGATCGCGCGGCTCGAAGACGGCCCCGGCGGGCACCAGGCCGGCCGCCGCTTCGGTCAGCTCGAGGACCGTGCGGGCGGCGACGGCCGGATGGGGCTCGGCACCGAGCAGCGCGACCAGGGCGTTGATCAGCGCATCCGGCACCTGGTCGAGCCAGAAGACGCGCTGCTCCAGGAGATAGGCGAACAGCTCCAGCAGCGTCACGCCGGGATCGACCGGCGCATGCAGCGTCCACTCCTCGTTCGACACCGCGGCGATGCGTCCGCGGATGGCGAGCACCATGTCGCGCCATTTAAGGTCGTCGAGCAGCAGAGATTGGATGGTCATCCGTTGACCTCCGTCTGCCCGAGATAGAAGGGGAATACGAGGTTGTTCTTGGTGTTGCTGCCGCGGACCCGGTAGCTGATGTTGACATTGACCCGGGTCTCGTCGGTCGGCAGCGCCTCGGCGGTCACGTCGTCCAAGGTGACCCGGGGCTCCCAGTCCCGCACGGCTTCGCGGATCGTGGTCTCCAGCAGCCGCAAATACTGCACGCTGCCGGGCGCGAACACGAGCCGTGGTGCCGCGCAGCCGAAGGTCGGGCGCATCACGCGCTCGCCCAATCCGGTCAGCAGCAGGATCTTCAGCGACTGCTCGATGTTGGCATCGCCTTCCACATAACCGAGGCCGCCTCCGGCATCGATCTGGATCGGGAACCGCCACCCCTGCCCGCGGAAATCGGACTCACTCATTTCGGGCACCCGCCGAGCTTGTCGACGACGCCCTGGATGGTGTCGACCACGTTCTGCAGGTCCGCCATGGTCTTGCTGAGCGCTTCGGCGCTCGATGCGTCGCCGACCGCCGGCAGCTTGATGGCCCCGACGCCGGCGATGCTCATCATCGGCGCCATGAGCTCGAGGATGACGGAGACCGGGCCGAACCCGTTCATCATGTGCTGCATGGATTCCAGGCTGTTCTCCTGGGCGCATTGCAGCGTCTTCACGAGATCGTCGTTGCCGGCGTCCTGCGCCGCCTTGAGCTGCAGCGTCAGCCCGCCCATCACGTCGGCGATGGTCTTCAGCTGGCCCACCAGGCAGCGCAACAGCGCCAGGATCAGACAGAGGATGTCGCGCACGAAGGGGATCATCCCGGCCGGCGTGATCGAGAGGAAGCACGGCGCGAGGTCCGCCACCGCGTCGACGATCTCCTTGATGAGCTTCGGCGTGGGCGGAAGGCTGGTGACGGCGTCGCTGAGAGGCTTCAGGAGCTTCAGGATCTTCAGCACGCATTCCATGCTCGCCATCAACGGCATGATCTGCAGCAGCAGGCTGAAGGTCAGCGAACAATCAGTCGGGACTGCCTTGCCGATGTCGTGCAGCGCGGTCAGCGTGCCGCCGCTGGGGAGCTGGACGCTCAGCTTCTGCGGCTTCGGCAGCCGCAGATCCAGGCATTTCGGCGCCGCCATCAACTCGCGAAGATCATCCGGGACTGGAACGTCGATGTTCATGGCCTGCACTCAGATCGGATTGCTGTTCGGCGTGACGACGCGGTTGTAGCCGGTGCCGCGCAAGCGGATCGCCGCCGCATCCAACGTCAGCGAGCCCTTCGCCTTGATAGTGATGTCGCCGGTCGAGGACAGGATGATCCGGCTGCCGCTGGCGTCCTCGATGATGATCCCGCCGGCGCTGTCGCCGTTGGAGTCGATGAAGGTGATCTTGTGGCCGTTGACCGACGCGATCTCGCGCTTGCGCACGTGATCGGAATGCGGCTTGTCCTTGCCGTTGTAGAGGCCGCCGAGCACGACCGGCTTCCTGAGGTCGCCGTGGCGGCAGGCGCAGAGCACCAGGCTGTGCTGCTCGGGAATGAAGAAGGCGCCATGGTTCGGCCCGGCGAAGAACTGCATGATCGGGGCCCAGTCGCTCTCCATCTTCTCGTTGAACCAGGGATAGGTCAGCTTCACCCTGCCCTCGTTCAGCGGGTCGTCGACGCTGGTCACCAGGCCTTCGAACACGCCGTAGAAACGTTGGTCGGTGCTCCGGGAGCGCGGCATGTAGGTCATGGGACGCTCCCGTCGTAAACGCGCCGCACCTCAAATTGAGTGCGATAGCCCGACTCGTTGATCACGTGCTCCACCTTCTTGACGTAGTAGGAACCGTCGAACCGCTTGCCGAGGCCGGAGAACTCGACGTTGTCGGAGGGTCGGAGATCGGGCAGACCGATCGAGCTGCCGGTGCCGGTGATGAACTCGTAGGCGCGCTCCGCCAGCAGCGTGACGGCGAGCTTCTTCGCCTCCTCCTGGCTGCTGACCGGCGCATCGACGACGAACTCCTGCTTGCCCTGGCCGGAGCTCTCCGCGACCTCGGGCCCGCTCTTGCCGCCCTGGGTCTTGCCGGCGCCGGGAAGGTCCTTCGGGTCCGCGGAAGCGACGATCGCCTGCTTGGTCCGATCGTCCCAACCGCGCACGGTCACCTTGCCGACCTGGCGCGAGAGATTGATCGTGGGATTGAAGTTGATCAGGCTCTTGCCCCACTCGAACTGGTAGACGCGGACCTTGGAGCTGTCACGGCCGTCGGTCGGCTTCACGAAGTGCAGCGTGGCGTCGCCGCTCGCGGGATCCGTCCTGACGAAGCAGTCGAAGTCGATGCGCTTGGCGCGCTCCATCAGGAAGGTGGCGTCGTCCTGGTTTTTCTGGACGACCTCCTCGTAGGTCTTGCCTTCCCGGGTAACGACGGACTTCAGGCCGTTGCGCTGGGCGATGTACTCGGCGATCTGCCAATCCGCCATGTTCGAGTACTTGGTCTCCTCGCCCTCGGCCGGCTTGCGATCGCGCAGACGGAACATGCCGTCCAATCCGCCGACGGTGAGCGTCGCTGCACCGGTCTCCGGAAAATGCGGACTGAGGGTCGCGATCTGCCCCGAGACCATGGAAAGCAGCTTCCCGGCATAGCCCATCAGGACATGGACGCGGTTGCCGAGATTGAACGTCTTGGTATCGCTGTATTTGAAGGCGATGCGCTTGTCGTCCCAGTTGTTGATCGTCAGGTCGAAGCTGGTCATGTTGTCCATGTCCATCACGACCTTGAGCTCGAGCACATCGCCATGCGACTCGGGATCGAGCGCCTCGCCTTCGACCTCCACGCGGAAGTCCGGCGCGTAATAGTCGGTGCTCGGCAATCCGGATTGGAGCTGCGGGCTGGCCATGGCGTCACCGCAACCGCGGCAGGTCGAGCTCGCGGCCCGGCGCCAGCACACGCGGGTCCTGGATCGCGTTGTTGCGCGCGACCTCGCGCCACTGGGTCGGATCGCCATAGGCGACCCCGGCGATGCTCGCCAGCGTGTCGCCCCGCCGCACCACGTAACGCTTTTCGACGTCGGGCGAGCTCTTCGGCGATTCCTTGACCTGCACCTCGACCGGCCGGTACTCCTTCAGGGTCAGGTTCAGCTTGGCGCGGATCGGGATGCCATCCGGGGTGAAGAGCGTGTAGCTGATGTTCAACGCCTCGACGACGCCCTTGAAGATCTGGCTGTCCCAGGTCAGGCGCACGATCGGCGGCGCATGGAGGTCGGCGTTGATGCGCATCAGGTCGCGCAGGGCGTTGGTGTATTTCTTCCGCACGTCCTCGAGCGTGTCCGACGTGTCGACGATGAGGTCGGCCACCAGCTTCTCGCTGCTGCCCCGGATGAACTGGATCGGCGGCGATTCCAATCCGGGAATCGGGATCTCGGCGAAGTTGTTGGACTTCTGCAGCTGGTATTCGGTGGGGTTGAAGCGCAGCGGGATGATCGGCGTCGGCACGCCGGCCGGCACCAGGATCTCCAGATAGGCCTTGATCAAGCTTTGACCTGCGGCGTTGGCGGGGATCAGCATGCGCTAGGCCTTTCCGCCGAACTCGGGATTACGATCCCCGAGACCGCGGTTGCGGTCCATGGTGGCGCGGATCCGACCCTGCGCCTCGCGGCGACGGCTCCATTCGTCGATGTATTTGTTGAAGAAAGTGACGAACATCCGCTCCTCGTCGCCGCCCTCGACATCGAACTGCACCTCGAGATGCTGAATGGTGACGCTCATTTAAAGAACCCCACGACCGCGTCGACGATGGCGCCGACGTCGATGGTCCCGCCGATCGTCGTCATGGTCAGGCCGTGATGCGCGATCTCGAGGCTCTCCATGGCAACCGCGTTCTCCATCGCGTTGAGATCGGGCCCGCCCCATTTCACGGCGATCCCGCCCTTGAAATTCCAGGCCATCACCTTGCTGCCGTCGGGGTTGAGCATCAGGATCGAGCCGTCGCGGCGGGCGCCGAGCGACTGCGTCAAGCCGGTCTTATACCAGCGCCACAGCACCGGATCGCGAACCACGCCGCGCAGCAGCGTGATGCGGCTCCATGAGTGTCGGACGGGCAGCTGGTAGACGAAGCCATTGGTGCCGCCTTCCGGATAGCCCATGACCTCGAGCTCGGCGCCGAGCCCCTTGGCCTCGCGGAACTCGCCCGGCGCCACCAGCGGCAGCAGTGCCGCCTGGGCCGGCGGCAGGTAGGCGTCCGCCTTGTCCAGGGTGACGACGAACCGGAAGCTCTGCAGCGGATCGGCCATCATGCTTCGATCACCTCGAGCTGGCCGGCGCGACTGGCGGCGATGCGGAGCGTGATGAACTCCATGGGTACCGCCGGCGCGAGCATGACCTCGCAGAGCAGCTGGCCCGCGTCCTCGGTTTCGGGTGGCGTCGTGGTCTCGTCGCAATGGACCTGGAAGGCCTGCTCCGGAATTTCGCCCTTCAGTGCGCCGGCCTGCCATGCTTCCAGCAGCACGCTGGTGATCGCACGCACCAGTGTCAGCCAGAGGTCCGGCCCGTTGTTCTCGAACACGAGCGGTTCGGCCACCCTTCGGATCGCGCGCACCAGCCGATGGATCAACCGGCGATGGGCGACGAAGAGGCCGGTCATGCCGTTGTCGGGATCGAAGGCCGTGCGCCCGCCCCAGACCACCAAGCCGCGGCCCGAGGCGCAACGCAGCGGATTGATACCCGCCATGGCCAACGCACCCTGCTCTTCCGCCTTGTAGAACACGGCGAGATCCACCGCTTCGAAGAGCTCGGCATTGGCCGGTGTGTGATGCGCGCCGCGCTCGCGGTCGAGACGGCTGACCACACCGGCGACATGGCCGAGCGGGGAAACCTCGCGCAGCGGCCGCAGCACGCCACCGAGTGGATCGGGCACCAGCAGGCGCGGGTGATAGACCGCCATCGACCGCGGCAGGTCCTCATCGAGGCCGATCCGTCGCGCGTCTAGCCAGGAGATCGCATCCTCGGCCCGGGTGAGCTCGGCCGGCAGATCGGACAGCAGCTCGCGGTCGTGGCTGGCTTCGGCGAGGTTGAGCAGGTATCCCAACACCGCCTGCTGCTGCTCCGCACTTCCCGGCATCCGCCAGAGGTCGGGCGCCGCCATCAGCGCGACCTCGCGCTGGCCGGCGAGCAGGTCGGCGGCGGCGATGTAGTCCTGGTATCCGGCAGGCACCTCGGTTCCCCTGTCGAGGATCACGGGATCCCAGCCGAGGGTCAGCGGCCCCGGCAGGGCGGCCTGTTGCGGCGCCGCATCGACGACAGAGAGGCGGATCAGCGCCGAGCGCGCCTCGACCGCTGCGACCAGATCGTCCGGCGGCAGCGCCATCAGGTATTCCGCGTCGCCGCGGAGAGGCAGGACGTCGATATCGACTTCCGGCTTTCCACCGCGGCCGCGCATCCGATAGCGGAAGGTCACGCGCATCCCGTTCGCCCAGACGCCGGGCGACGTGGCTTCGACCCGATAACTCGCGCCGGTGAAGCGACCGGCCGAGGGCGCGCCGGCAACCCAGTCCTTGGTGACCGGATCGACGTCGGCCACTTGCCACAACGCCCAGGCCGCCGCCGGCTCCTGAGTTTCCGCCTGGCTCAGGAGGCGGATCACATAAGCGACTTCGCCGCCGTTCTCGAAATACCCGCGTATGCCATAGGGCGTCTCCGCACCCGGTGCGAAATCGCCATAGAGCGCCTGGTACTGGCGCCAGCCTTCGACCCTGACCGCGACGCCGAGCGGCCCGCGCAGGGTCGGCCCGACGAAGCCCGCGATGTCGGTGCGCAGCGGCGATACTTCGGTCGCCGGCGCCTGGACCTCGAAGCGCAGGCCCGGCAGCGTCGGTCCCGGCGGGACCTCGGTGGGAATCGCCGGCGGTGTCGCGGGCAGCGCCATCACTTCTGACCGTCGATTTCCAGACCCTCGTGGCAGATCTCGAGGGTCTCCATGGCGATCTCGTTGTTATGCGCGTTGAGGCCCGGGCCGGTGTACTTGCAGGGCCAGCCGCGGCGGAAATTCCAGCGCAGCACCTCCTGGCGATTCTCGTTCAGGAGCATGACCGATCCTTCGGCGCGCAGGATCTGGCCCTGCATCGCCTTGTGGATCCAGTTCCAGAAGTCGATGTCGCCGGTGATGCCGCGCTTCAGGGTGATGTTGGTGAACTTCTTCAGTCCCGGCAGCTTGCGGACGGTGATGTCCTCGCTGCCGTTGCGATACTCGATCGGCGACACCTCGGTCTCGAGACCGGAAGCCTCGCTGAAGGAGCCTTTGACGGCGATGCCGTCGGTGCTCACGCCGGTGACGGTGACCAGGAAATTGTAGCCACCATAGGGATCGTCTCGGTTAACCGGAGGCATAGCGTCACTCCTCTCGCTTCATCGCGTCGTCGGGGGCCATCTGAGTGCGGCACGTCACGCCGTCTGCTCCAGCGTCTTCTGCTGGATGCGGAAGATGACGAACTCCGCAGGCTTCACCGGCGCGATGCCGATCTCGCAGATCAGCATGCCAGCGTCGATTTCCGCCTCGGTCATGGTGGTGCGGTCGCAACGCACGAAGAAGGCCTCGTCCTGGGTCACGCCGCGCAGCGCGCCGTTGCGCCAGACCGTCAGCAGGAAGTTGCTGACGCTCTGCCGGACCCGCGCCCAGGTGGGCTCGTAGTTCGGCTCGAAGACGACCCACTGGGTGCCCTCGTCGATGCTTTCTTCGATATACAGGAACAGCCTGCGCACATTCACGTAGCGCCACAGGGGATCGCTCGACATGGTGCGTGCGCCCCAGACCCGGATGCTCCGGCCATCGGCGCGGAAGTCACGGATCACGTTGACACCGCGGGGATTGAGGATGTCCTGGCCGCCGCGGCCGATGTCGTATTCCAGCGGCCGGCGCACGCCGTTGATGTCGCGATAGACCATGCCCTGGACCACCTCGTTGGCCGGGGCCTTATGCACGCCGCGCTCGATGTCGCTGCGGGCATAGATGCCGGCGACATGGCCGGCCGGCGGGACTAGGAGCGTGTCCTGCAGCCGCGCCTCGAAGATGCGGATCCACGGATAGTAGACGGCGCCATAGCTGGAATCGCGCGGCGGTTGGATGCCCTGCACGTTGCCGCTGGCGGCCGGAACCGAGAGGATGGCGAAACGGTCGCGCAGCCTCTCGCACTGGTTCACCAGCTCGGTGGTGATCTGGTCGTTGTTGGGGATCGTGCCGTTGACCTCGTCCGGCGCGATCAACATGTTGACCTCGTCGATCAGCTCCAATCCGGCGAGCCCCGTTCTCTGGTCGGGCGTCGCCGCCGGATTGCCGGCGTAGTCGGCCGGCGAGATCGCCGCGCCGTCTGCATCGGGCAAGCCACCGGCCAGCGGGCCGGGGCCGGCGTCGAGATTGGCGCTGGCTCCGCCGGCAAGCGGCGCCGCGGCCGCGTTGTTCGGCCGCGCCGCCGCCGCGCCGACCGGCAAGAAGGAGACGCGGATACGGGTCGACGCCCCGTTGACGATGTTGGTGACCATGCCCGGCGTCGCATCCGGGATGTTGTCGTGTCTCTCCACCACCGCGCCGTCGGTGACCTCGACGCGGAAGGTGTTCGCATTGGTGCCGTTGACCACGGCCACCGTCACGGTGTTGGCCCAGGTCCCTGGACCGGTCGCCTGCACGCGCAACGAAGTGCCGGCCGCCGCGGTTGGCAAATCGAGGAAAGCGACGCCGGCGCCGACTCCCGTGCCGAAATTGCTCGGCCTCTGCGAGACGCCGGGCTGGTTGGCGTTGGTGTCCCAATAGACCGCCTCGATCAGCTTGGAGTTGCCGTTGACGACGCTGACGACGTGGTTCGAACGCCCCTCCACGAAGGTGAGATTGTCGAAGTCCTCGAGCACCTGAGGTTCGCGTCGCAGCGGATTGGAGAAGCTGGCCGAGCTGGTGGGGTCGACGAAGGGGACGGGCACGCCGCCCCGGTAGTAGAGCACCGTCAGACGGAACCAGTCCCGCGGCGGCGCGGCATTGAGATCCGCGCGACTTGCGGTGCGGATCCAGAGCATGATGTTGTTGCCCCAGACCCCGGCGCCGTTGGCGCTGATGCGCAAGACGTTGTTGGCGATCGGGTTGCCCGCCGCATCCTGGGTCGCCAAGTCGATCCTGGCCGTCCTCGCCGGCGCGGCGGCGTCGAGGCTGACCACGCGCGCGATGAAGGCGCGCTGCCCTCCGTTCTCGAAGAAGCCGCGCACGCCATAGGGCATCAGCGAGATGGCGGGATCGATCGTGTCGCCGAACCAGCGCGTGTAGTCGGCCCAGCTGGTGACCAGGCGCGGTCGGGTCGGGCCGCGTTCGGTGCGCCCGGCGAAGCCGGCGGTGGAGGTGCCGACACCCTGGATCGGGCGTGGACCGTTCTCGATTTCCTCGACATAGACGCCTGGGCTGAGATATTCGGGCATGGCTGCTTCCTCGGCGGTGGGTTGAGGGTTTCGCTAGTTGATGGGGATGATGTGGCCGGTGGAGAGATCCGCCGGCAGGTTCACGTTGATCTGTCCGGTCGCGCCGGTGCGATGATCGAGCGCGTCGATCTGCAGTGCGGCGTTGAACGGCGGCCAGCGCAGCGGCAGCGAGAATTGGCCGCGGTCGTCGGTCAGGACCTTCTCACCGACGCCCTCAGTCACTTCGACATTGGCTACCGGATCGGCCGCGTTATCGACCACGCTGCCGCGCAGCACGCGCACGTGCCCGGGATAGGGGTAGTTGGTCGACGGAATGAGAAACACATCCTGCGGCACGCCGACGATGACCACCGGCGGATTATCGTCGTCATACGGATGCACGTCGAACTCGATGGCATCCTGGTTGAGCAGGTAGTCCGGACGGTAGAACTCCGCCTCGAGCCGCACCCGGTAACGGACCGGCGGCTGCAGCGGATGCGCGCTGCGTCCGAGGCCCGGATACGTGATCACGTCGCTCGGCGTGCGAACCGCGGCGATATCGGTCGGGAGCCATGTCAAGTTGGCGCGGCGCTGATCGAGATGCGTGCGGATCGTGCCGAAGGGCGCGCGTCCGGTGAAGTCATCGACCAGCCGGAGGCCGACCGGGCTGTAGAGCATGAGCCGTTCACCGGCGATCGTCTGCCAGACCGTCATGCGGCGGCCTGCGGTGCGGAGGGATCGAGGCGTCGCGTGCCGATCGGCGGGCGCGTCTCCAGAACGGTGGCGTCGAGATTGACGACGCGCACTTCGTAGCTGACGGAGAGCCGGTAGGGTCTCTGGATCGCATGCCAGATTCGCGATCGTTCGTCGAGCGAGAGTGGCGCCAGCTTCAGTTTCAGCGCGTCGCTCGTGCCGGCAAGCCCACCCTGCAGCGTGGGACCGCTGAGGATCGCGCCGTCGTAGAGCGTCTGCATCGTGCGCCCGAGGATCCGGTGATCGGTCGCGCGGTCGCCTGACCATGGTGTCATCATGTAGCGCAGCAACAGGGCCATGGGCGGCCTCTGCAGCGTGAGCGACGGGGGCACGAGTTCCTGCAGCGGCGGCCGGTTGCGCTGACTCGGATCCTCGACCACTTCGTAGAGGAATAGAGTCAGGCGTGCGGGATTGGTGGGAATCTGGCCGGTGAGATCGTGGACCTCGGCGACCGGGGGGACGGCACCCAGCGCCTGGAACGCGTCGTCGAGCACGGCCCGCAGCGTTTCCGAGACGTCGGCTATCACTGAATAGTCGGCCATGCAGTGGCGTGCTCCGATGATCTGCACGTGATAACCGCAACAAGCGTGCCAAGCCGCGATCAAGCGAAGAAGCTGGGATCTATGCGGCTTTCGCGGTTTCGCCGACCGAATGCCGCGTCGCCAGTTGGGATGATTCCATCTCGGTGATGGGACAAGTTCATCCGACCGGGACGCGCGCGAACGCGAAGACAAAGGCGCGCCGAATCGGTGCGCCATTCAGATGTGAGGTTGAAAGGAGAGTCGCCGGCTTAGACGCGGTGGCGATAGTCGAGAGCGTTCAGACCGTGCTTGCGCATCAGCTCGAAGAAGGCGCGGCGATGCTTGCCGGAGGCGCGCGCTGCCGCGCTGACATTGCCGCGCGCCTGCGTCAGTGCGCGGTCCACATAGAAGCGCTCGAAGCTGCCGACCACCTTCTGCTTCGCCTGCTGCAGCGGCTCGTCGCCGATGTCGCCAAGCGATTCCGCATCTTCGGCGGGCTCTTCGCCCTCCGGCGGCAGGTTCTCCGTTGCGTGATCGCCCGGCGCCATCTCGCGACAGAGCGTCAGATCTTCGCATTCGACCGGCCGGCCGAGCTGCAGACATGTCAGATAGCGAACGCTGTTCTCGAGCTCGCGCACGTTTCCAGGCCAACTATAAGTCTTCAGGCAGCACAGGGCCGCAGCGGAGAAGGTGACCGGCGGCAGCCGATACTCCGCGGCGTAACGCGATGCGAAATGCTCGAGCAGCGGCGCGATGTCGTCGGGCCGTCTTGAGAGCGACGGAATCTCGACCGGCACGACGCGCAGCCGGAAGAACAGGTCTTTGCGGAACCGACCTTCACGGACTTCGCGTTCCAAGTTGACATTGCTCGCGGCGATCAGGCGGATGTCGGCGGAGCGGAGATGCGTGTCTCCCAAACGGCGGTATTCCTTGGTCTGGATGAACCGCAGCAGCTTGGCCTGCGATGCCGACGGCAGCGTATCGACCTCGTCGAGAAACAGCGAACCACCTTCCGCCGAAGCGGCGATCCCGGTCATGGCCGTATGGGCGCCGGTATAGGCGCCGCGCGCATGGCCGAAGATCTCGTTCTCGAGCAGATGGCTGGAGAGATTGCTGCAGTTCACGGTCACGAAGGGTCGATTGCGACGCGGGCTGCGGTTGTGGGTATAGGCCGCATAGAGTTCCTTGCCGACGCCACTGGGACCGGTGATGAGCACTTCCGCATCGGTCGCGGCAACCTTGGCCAGCGTGCCGAGCACGGCACGCAGGTGGTCGCTGTGACAGATGATCTGGTCCAGCTCCCTTGGCGCCATTCCGATGCGTCTCCGTGTCGTGACGCAGTCAACGCTTTGCGGGCCGCAGAGTCCTGCGCTTCTGTTGCGATCTTCATCCCTGCTTACTACTGGTCCACGCACCAGCGTGGAGGAACTCGTCCTGCCGGTGGCGGTCGGCTTCTCGACGGCCGACATCGCGTACCGGGTGTTCCATGCGTTCGGCCCGCTCTTGACGGGGCGTGTTCGCTGGGCGTCCTCGCTTATCCGAGCCGTATAACGCCGTGGTCGCACAACCAAAGAATGCAAACACGCCGGATGTCTAGCTAGGAAGCCATACCCTCAGACACCTGTCAATGCGCACCGTCACATTTTATGCAGCTGAAACAAGGCTTTAAGGAAAAGGCCCGCAACTCACTCAAACGTGAGATTTCTCCGAATTTGTTCTATCCGGGAGCGGACGCGGCAATCAGGTCCATGGCCTGCCGCCGGGGATTCGCAGGACAATCCACCTTCGGCCCGAGGCTGTCACCCATGTCTTAGGTACGCTCTGCCGCCCATCTGTCCGGGCCGGGCAATTTGAAGATTGGTAGCACCGGACGGATTTGAACCGCCGACCAAGGGATTATGATTCCCCTGCTCTACCGCTGAGCTACGGTGCCACCCTGGGGACCCGACGGATGCCCATGGGGTCGAGCGGCCAGCGTATAGAACCGCGGCCGGGGCCTGTCAAGAAACCAGCAAACGATTGAATCAGCTGGGTTCTTCTCGGCGAACCCAGTTCCAGCCCAAAGCCCGGCAGAGATGCGATCACGCGGCCGTGATCGTAACGCGGCGACCGGTGGCGGCGAACTGGTTGCAGATGCACCAGCCGAAGGATCACGCCATGTCCATGACCGGTTTCGCCCGCCGCGCAGCCTTCCTCGGCACTGCGCTGCTCCTGGTCACGCCCGCGAGCCTCGCGCGTGCCAATGACTCCGCCTCGGCGCGTCCCGTGGTGGTGGAGCTCTTCACCAGCCAGGGCTGTTCCTCCTGCCCGCCGGCCAATGCGAACCTCGCCGCGGTCAGCGACCAGCCCGGCGTCATCGCCTTGAGCTTCGGCGTCACCTACTGGGACTATCTCGGCTGGAAGGACAGCTTCGCCAAGCCGGAGTTCACCGCGCGGCAGATGCAATACGTGCAGAGCCTGCATCGCGCGACGGCCTACACGCCGCAGATGGTGGTGGGTGGCCGCATGGACCTGGTCGGCGACCAGCTCGACGAGCTGAAGACTGCGATCGCCACCGCCGGCGATGAGGCAGCGAAAACGCAAGCCGCGCCTTCGGTCACCGTCGCCGATGGCAGGGTCACAATCGGCGCCGGCGCGCCGCAGGACAGTCCCGCCGACGTGCTGCTGGTGCGCTATGACCCGAACGTCGTGCAGGTCGCGATCGCGCGCGGCGAGAACGGCGGACGGACGCTGCCGCACAAGAACGTCGTGCACGAGCTGGCGCGCCTTGGAGGCTGGACCGGCGCCGCGGAGAGCTTCGACCTGCCGCCGTCAGCGGACGGGCTGAAGACCGCGATCCTGGTGCAGAGCGCCTATACCGGACCGATCCTCGCAGCGGCCTCTGATTGAGCGATCAGTCCGAGAACATCGAGGTCAGCTTCAGGGCGACACCCATCTTGCCCTCGACCTTCAGCTTGCCGGTCATGTAGGCGAGCGTGGGGTCGAGCCCGCCCTGCATGAGCTTCTCCAGGTTGGCGGCGCTGAGCGAGATCGTGGTGTCAACCTCGCCCTTGTCCTCGTTGCCGATCTCCGGCGGCACCCCGGTTCCGTCCCAGAAGATGACGCCGTCCTCGAGCACGAACTTCACCTTGTAGCCGAGCTTCACGTTGCGCGCCGCCTGGATACGCAATGCCTCGGTCAGTTCCACGAGATCCATGGCGTCCCCCTCGCCTTCCGCCCCGAACCCTCAAGCTGAACCCTCAAGCCGAATCCTCAGGCCGCGCTGGCGCGCTCCGAAGCCGCTGCATCCTCCCGACAGATCCAGCCACCGCCCATGACGCGCGTACCGCGATAGATCACACAGGCCTGGCCGGGCGACACGCCGAACTGCGGCGCCTCGAACACGACTTCGGCGGCACCGTTCTCCCGTCGCGTGAGGCGCGCGGCGACGGGCTCGGCCATGGAGCGAATCTTGACCGTCACCGGCAGCGCGTCGTCCGTGGCAGCGCCCAGCCAGTTGAGCTCGCGCAGGCGGATGCGATCGCAGGCGAGCGCCGCCCTCGGCCCGACGATGACACGCCGCGCCGCCGGGTCGAGCCGCACCACATAGAGCGGCTCGTTGCTGTTGGCCTGATCGTTGACCGCGATGCCCTTGCGCTGGCCGACGGTGAAATGGATGACGCCGGCATGCTGCCCAAGCACGCGGCCATCGACATGCCGGATCTCGCCGGGCTCGGCGGCGCCGGGACGCAGGCGCTCGACGACGCTCGCATAGTTGCCATTGGGCACGAAGCAGATGTCCTGACTGTCCGGCTTCGCCGCGACCGGCAGATCGAAGCGCTGCGCCAGGGCGCGGGTTTCGGTCTTCGGCATGGCGCCCAAAGGAAAGCGCAGGAAATCGAGCTGCCCCGCCGTGGTCGCGAACAGGAAATAGCTCTGGTCGCGGGTGGGGTCGGTCGCCGCGTGCAGCTCCGGACCGTGCGCGCCATCGATGCGCCGCACATAGTGGCCGGTTGCCAAGCAGTCCGCCTCCAGCGCGCGGGCCTGGTCCAGGAGATCGCGGAACTTGACCCGCTGATTGCAGCGCACGCAGGGAATCGGCGTCTCGCCGGCGAGGTAGGAGTCGGCGAAGTCCTGCATCACCGCATCGGAGAAGCGGTTCTCGTAGTCGAGCACGTAATGCGGAATGCCGATCCGGTCGGCGACGCGGTGCGCGTCGTAGATGTCCTGGCCGGCGCAGCAGGCGCCCTTCTTCTGCAAGGCGAGGCCGTGGTCGTAGAGCTGCAGGGTGACGCCGATGACGTCATAGCCCTGCTCCTTGAGGAGCGCCGCCACGACCGAGCTGTCGACGCCGCCCGACATCGCGACCACCACGCGCGTGTTGGCCGGGCGCTTCGGAAAGCCCAAGGAGTTCAGCGAGAAGCCCATGGCCTCAATCTAGCACGCCGCGGCGGCGTCAAGCCGTCAGGATTTCGGCCATGCGGCGGAAGGGCGAAGGATCGACGCCGAGGCCGAAGGCGGCGGAGAAATGGCCCTGGTCGCGGCTGAACAGGTTCTTCTCCGGCACCTGCCATTTGGTGGCAAGCCGGCGGCCGCCATCGATCGGCGTCACCGTGTCGCGCTCGCCGATCAGCAGCACAATCCGCTCGGGATCGACCGGCGGCGCCGGATCGGCATCGACGATCGAAGCCAAGGGCACGAAGCTCGACGCTTTCCAACCCTTGGCCAGGGCGGCGACGTCGAGCCCGGCGACCACTGCGAGCGCGGAATCGAGCGCGAGGCTGCTCACCCGGTCGGTGGTGGTGAGCAGCATCAGCGCATCAGGTCGTGCTTCGACGGGCCAAGTGGACATGCGGCCCGCGGCGACCTGCGAGGTCAGGGCGCCGAGGCTCATGCCGCTGAAGGCGATGCGATTGGAGCCGTTGCCTCGGCTCCAGGCAGCAAGGATGCCGAGCTCCTTCGCCGCCGTCGCCAGATGTCGCAGACCGGAGCTCGGCGGCGCCACGATGAAGCTCTCGCCGCCATAGAGACCGTCGGCGACGCGCCGGTTGTGCCCTGGCCCGTCCGGCTGGATGAAGCGGATGCCGCGCTCGGCGATGGAGACGCTGCCGCGGATGTCGCCCTTCAGCATCTCGGTCTCGACCGCAAGGCCGTGCGCGAAGACCAGGGTCGGCAGACCCCCGGCTGGCATCTCCTTCGGTTCGAGGACGTGGGCGAAGACCGTGTCTCCACCGGGGCTCGGGAAGCGCAACCAGTATTCGACGACATTGCCGTGATCGACACTGCGGCTGCGCTCGATCGCGGGGAGCGGATCGGGCAGGCGGAAGAAGGGATCCGGATCCTTGATGAGCGGGCCGAACTCGGCCATCACCTCGGCCGGCGTCGGCACGTCCAGCCGCACCGCAGGCAGGCCGCGGCGCCGCGCGAACAGCAGATAGGTGAAGCGGTGGACGAACCAGGCCTGCGCGGCTTCGCGCCGCCGCTCCTCCGCCTCCCAGGCATCGGCGTTGCCGCCGAACGCCGTCTCGTTCCAGCGCCGGAAGGCGTCACTCGCCGCATCCTTGAGCTCGACCGTGCGGCGCAGTCGACGCGCGATGCCGGGAGGCACCCGGTCGATCTCCAACTCCGCTGCGAAACGCGCGGGATCGCCTTCCGAGATGCCGGCGGCCGCCCAGGCGCGCGAAGCCGGGAACAGGCGCTTCAGCCCCCAGAGGCAGACCGGGTCGACCCAGGGTCGCGCGATCAGCTTGAGGAAGGTCGCGCCCTTCAACTCCGTTCCTCGAGCCAAGCCGCCTGAATGGCCTCGAGAATCTTCTCGTTCGACTTCTGCGGGTCGTCGTCGAAATCGGGCAGCGCCCGGACCCATTTCCAGAGGTCGGTGAAACGCAGATTGACGACGTCCGCTTCCGGATGCCGTTCCTCCAGCTCGATCGCGATTTCCGTGATGTCCGTCCAACGCAGCTTCCTTGCCATGACCGAAACGCGACTACTTTTCGACCATCATATTACGCGTTGCGGTCGGCAACGTCACCGTTAACCCGTCGAGCTCCTCGGTCATCTTGATCTGGCAGCCGAGCCGGGACGTGTGGGTGAGGCCGAAGGCGAGGTCGAGCATGTCTTCCTCGTCCTCGCTGGCGGCCTCGAGCACATCGTACCACTCGGGATCCACGATCACATGGCAGGTCGAGCAGGCGAGCGATCCCTCGCAGGCCCCTTCGAGATCAATATTGTTGCGGTGCGCGATCTCCAGCACCGAGAGCCCGAGCGGCGCCTCGACTTCCAGGTGCTCGCCATTCGGCTTTATGAAGGTCATCTTGGGCATTCGGCGGCTCTCCAGGCCCTATTTTTCAAGGGCTTGACCGGGTGATCGGCGGTTTCGGGCTATTCGGCGCGGTCAGTTGCCATACTCGCCTCGACCTCGTCAAGGCTGTGGCCCTTCAGGGCCTGTCCCATGGCCCGGTCCATCCGGACCTGGGCGAAGCTGTGGCTGGCCTTCTCCAGCGCCTCGACCGCGGCGCCGATCCGGTCGCGGTCGTCGCCCGAGAGCGTGGAACGGAGCTTCTGCGCCGCCGCGTCGATAGCCTGCCGCGCCTCCGGCGAGATCAGCTTGCCATCGGATTTGAGCGCGGCGTCGAGCGCCAGGAGCATGCGCTCGGCCTCGACCCTGGCCTCGATCAACAGGCGGCGCTCCATGTCCTCGCGCGCATGGGTGAGGCTGTCGCGGAGCATATCGGCCATCTCGTCCTCGCCGAGCCCGTAGCTCGGTTTCACTGCGATCTCCGCCTTGACCCCGGTCGTCTTCTCCTGCGCGCCGACCGTCAGGAGCCCGTCGGCATCGACCGCGAAAGTGATTCGGATTCGCGCGGCGCCGGCCGTCATCGGCGGGATCCCGGTGAGCTCGAACCGCCCCAGGGATCGGCAGGCATCCACGGTCTCCCGCTCGCCCTGAACGATATGGATCTGCATCCCGGTCTGGCCGTCCTGGTAGGTGGTGAACTCCTGGGCCTTGGCCACCGGGATCGGCGTGTTGCGGTCAATCACCTTCTCGACGATGCCGCCCACGGTCTCGATGCCGAGCGAGAGCGGGATCACATCCAACAGCAGCGTTTCGCCGCCGCGGGTCAGCGCCTCGGCCTGGAGGGCGGCGCCAGCGGCGACCACCTCGTCGGGATTGATGTCGGCCAGGGGCTCGCGGCCGAAGAACCTCGCCACCATCCGGCGCACCAGGGGCACGCGGGTCGAGCCGCCGACCAGCACGACGCCCCTCACCTCGGAGGCCTGCACGCCGGCGTCCTCGAGCACCTGGCGGCAGGCCTTCAGAGTCTTCGCCACCATGGGCTCGATCAGCTTCTCGAAGGCGACGCGATCCACCGCCTGGCGGAACTCGTGGCCGTGGATCGAGCCGAAGATCTCGGTGCTCTCTCGTTCGGTCAGGATCTCCTTGGCCCTTCGCGCCGCCAGCAGCAGGTTCTTGGCTTCGACCAGGGTGGGTGTTTCCCGCCGCAGGGACTTGAGCGCCGCTTCCGCCAGCGCATGGTCGAAATCGTCGCCGCCGAGCGCCGCGTCGCCGCCCGTCGCCAGGACCTGGAACACGCCCTGCTGCAGCCGCAGCAGCGAGATGTCGAACGTGCCGCCGCCGAGATCGTAGATCGCGTAGAGACCTTCCGCACCGCGATCGAGCCCGTAGGCGAGCGCCGCCGCCGTTGGCTCATTCACCAGCCGCAGCACGTCGAGCCCGGCAAGCTTGGCTGCATCCTTGGTCGCGGTGCGCGCCGCATCGTCGAAATAGGCCGGCACGGTGATGACCGCGCGGTTCACGTCATGGCCGAGCGCCGTTTCCGCGCGCGCCTTGATCGCGCGCAGGATATCCGCCGAGACCTCGACCGGGCTCAGCACGCGTCCCGCAACCTTCAGCCGCACCATGCCGACCTGCTGGTCGCCATGAATCTCGTAGGGCAGGGTGCCGGAGAGCGATTTCAGATCGGCGGCACCCCGGCCCATGAGGCGCTTCACCGAGGAGACCACGGCCTCCGGCCGCCGCATCTGCTGGATCACCGCCTCGCGCCCGACCACGGGCAGGCTGTCGGAATAGGAGACCACCGACGGAACCAGCCCGTCGCCCTCCTTGTCTCGCAGGATCTCCGGCTTGCCGTCGGTCGCGATTGCCGCGACGGAATTGGTGGTGCCGAGGTCGATGCCGATGGCAATGCCGGTTTCCGCCTGATGCGGCTCCGGTGTCTCGCCGGGCTCGTGAATCTGCAGCAGCGTCGTCGTCACTCCGCATCCTCCGCCGCTGAATCCTCCAGGGCGACGCGCCGCGCGCGGGTCTCTTCGAGATATTTGCGCAGATACTTGAACCGCGTCGCCAGCGTGTCGGCGCGGTCATAGTCCTCGGCGGCGAAGGCCCGCGACAATTGCGCGATGAGATCGATCGCCTTGGCGCCCGCCTCGACCTGCAGCTGCTCGACTTCATCGACGCTGGCGGCTTCGGAAAGCTGCTCCCGCGCCTCCATCGCCTCCATCAGCAAGGCGGGGTCGTTGACGGTCTGGTCGTGCGAGACGGCGGCATTGCGGCCAGCGAGCTTGAGCAGATAGGCGGCGCGGCGCAGCGGATCCTTCAGCGTCTCGTAGGCCTCGTTCATCGAGACTGCCTGGCTCTCGGCGATCGCGCGCTCCTTCGCCGTCTTGGCAACGAACCGATCGGGGTGCAGCACGCGCTGGAAGCCGAGATACTGCTTCTCCACCTTGTCGCCATCGACGTCGAAGCTGCGCGGCACGCCGAGCCGGGTGAAATGGTCGAGATTGCCGGCCGGCTGCACGGCGCCGCAGGCATGGCAGAACAGCGCCCGCGCCGCCAGCGGTTCCTTGCAGGACCAGCAGGGCGAAACGTCACCCGTTGCGGGCGATTTCGGGAATCGCTCGTCCTGCTCGATCTGCGACATGCGGAGAAACCTTAGGAGCGCTCAGACGTGGAAGGATTCGCCGCAGCCGCAACGGCCTTTTTCATTGGGATTGCGGAAGACGAAGCCGGTCTGCAGCTTCTCCTCCACATAGTCCATCTCGGTGCCGAAGATGAACATCGAGGCCTTGGGGTCGATCAGGATGGTGACGCCGTCCTGCTCGACGATCTCGTCCATCGGACCCTTCGCATCGGCGTATTCGAGCGTGTAGGAGAGGCCGGAGCAGCCCTTGGTGCGGACGCCGATCCGGATGCCGGCCGATGGCTTGCCGCGCTTCTCCAGCAGCGCCTTCACGCGCTCGACGGCGGGCGCCGTCAGCGACATCGCCGCCGGACGCGGGCGCGCGGCACGGCGCGGCTTCGCCGGGATCGGCGTTGCTGCGCCGTCGCTGGGGACGCTGGTGTTCAAAACCTGATCGTTCATTCCGCGGCCCTATCGGATTCGACGGAGTCTTTCGAATGCTGCTTGTCGCGGAAATCCTTGATCGCCGCCTTGATCGCGTCCTCGGCAAGCACCGAGCAGTGGATCTTCACCGGCGGCAGCGAGAGATGCTGCGCGATCTCGGTGTTCTTGATCTTCTCCGCCTCGTCCAGCGTCTTGCCCTTGACCCATTCGGTCGCCAGCGAGCTCGAGGCGATCGCGGAGCCGCAGCCGAAGGTCTTGAACTTCGCGTCGGCGATGCGCCCGTCGGCACCCACCTTGATCTGCAGCTTCATCACATCGCCGCAAGCCGGCGCGCCGACCAGGCCCGTGCCGACGCCTTCCTCGCTCTTGCCGAACGAGCCGATATTGCGCGGATTGTCGTAATGATCCAGCAGCTTGTCGCTATAGGCCATGATCGTACTCCTTCAGGTTCCTGCGATCGGGGGCGATCAATGCTCCGCCCATTCGATCGACTTGATGTCGATTCCCTCCTGGGCCATTTCCCAGAGCGGGCTCATCTCACGCAGGCGATTGACCGCCTGGACGATATGCTCGATCGCATAGTCCACATCCTGTTCGGTTGAGAAGCGACCGAGGCCGAGCCGCAACGAGGTGTGTGCCAGCTCCTCTTCGACGCCGAGCGCGCGGAGCACGTAGGAAGGCTCCAGCGACGCCGAGGTGCAGGCCGAGCCCGACGAGACCGCGAGCTCCTTGATGCCCATCATCAGCCCTTCGCCCTCCACATAGGCGAAGGAGATGTTGAGGTTGCCGGGGATGCGCCGCTCGAGATCGCCGTTGAGATAGATGTCCGGCAGACGCTCCTTCAGCCCTTTGTAGAGCCGGTCGCGCAGCATCGCCAGACGCTCCGCCTCGGCACCCATCTCCTTCTGCGCGATGGCGCAGGCCTCGCCCAGCCCGACGCAGAGCGGCGTCGGCAATGTGCCGGAGCGGAAGCCGCGCTCCTGGCCGCCGCCATGGATCATCGCCTCCATGCGCACACGGGGCTTGCGGCGGACATAGAGCGCGCCGATCCCCTTCGGCCCGTAAATCTTGTGGCCGGAGATCGACATGAGGTCGATCTTCATCGCGTTGACGTCCAGCGGGATCTTGCCCACCGCCTGCGCCGCGTCGGTGTGGAAGACCACGCCGCGCGCGCGGCAGATGGCGCCGATCTCGGCCAGCGGCTGGATGACGCCGATCTCGTTGTTGACCGCCATCACCGAGACGATCGCCGTCTTGTCGGTGATCGCCGCCTTGAGCTGCTCGAGGTCGATGAGCCCGTCCTGCCTGACCGGCAGATAGGTGACCTTGAAGCCCTCGAGTTCCAGATGCCGGCAGGAATCGAGCACGCACTTGTGCTCGGTCACGACCGTGATGATGTGGTCCTTGCGGTCCTTTTGGAAATGCGCGACGCCCTTCAGGGCGAGGTTGTTCGATTCCGTCGCCCCCGACGTGAAGATGATCTCCTTCTCGTCGGCGCCGATCAGGTCGGCCACCTGCTTGCGCGCCTTCTCGACGGCCTCTTCCGACTCCCAGCCATAGGAGTGGTTGCGCGAATGGGGGTTGCCGAACTTCTCGGTAAAGTACGGCAGCATCGCCTGCACCACCCGCGGGTCGCAGGGCGTGGTCGCCTGGTAGTCGAGATAGATCGGCAGCTTGGGCCGGTTCTCCAGGGTGTTGCTCGTCATGGTGTTCATCTGTGCCTGCACTAGCCTTGATCAAGCTGCGGGTTGAATCATCGCGGCGCCTTCGCCGCGCGGCGCCTGGATCCGGCTCCAGGCCGCCATGAACGCATCGATATCGGCCGCGGTCGTCTCATGCCCGAGGCTGACGCGAATCGCTGTCACCGCCTTCGCGGCATCGAAGCCCATCGCTGTCACGACATGGCTCGGACGCACCTTGCCGGAGGAGCAGGCCGAGCCGGCGCTGACCGCGACGCCGGCGAGATCGAGCGCCATCACCAGAGTCTCCGCCGACTTGTCGCCGGCGGCGAAGCAACTGGTATTGGGCAACCGCGGCGCCTCACGTCCGAAGATGGTGACCATATCGTCGAAAGCAAGCAGCCGCCGCTCCAACGCATCGCGCAAAGCGGCAACCGCCACGCCCTCGCCGGGTTGCAGCGCCGCGACCGCGGCACCGAGACCGGCGATCGCCGGCACGTTCTCGGTGCCGGCCCGGCGCGACCGCTCCTGGCCACCGCCGAGCAGCAGCGGCATCACCGAAGCGCCGCGAGCGAGGACCAGCGCGCCGACACCCTGGGGCCCGCCGAACTTGTGCGGGGAAATCGTCAGCAGGTCCGCGCCCAGCGCCGCGATATCCACCTCGATCTTTCCGATCGCCTGCACCGCGTCGCAATGGATCAGCGCGCCGTGCGCATGCGCGATCTCGGCCGCTGCCGCGACCGGCTGGATTACGCCGGTCTCGTTGTTTGCCAGCATCAGCGAGACCAGGGCCGGCGCCGAATCCTGCTCCAGCAGGAAGCGCAGGTGATCGAGATCGACCACGCCGTCGCGCGTGACGCGGATCTCCGCGGCGCCTGCCGCGAGCGCCGGCTTGCGCACCGAATCATGCTCGATCGCGGAGGCAATCAACCGCCGTCCGCCTCGGCTGGCAAGTGCCAGCGCGTTGGCTTCGGTGCCGCCGGAGGTGAAGATCACGTCTTCCACGCGAGCCCCGACCAGGTCCGCCAATCGCGCCCGTGCATCTTCGACCAGCTTGCGCGCCGCCCGACCGCTGCCATGCACCGAGGACGGATTGCCGGCGAGCTCCAGCGCAGCCGCGACCGCGCGCCGCGCCGCCGGGCGAACCGGCGCCGTCGCGTTCCAGTCGAGGTAAATCCTGCGCTGCATCCCGTGGTCCTGCGCGTGTGCTATTCGGCCGCGACTGGCGTCTGCGTCTGCGGCACGGAGGGCTCCCCGACGTTGTTGGCAGCGGCCGGGTTGCCTGCGTCGGCGCCGTCCGCCTTCGGCATGCCGTTGCCGGAACGGCCGAGCACGCGCTTCTCGCAGACATCCGCGAGCGAGACCGAGCTCAGGAAGAGATGGATCTGGTGCGAGAGCTCCTCCCAGAGATCGTGGGTCAGGCAGCGGCTCTTGTCGCTGTGGCAGCCGGTGCCGGAATTCGGCTTGCATCGGGTCGCCCGGATCGGCTCGTCGACCGCCATGATCGCGTCGGAGATGCGCGTGTCGTCGGCTGTGCGGGCGAGCAGATAGCCGCCGCCCGGACCGCGCACGGATTTCACCAGTCCCGCGCGCCGGAGCTTGGCGAACAGCTGCTCCAGATAGGAAAGCGAGATCTCCTGGCGGCCGGATATATCGGCGAGCGCCACCGGGCGGCCGTTGCTATGCCCGGCGAGATCGACCAGCGCCATGACGGCATAGCGTCCCTTCGTGCTCAGTTTCACGGCAGGTCCTCCTTGAACATGACTGCCTTAGATATAGCCACCAAGCCCGACCGCATCCGCGCTGGAGTCGGGGTTCCCGTCTCCGCCGGAAATCTCGGGCGTCCCGTTGATGCCGTTGAGGTGCGGCTCGCCATTCTGGCGCTCGCTCTCGAGCACGGCGATGCGCGCCTGCAGCCGGCGGATCTGGTCCATCAGCCCATCGATCGCCCGCGCGACCGGGTCGGGAAGCTCGCGCCCCGGCATGCCATAGGCGTCGAAATCGGTGCAGGCGTCCTTCGGCTTCACCACGCGGCCCGGAATACCGACCACCGCGACGCCCGGTGGCACATCCTTGACGACGACCGCATTGGCCCCGACCCGCGCATTCCGCCCCACCACGATGTCGCCGAGGATCTGCGCGCCGGCACCGACAATGACGCCGTCCTCCAGGGTCGGGTGGCGCTTCACGTCGACCTGCGAGGACGAATTGATCGAGGGCGAGATGCCGCCGAGGGTGACGTCGTGATAGAGCGTCACGTCGTCGCCGACGATCGCGGTCTCGCCGATCACGACGCCCATGCCGTGGTCGATGAACAGCCGGCGCCCGATTCGGGCGCCGGGGTTGATCTCGATCCCGGTCAGGAACCGCGAAAACTGGGAAATCATCCGGGCCGGGGTGTAGAAGCCCGCCTTATAGATTCGGTGCGCGACCCGGTGGAACACCACGGCCCAGAAGCTGGGATAGGCCAGGACCACCATGGCGCGCGAACGGGCCGCGGGGTCCCGGGCCATCGTGGCGTCGATCTCTTCTGCAATCCGCTTGAAAATTCGCATCGCCATCGTGTTTACTGCTGCGCCGCCGGGAAGGACCTAAGTAGAGGCTGCTGCTCGGGTATCCGTCGCGAAACGGCCATCGCGAGCCCGGAAGGACATATAGTATGCCCGACTAAGGCGGTCAAGAATTAGCACTGACGCAGCCTAGGAAGATGCGGGAAATCCCCACACCTAGCTAGGGTATAACGGGCGCCGACAGCCGCGGCGCTTCCCCAACAACGTATTGCCAGACAAAGAAAAACCCAGCTCCCCATGCCGGAAATCATCCTGAACGGGCCGGAAGGCCGCCTGGAAGGCCGCTACCAGCAGAACAGCACGCCCAATGCGCCGATTGCGCTGATGCTCCACCCGCATCCGCAACACGGCGGCACCATGAACAACAAAGTGGTCTATTCGCTCTACCAGTCCTTCCAGCGCCTGGGTTTCTCGGTGCTGCGCTTCAACTTCCGCGGAGTCGGGCGCTCCCAGGGCAAGTTCGATCGCGGCGAGGGCGAGCTGAGCGACGCCGCGGCGGCGCTGGA
>DATKMF010000050.1:0-8508 GCA_035542015.1 Candidatus Cybelea sp.
CAACCGCTCGGGCCCGAGCGGATCGAGCCCGCCCAAATCGAAGCCGCCAAGGATGTTCAGCATCAGGAGCGCCGTGATGCCCTGGTTGTTGGGGGGCATCTGGAACACGTCGACGCCGCGATAGCGCGTCGAGATCGGCTCTACATATTCGCCCGCCGCCGTCGCGAAGTCCTCCATCTCATGCAGGCCACCCAGCGATTTCAGATGGCCGACGATATCCTCCGCGACCGCACCTTTATAGAACCCGTCGCGCCCCTGCTTCGCGATCGTGCGCAGCGTCTCGGCCAGCCGCGGATCGCGGTGCTTCTCCCCGGCGCGCGGCGCGCGGCCGTTCGGCAGGAGGGTCCGATCGACATTCGGAATCTGCGCCAGCCGCCCGGCAACAGCCTGCCAGTCGAAGGCGACGCGGTCGGCGACCAGATAGCCCTCCTCGGCATAGCGGATCGCCGGGCGCAGCAATTCCTCGAGTGGCTTGCTGCCGTGGTCGGCGTGGATGCGACACCAGGCATCGACCAGGCCCGGCACCGTCACCGCATGGGCGCCAAACGTCGGCACCGCGTCGAAGCCTTGCGCGCGGTACCAGTCATGCGTCGCGCGCCGCGGGGCGCGGCCGGAGCCGTTATAGGCGATCACCTTCCCGCCGCCCTTCGGCGCATAGAGCATGAAGCCGTCGCCGCCGATGCCGGTCGATTGCGGCTCGACCACGGCGAGGACGGCGGCGGCGGCGATCGCCGCATCGATCGCATTGCCGCCGGCCTTCAGCACGTCGATCGCGGCGACGCTGGCCAGCGGGTGCGAGGTCGCGGCGGCCGCTTCAGTCACCCGCAACGGCGAGCGGCCGGGAAACTGGAAGTCACGCATGATCGGATGGCTCCTGCTGAATGGGGATCGCTCTATTCCGCCGCCTCGGCCGAGCCGAGCAGCCCTTCGCGCACCGCGGTGATGTGGCGGCGCATGACGGTCTCGGCGCGGTTGGGATCGCGCGCGGCGATGGCATCGACATAGGCGCGGTGATGCGCGCAATAAGCGGCGTGGCGCTCCGGCGTCAGCGCCGCCTGGCGCAAGGCGCTCCAGCGGGCCTGGCTGCGCATCGCGTTGAACGCGTCGAAGATCGAAAGCAGCAAGCCGTTATGCGCGGCCTCGGCGATCGCGCGATGCAACCTGCCGTCCCAGAGCTCCCAGGTCTTGGCGTCATGCGCGGCCTCGCTTTTCTCCAGGAGCCGCTGCATCTGCGCGATCTCGGCCTCGGTCGCGCGCAAGGCCGCAAGGCGCGCCAGCAAGGGCTCCACCAGCAGCCGCGTCTCCAGCACCTCGCTCGGGCTGGTGCGCGCGCTGATCAGGCTGAGGGTCGCCGGCTCCGGCGCGGGACGGCTGCCGACGAAGGTGCCTTGGCCGACATGGCGCCAGATGCGTCCCTCGGCCTCGAGCACCTCCAGCCCCTCGCGCAGGGCGCTGCGGCTCAGGCTGAGCATGGCGCACAGCGCGCGCTCCGGCGGCAGGCGGCTGTTCGGCGGATAGTCCGCGTTCTGCAGCAGACCGGAGAGCTTGTTGAGAGCGCGATCGCGTCGGCGCATTTTGAAACCATTTTCCTATTGGCTTCACTGGAGCTGCGATTGTTGACACCTCCCACATCCACATGCAAGCGTGCTGCCGCAAATGCAGCGAAACCAAACAACAATTGGTTCCAACAGACGCTAGGGAGGTTCACATGAGCGGTTCGCGTTACACGGAGCATATCGCCGCGGCCCTGATGGCTGCGGGCATGATCGCGCTCGGCAGCCATGCACAGGCGGACGACATCAAAGCGCCCGACCGCATCAAGCAGGCGGGCAAGATCGTCTACTGCTCGGACATTTCCGGGCCGCCGCTCGGCTATTTCGACGAAAACAACCAACCGATCGGCTCCGACATCGACCTCGGCAAGGAGATCGCCAAGCGTTTCGGTGTCCAGGCGGAGTTTGCCAATACGCCGTTCGACGGAATCATCCCGGCGCTGCAGGCCAAGCATTGCGACGCCATCCTCTCGCAGCTGTTCGACAAGCCCGCACGGCGCGAAGTGGTGGATTTCGTCGACTACATGTATTCCAGTCAGGCGCTGCTGGTGCACAAGGGCAACCCGAAGAACATCAAGAGCCTCGACGATCTCTCCGGCGTGAAGATCGCCGCCGAGAACGGCACCACGATCCAGAGCCTGGTCGAGGACCAGAACAAGAAGTTCGAAGCCGCCGGCAAGCCGCCCGCCAACCTGGTGGTCTTTCCGAAGGATTCCGACGCGCTGCAGGCATTGCAGATCAACCAGGTCGATGTCTACGGCACCACGCTGGAAAGCGCCGCCTATTTCATGCAGAAGGCGTCCGATGTCTTCGACATCGCGGGAGATCCGTTCGCCAAGATCCTGACCGGGATCGCAACCCGCAAGGACGACACCGAACTGCACGATGCGATCCAGAAGGCCTTCGATGCGATCAAGGCCGACGGCACCGACATGGAGATCTTGAAGAAGTGGCATTTGGAGGGCGACACGCTCTAGACTCCCTGTCATGAGGTTCGATTGGGGCTTCTTTGAGCACTATCTGTTCGAGCCGAGCTCAGTCTTTCTCCATGGGCTCTGGCTCACCCTCTGCATCAGCGTGATCTCCCAGAGCATCGGAACCGCCATAGGCATTGCCGGTGCTCTGGGCACGCAATCGCGCTTCCGCATCATCCGCGCCGTTGTGGCCTTCTACACCTGGCTCATGCGCGGCACGCCGCTCCTGGTGCAGATCGTCTTCATCTACACCGGCCTCGCGGCTGCCAACATCTTCCGCTTCGAGGACATCGACCTCGGCTTCGCGGTGATCCCGGGCAACATCCAGGCCGGCATCGTTGCGCTCAGTCTGAACGAAGGCGCTTACATGACCGAGATCGTGCGGGCCGGCATTCTCTCGGTGGATCACGGCCAGACCGAGGCCGCGAAGTCTCTCGGCATGACCTATCTCAGGCTGATGCGCCGGATCATCCTCCCGCAGGCCGCACGGGTGATCATTCCGCCGCTCGGCAACGAATTCAACGCGATGCTGAAGAACACCACCCTGGTCAGCGTGATCGGCGTGCCCGAGCTGCTGCTGGCGACCAACATGCAGATCTCCGCGACCTTCCGCGTGTTCGAGTTGCTGAGCGTCGTGGCGCTCTACTATCTGGCGCTGACGACGCTCTGGGGCTTCGCCCAGCGCGCCATCGATCGCCGCTTCGGCAACCCGGCCCAGAGCCTGCCCCCGCGGGAGAGCATGGCCGACGGACTGCGCCGCCTCTTGCTGCCGCGGCACGTGCGGTGACCGAGATCCTGCAGGCAATCGGGGGGGTGCCGGTCACGTCCACCGAGAAGGTGGTCGAGGCGATCGACGTCGACAAATGGTTCGGCGCGCATCAGGTTCTGAAGGGCGTCTCCCTGACGGTGAAGCGCGGCGAGGTGGTGGTGATCGTGGGTCCTTCGGGCTCCGGCAAGACCACCTTCATCCGTTGCCTCAATCACCTGGAGAAGATCCGGAAGGGCCGCATCCTGGTGAACGGCCAGCTGATCGGCTATCGCGAGCGCAACGGGCGCCTGATCGAGGATTCCGAGCGCAACATCGCGCGCCAGCGCCGCGAGATCGGCATGGTGTTCCAGCGCTTCAACCTGTTCCCGCACCTGACGGCGCTCGGCAACATCATCGAGGCCCCAATCCAGGTGCGCGGCATCGCCAAGGCCGAGGCCATCGAGACCGCCCGTGCTCTCCTGGGCCGCGTCGGCCTGGCCGAGAAGGCGGAGTCCTATCCCGCCCAGCTTTCCGGCGGCCAGCAGCAGCGCGTGGCGATCGCCCGCGCCCTCGCCATGCGCCCGTCGCTGATGCTGTTCGACGAGGCGACCAGCGCGCTCGATCCCGAGATGATCGGCGAGGTTCTGGAAGTTATGAAGGAGCTCGCGCGGGAAGGCATGACCATGATCGCCGTCACCCACGAGATGGGCTTCGCGCGGGAAGTCGCCGACCGGGTCGTGATGATGGATGACGGTCGCATCATCGAGGACACCGAGCCCGAGCAGTTCTTCACTGCACCCCGCTCCGAGCGCAGCAAGGCCTTCCTCGCCCGCATTCTGCACTGAAGGCCGCGTTCAGTCGTCGAACACCGTCAACGCCCCGCAGTCCGTATCGGCGACGAAGATCGCCAGGATCTCGGCGCTCTCGGTCGGGCTCGGATTCTCGACCATGCTGTGGATCGTGCCGGGCGGCTCGAACCAGGTGCCCCCGGTCTTGAAGGTCTCGACCGGTCCGTCATTGAGCTGCGAGCGCAGGGTGCCCTTCAGCACGTAGGCCGTGACCGAGCCCGGATGCCGGTGCCGCGGGGTGAAGGCATTGGGCGGGAACTCGACCAGCACCGTGGTGACCGACTTCCCCGGCACGTTCGGCAGCTTCTCGCAGGCGACCGGATGCTGGATCGCGCGGGGCCGCGAAGCGGCGCCTTCGTTGCTCGCCGACATCTGCATGACGGGCGCCGAATGCAACGCGGCCCAACCGCCCGCCGCGGTGACAAGAACAAGTCCGACCGCTGCAAAGAGGAACGGTCGGCGATGGCGTGGCGTGAGCGCCTCGTGCAGAGACATGGCCTTCTCCTTTCCAGTCAGCCGAAGGCCGCGATTCGGGTCCGGGGGCCCAGCCGAAAGGCGGAATCCCAGCGCAGCAGGGCCCGCGCCTTCTCGGTCGTCACGTGGTCGTTCGCCTCGGCGATGTTGAAGATGCCGGAGCGGGCGTGATCGATGGCGCAGAGCGCGGCGAAGGCCGCGGCATCGACATGGAGCGGCGACCCGCCCTCGGGCGCATCCCGCCCGGTCCCCGGGCCATAGAGCTGGCCGTAGCGCAACACCACGCCATCGAGCCCAGCCGTATGGAGCACGGCTTCTTCCAGCGCCACCACGCCGCCGATCGAGACCGCGCGGATTCCCTCGGCGGCGGCGTCGAGCGGTGCCTCTTCGTCATGCGGCTCGAGGCCCGGCGCATAGGCCCAGGCGATGCTCTGGGCGATCATGCGCGGGACACCGGCCGCAACGGCAGCGGCGACCAGGTTGCGCGTGCCTTCGCGCCGGATCCGCGCGTTGCGATGCACGGCGTCAGCCATGCGCGCGGGATCGAGCGCCGGCGGCAGGTCGGTCAGCTGGTGGATGACGAGATCGGGCCGCGCCTGGCGCAGCGCTTGCGCGAGCGCCGCAACATCGAACACGTCAACCACGACGGCGTCGGCGCCCATGGCGCGGAGCAACGACGCCTTATCAGCGGCGCGCGTGGTGCCGATGACGACATGGCCGGTGTCCACCAGCAGCGGGACCAGCCGGCGGCCGATCGCGCCGGTCGCGCCGGCGAGGATGATGCGGTGTTTCACGGCGGGTTTCTCCTGTGTTGACCGATCTCCTTCAAGGACGCGCCACGGTTTCCCGGTGTGACAGGCTTCCAGTCTTAAACGCTTTCTTTACGATCCTGGCGTTCCATGAGGGATTGGCGGCCTCGACAGCCGCCAGAGGATTGATATAGCGTGCTTTTTCGATCGATCGTCGGAAGCACGACAAAACGAGACAGGACCATGGTCAGCGTCCAAGGCGTCTTCCTCTCGATCCTGCCGGCGAGCGATCGCGAGCGGCGGCTGGCCTACACGGTGCTGGCCGTGTCGCTTGCGGTGTTCCTGGCCGTGGTGCCGTTCGCGGGCCGGCTCCTGGTCAAGATCGACGCCTTCATTCCGGCCTACGAATCCGCCGTCACGATCAACGATCTCATCACCGCCGTGCTGCTGCTCGGCCAGTTCAGCATCATCGGCCGGCGCGGCCTGCTCTTCCTGAGCTGCGGCTATATCTTCACCGGGCTGATGGCGCTCTGCCACATGCTCTCCTTCCCCGGCTTGTTCGCGCCCGGCGGGCTCTTGACGGGCGGCACGCAGACCACGGCCTGGCTCTACATGTTCTGGCACGCCGGGATGCCCGCCCTGGTGCTCGCCTATGCGCTTGATGACAGCGACGGCGGCGGCGCCGAGGCGGCGGCACTCGAGAGCGCGCAGGATCCCGTCCTTCGCCGCCGCACCATGAAAGCGGTTGCCATCACGCTGGCCGTGGTCGCCGGCATTGTGCTGATGACGACGGTCGGGCACGACCTGATGCCGGTGCTGCTGGCCTCCGGCCAATACAGCCTGGTCTACAACGTCGTGGTCGCCGGCGACTGCCTGCTCGCCGCGGCGGCGATCGTGGCGCTCTGGCGGCGCCAGCCTCAGAGCGTGCTCGATCTCTGGCTGATGGTGGTGATGTGCGTCTGGATCTTCGACATCGCCCTGAGCGCGATGCTGAACAAGCAGCGCTTCGACACCGGCTTCTACTTCGGGCGGTTGTACGGCTTGATGGCCGCGAGCTTCATCCTGCTGGTGCTGCTCCTGGAGACGCGAGCCCTGTTCGCCGGCCTCGCCCGCTCGTTGCAGAAGCGCGCCGACGAGCTCGCCGTCGCCAAAGACCGCCTGCAGCAGCTCAATGAGACGCTGGAGCAGCGGGTCGCCGAACGTTCGCGCCAGCTCGAGGCGGAGATGGCCGGGCGCGCACGGATCGAGGAGAGCATGCGCGAGGCGCAAAAGCTCGAAGCGGTCGGCCAGATGGCGGGCGGCATCGCCCATGACTTCAACAACCTGCTGACCATCATGATGGGCAATGCAGGCTTCCTGGAATCGCGGCTGCCCGAAGGTCCGGAGAAGCAGTCGGCGGCGACCATGATCCGCGCCGCCGAGCGCGGCGCCAGGCTGGTGCGGCAGATCCTCGCCTTCTCGCGCCGTCAATCGGTGGCGCCCGAGATCGTCGACCTCAACCGCCGTTCGACCGAGCTCCTGGACATGCTGCAGCGCTCGACGCGCGGCGACATCCGCATCGTCGCGGAGATCGCGGCCGATCTCTGGCCGGTCAAATGCGACGTCGCCGAGCTCGAGCTCGCGCTCATGAATCTCTGCGTCAACGCGCGGGACGCCATGCCGAAGGGCGGGCTGGTGCGCCTCGAGGCGCGCAACCTCCCCGCTGGCTTCGACACGCACCCCGCCTCGAACGCGAATGTCATCGGCGGGTTGACGCCTCCCGCTGACGGCACGGCCGTCGGCGACCACGTGCGCATCTCGGTCGTCGATACCGGAACCGGCATTCCGCCGGAAGTGCTGAAACGCGTCTTCGAGCCCTTCTTCACCACCAAGGAGGTCGGCAAGGGAACCGGTCTCGGTCTGAGCCAGGTCTACGGGTTCGCCCAGCAGGCGGGCGGCGCCGCCGAAATCAGCAGCGCGGTCGGCAGCGGCACGACGGTCTCGATCCTGCTGCCGCGGGCCGAAGCGGAAACCGGCATGGAGCTGGAGCGCCGCGCTGAGCGTGCGGCACCGGTCGGCGGCGGCAGCGTGCTGCTGGTGGACGACGACCAGGATGTGGCGGCCGCCGCCGCGACCATCCTCGCCATGATCGGCTATCGCGCGCAGCACGTGGCCAATGCGGGTACCGCACTCGCGCTGCTGCTCGGCGGCCAGCGCTTCGACCTCCTGCTGTCAGACATCGTGATGCCGGGTGGCATGAACGGGATCGAGCTGGCGCAGAGGGTGCGCCTGCACTTCCCCTGGCTGCCGGTGCTGCTCTCGACCGGTTTCGCGCGGCCGGCAGCCGAGGTGCAGCAGGCGGGCTTCGAGCTGATTGCCAAACCCTACAACGCCGCCTCTCTGCTCGACGCCATCATCCGCGCGCGCGCCGCAACCGCGGCGAAGTCGCAGAGCCAGAGTGCCTAGGCCACCCCATAGACGAGCTGCTCCGCGGCGACGCCTTTGAGGGCGAAGCTGCCGACCGGCGCAAGCGTGCCGTTCGCGATCTCGTCGCGGCAGTGCGCGGCGAAATCGGCGGAGGCAAGGATGGTGCGGCCGATCTCGGCGGAGAGCTTCTCGATCCGTGCTGCAAGGTTGACCGCGGGTCCGATCGAGGTGAAGTCAAGTCGATCGACGCTGCCGATATTGCCGTAGAGCACCTCGCCCACATGCAGCGCCACGCCGAAGCGCACGGCGCCCTTGGGTTCGAGCCCGCCCCAATCGGCCTCGGCCACCGCCGCTTCCGCCTTGCGCGCGGCCGAGAGGGCGCGGCCGCAGACGCCGCCGATGTCGGAGCCGCCGGTATCGGGTACGGTCGCATCGATCGGAAAGATCGCGAGCAGTCCGTCGCCCATGAACTTCAGAATCTCGCCGCCCTGTTCGCGGATCGCCGGCACCTGGCAATCGAAATAGCGGTTGAGGAGCGCGATCAGGTCGCGGCCGGGCATGCGGTCGGCGCGCTCGGTGAAGCCGCGCATGTCGGAGAGCCAGATGGCCGCGCGGATGGTCTCGACATCGCCGCGCCGGTATTGACCGCCGAGGATGCGCGCACCCGAATGCCCGCCCACATAAGTGTCGAGCAGATTGGTGGCGACTCGCCGCAGGCTGCGCACCTCGGCCACGCGCGCGAGCGGCGCCGCGATC
>DATKMF010000051.1:0-2334 GCA_035542015.1 Candidatus Cybelea sp.
GGAAAACATCTTCTTCGGGCAGGTCATCCGGATCATCGACGGGCCCTTGGCCCAGCTCCCCTGCGCCAGCCGCACGGCCTATCGCCGCTGCGACGACTGCAAGGACGAGACCACCTGCGAGATCCGCCGGGTGCTGCTCCAGGTCCGGGATTCGACCGCCCGAATTCTCGATAACACCAGCCTCGCCGACGTCATGGTCGCCCCGCCCACGGAACTTGTGGAGGGCGCCGGCATATGATTATGTCTGGGCGACGATTATAGACTACCAATAAGCTCGAGTTAATGTGATTTGAGGGTGGAGGCTTTCATGGTTCTACCGGCAAGGGCGTACTGCGCCTTCGCGGCTGACTCGGCCACCCGTCCGATCTCGGCGATCCAGACCCGATGACGGCCACAGCCCGGAGCTTCGCCTGGAAGCGCCCCTCGGTGCTGCCGGGCTTCAACCTCACCTTCGGCTACACCCTGGTCTATCTGGGGCTGATCGTGCTGCTGCCCCTGGCGGCGCTGCTGCTCCGCCCGGCGGAGCTCGGCTTCGACGGCTTCTGGAAGGTCGTGACGGCGCCGCGGGTCCTCGCCTCGCTGAAGCTCTCCTTCGGCGCCTCGGCGATCGCCGCAGTGGTGAACGCCGTCTTCGGCCTGATCGTCGCCTGGGTGCTGGCGCGCTACCAGTTTCCGCTGAAGCGCGTGGTCGACGCGCTGGTCGATCTCCCCTTCGCGCTCCCGACCGCCGTCGCCGGCATCGCGTTGACCGCGCTCTACGCACCGAACGGCTGGATCGGGCATCTCCTGGCGCCGCTCGGCCTGAAGATCGCGTTCACGCCCGCCGGCATCGTGGTCGCACTGATCTTCATCGGCCTCCCCTTCGTCGTCCGCACCGTCCAGCCGGTGCTGCTCGATCTCGACCGCGAGGTCGAGGACGCGGCAGCGAGCCTCGGCGCCACCCGCTGGCAGAACTTCCGCCTGGTGATCCTGCCCTCGATCTTCCCGGCCTTGCTGACCGGCTTCGCCCTCGCCTTCGCCCGCGCCGTCGGCGAATACGGCTCGGTGATCTTCATCGCCGGCAACATGCCGATGAAGTCGGAGATCGCGCCGCTGCTGATCGTGACCAAGCTCGAGCAATTCGATTATGCCGGTGCCGCGGCGATTGCCGTGGTGATGCTGGTGGTCTCGTTCTGCATGCTCCTGGTGATCAACCTCTTGCAGCGCTGGTCGCGCCGGCATGAGGAGCGCAGCCGATGAACGCCGAGACCGCGATTCCGCTGCCAGTGCTTCCCGAGGACGAGCGCGGCGCCGAGGCCGCAGTCGGTGCGCCGAAGCCGGTCCAGCCTACGCAGACCGAGCCCGCCTGGGCGCGCCGCCTGCTGATCGGCCTCGCCCTCGGATTCATGGGCCTGATGCTGGTGCTGCCGCTGATCTCGGTCTTCGCCGAGGCCCTGACCGACGGCATCGGCCATTATCTCTCCGCCATCGCCGATCCCGACGCGCTCTCCGCCATCGAGCTGACGTTGCTGGTGGCGGCGATCGCCGTGCCCTTGAACCTCGTCTTCGGCCTCGCCGCCGCCTGGGCCATCGCCAAGTTCGAGTTCCGCGGCAAGAGTCTCCTCATTACCCTGATCGACGTGCCGTTCTCGGTCTCGCCGGTGATCTCCGGCTTGATCTACGTGCTGCTCTACGGCGCCCATGGCTGGTTCGGGCCGTTCCTGGCGGCGCACGGCATCAAGATCATCTTCACCGTGGCGGGGCTGGTGCTGGCCACCATCTTCGTCACCTTCCCCTTCGTCGCCCGCGAGCTTATCCCGCTGATGCAGGAGCAGGGCACCGATGAGGAAGAGGCCGCGGCCTCGCTCGGCGCCGGCGGTTTCCAGACCTTCTTCCGCGTGACCCTGCCCAACGTCGCCTGGGGCCTGCTCTACGGCGTGCTGCTCTGCAACGCCCGGGCCATGGGCGAGTTCGGCGCGGTCTCGGTGGTCTCGGGCCACATCCGCGGCGTCACCAACACCATGCCGCTCCATGTCGAGACCCTCTACAACGAGTACGATTTCGTCGGCGCCTTCGCCGTCGCCTCGCTCCTCGCCCTCCTCGCCCTCGTCACCCTGATCGGCAAGAGCCTGCTCGAATGGCGCCTCGGCCGCCGCTTGAGCCAGGGGAGAGGGCATTGAGACGGACATGATCGACCGAGTTTGCGGCACAGACGCGATGCATCCAGCCAAACCACGCAGGTGAAGCATGACACTCCAGGCCATCGGCATCACCAAGACCTTCGGCAGCTTCACCGCGCTGAAGAACGTGAGCCTCACCATCGCCAAGGGCGAGTTCATGGCGCTGCTCGGCCCT
>DATKMF010000052.1:0-2016 GCA_035542015.1 Candidatus Cybelea sp.
CTTGCAGAGTTCTTCGACGGTTCCGGTGGCGAGCACTTTGCCGGCGTTCATGGCCACCAGCCAGTCGAAGCGCGAAGCTTCGTCCATGTAGGCAGTGGCGACCATCACGCTCATCGCGGGCCGGTCGGCACGGATGCTGTCGATGAGGTCCCAGAACTGGCGGCGCGACAGCGGGTCCACGCCCGTCGTCGGCTCGTCGAGGATCACCAGGTCGGGATCGTGAATGAGCGAACAGCAAAGGCCGAGCTTTTGCTTCATGCCGCCCGAGAGCTTGCCGGCCGGCCGATCGACGAAGGGTGCCAGGCCGGTGGCTTCCACCAGGTTGGCGATCCGCCGATTGCGCTCGGCGATGCCTTGCCCGAACAGTCGACCGAAGAAGTCGATGTTCTCGCGCACCGAGAGCGTGAAGTACAGGTTCTTGCCCAGTCCCTGGGGCATGTAGGCGATGCGCGGACACACAGCGGTTCGATGCGCGGCGTCGGCGATGTCGCCGGCGAGCACTTCGATGCGGCCCGCCTGCACGGCGCGGTCACCGGCCACGAGCGAGAAGAGGCTCGACTTGCCGACACCGTCCGGGCCGATGAACCCGACCATGCGGCCGGCCGGAATGTCGAGATCGATTCCGTCGAGCGCGACCGTCTTGCCGTAGTGCAATCCGACCTTGCTCAATCGCACGACCGGCGGGAGCTCCGTGATCACTTCCGTTCTCCGGCGACCGTCATCAGGTGCGGACGTCGAGCTGGGCCGGCCATGCGGTGTTGGGATCGAGCCGCACATAGGCAACGCCCGGCAGCCCGGTCTTGACCTGGGTGATGAACTTCTGCAGCAGCGCCGGGTCGATGCGCGCCTTGATCCGGAACGTCAGCTTCAGGCGCTCTTCCTCCGTCTGCACGGTCTTCGGCGTGAACTGGGCGACGTCGGAGACGAAGGTCGCGGTCGCCGGAATGACGTACTGGGGATATGCGTCGAGCACGAGATGGACGTCGGCCCCCTGGCGGATGCGTCCCGCCGTGGCCGTCGGCAGGTAGAAGGTCATGTAGACGTCGGTGAGATCGACCAGGTTCAGCACCCGGCCTCCGGCGCTGACCACCTCGCCCGGTTCCGCGACCTTGTACTGCACGCGCCCGCTCTTCGGCGACTTGAGCTCGCTGTCGTTGATGTCGGCCTGGATGCGCTGAATGTTGGCGCGCGCGCCTTCCGCGCTCGCCATGGCGCGTGCGATCTGCGAGCGAGCGGTGCCGATGCTGGCGTCGGCTGCCGCGACCTGCGCCTTGGCGGCGCTCACCGCGGCCTTGGCGGCTTGGACGTGACCGCGATCGTCGTCCACCTGCTGTGGCGTCACGGCCTGCTCTTTCTGCAGAGGCTCGCTGCGCACGAATCGCTTGTTGGCGGCATCGAACTCGGCGATGCGCTGCTCGACCACGGCCTGGGCCGCCACCTTCTCGGCCTGCCGCTGCATCACCACGAGCTTTGCCGTGTCGACGGCGACCTGCGCTTCCTTCAGCTCCGCCTCCGCCTCGCGGCGCTGCGCCTCGAGCACCGCGGTGTCCATCCGGGCGATGACTTGGCCGGCGGTGACCATGTCGCCTTCCTTCACCGAGATCTCCTTGATCCGGCCCGCGATCTTGGCGGCGACGTCGATCTCGGTCGCCTCGATGCGGCCGTTGCTGCTCGCGAAACTGTCCGGAAGACCGTGCGGCCGCAGCGAGTGCCACGCATAGAACGCGGCAGCGCCCGCGACCACCACGATGGCGGCGGTCGTCAAGGTCTTCTTTGTCTTGGCATCAAGCGTTGCCATGTTGCTGTCCTTTCGTGGATGTTCTGTACTGACCGCTCATGCCTGCCAACCGCCGCCGAGCGCTCTGTAGATCTGGACCAGGGAGCGGAGCTCGTCGAGCCGGGCTTGAGCGAGGCTCACTTCAGCCGTGAACAGGTCCTGGTCGGAGTTGAGAGCGTTGAGCATCGTGTCGACGCCGCCCTCGTAGGCCCGGTAGGCCAGCCGCTTTCGATCCTGCA
>DATKMF010000053.1:0-51012 GCA_035542015.1 Candidatus Cybelea sp.
GTCATTCCCCCCGTCGCTTCCATCGGCGAAGACCAGCGGGTTGTCGGAGACGGCATTCGCCTCGCGGCCGACCACCGCGGCAGCGTGGCGCAGGGTGTCGAGGCAGGCGCCCATCACCTGCGGCTGGCACCGGAGGCTGTAGGGATCCTGGACCCGGCCGCATTCGAGATGGCTCGCGCGCAACGGGCTCTCCGCCATCAGCGCCTTCAAGGCCTGTGCGACCTCGATCTGGCCCGGCTGGCCCCGCACCTCGTGGATGCGGGGGTCGAAGGGCGCGTCGCTGCCGAGGCAGGCATCGGTGGTCAGCGCGCCGGCGACCAGGGCCGCCAGGAACACGTCCTCCGCCGCGAACAGCCCGGCGACGGCCAGTGCCGTCGAGACCTGCGTACCGTTCAGCAGCGCCAGGCCCTCCTTGGCGGCGAGCGTGATCGGCTTGAGGCCCGCAATGGTCAGGCCCTCGACGGCGGTCAAGGTGCGGCCCTCGTGACGGACCGCGCCCACGCCGATCAGCACCGCCGAGAGATGCGCCAGGGGTGCCAAATCGCCCGAGGCGCCGACGGAGCCCTTGCTCGGGATCAGCGGATAGACCTCGGCGTTGAGGAGCTTCACCAGCGCCTCGATCACGCTGCGGCGGATGCCGGAATAGCCGCGGGCGAGGGCATTGATCTTCAGGATCAGCACCAGCCGGACGATCTCGTCGGCGAAGGGCTGCCCGGTCCCGGCGGCATGGGACAGGACCAGCCGCCGCTGCAGTTCCGCCACCTGGTCGTCGGGGATCCGGGTATGGGCGAGGCTGCCGAAGCCGGTGTTGATGCCATAGGCAACTTGCTTGCGATCAAGGATCGACTGCACCACCGCCGCCGAGCGGTCGATCGCCGCATGGGCGGCGGGGTCGAGCGCCAGCTTGCGCCGGCTCCCGGCGAGCGCCCGCAATTCGGCGAGGCCGAGGGCGCCCGGCTTCAGGAGGAACGGCGTGTAGTCCATGTCATCTCTCCAATGGGTCATATCTCCAATGGCCCGCTCGGGATTGTCCCGGATGGGACGGAGTCTTGGGTGAAGTCGTAAAAGGAATAACAGAAGACCAAATTGGCTGTACCTGTCTGTACAAGCCGGCCGCTAAAATCGCAACGGCAAGCCGAGGATTCCGTTGGGAAAACCCCTGAAACCGCGGTCCGATCCGGTCGCGGCGCCGCTGCTGTCGCGCGCGCTTCAGAACATGTCGCGGCGGCGCGGCTGCGACAGTCGGAAACCGGCTACTCGTCTTGCCAATTTCCGCCCGCCCCGGCACTCTGCGCCCCGTTTTCGGGCCGGGGGACCGGACCGGGCAGCACGTTTGCGCAAGAGCAGGTGACACCATGGCGAGCGACGCCGGCGAACTCGACCTCAACACCCTGAACGACGACGACCTCGTCCAGCAGATGCACGACGACCTCTACGACGGCCTCAAGGAAGAGATCGAGGTGGCCGTCCACATCCTGCTGAACCGCAAATGGACCCCCTACGACGTGCTCACGAAGGCCCTGGTCGAGGGCATGCGCATCGTCGGCATCGACTTCCGCGACGGCATCCTGTTCGTCCCCGAGGTGCTGCTGGCCGCCAATGCGATGAAGGCCGGCATGTTCATCCTGCGGCCGCTGCTGGCCGAGACCGGCGCGCCCAAGGTCGGCAAGATGGTGATCGGCACCGTCAAGGGCGACATCCACGACATCGGCAAGAACCTGGTCGGTATGATGATGGAAGGCGCCGGCTTCGACGTGGTCGATCTCGGCATCAACAATCCGGTCGAGAAATACCTGGCCGCGATCGAGGAGCATCAGCCTGACATCCTCGGCATGTCGGCGCTCCTCACCACCACCATGCCCTACATGAAGGTCGTGATCGACGCCCTGATCGAGAAGGGCATCCGCGCGGACCACGTGGTCCTGGTCGGCGGCGCGCCCTTGAACGAGGCCTTCTCCAACTCGATCGGCGCCGACGCCTATTGCCGCGACGCCGCGGTCGCGGTCGAGACCGCGAAGAGCTTCATGGCCAAGCGCCAGGGCTCGGCACTCGCCAAGGCCTGAGCCGGATCCTCCGCCGGAATCGGAAACCCCGCCGCGGTTGTCCGCGGCGGGGTTTTTCGTTTCAGGGGACGGTTGAATCAGTCGAAGAACGCCAGCGCGCGGATCTCGATGCTCTCGCGCAGCGGCTTCGGATCCGGGAAGTTGGGATCGGCGAAGGCGGTGTGGGCGCTGAAGCGTGCCCGCGCGGGATCGGAATCATAGGTCTTGATCAGCGCCACTTCGTCCCGCGCCATCTCCGGGAAGTAGAACCAGCGATGCGCCGGGTTATAGGCGATCGAATAAGTCTCGCCGATCCGGTCGGGATAGATGAGGTCGGTGGCGACCACGTCCTCCGGCGCCAGGGTCCGCGCATCGGCGAAGCCCAGCGGATGATGCCGCAGCGGCCCGACGATCGGTCGCCAGACATTGACGATGGCGAAGCGCTTCTGCAGCCGGGCCTCGGCCTCCTCCAGGGGGAGCAGGTCGCGCACCCGCTGCGGCCCCGATTTCAGGGTGTAGTCGTTGTGGACCCGGAGCACGGATTCCCGCGGCTTGCCGACGCCGCGCGGCGTTTCCTGGGCGGTGCGGATCGTGTGGTCGAAGATCAGGATCTTCGCGGCGCCGGTCTCGCGCTTCAGCAGCGCCTCGGTCTCGGGGTAGTAGCGCTCGCGGAGCGCCGTCTCGTCATAGAGATTGTTGACGCCGGTCGCATGCGAGACCAGCGCAAAGCCCTCGCGATCGATGGAGAATTGGTCGGAAAGCGGCCGCCCGTCCTGCAGGAAGACGGAATGGCCCTGGTAGCTGTGCGAGCGTTCCGGCTTTCCCGGCGGCGGCGTGTATTGATAGGCGTAGGGCTTCTCGCCCGTCGGCACGATGAAGAACAACTCGGCCTCGACCCCACCGGCGCGCGACTGCGCCTTCTCGGCTCGGACCGGCTCGGCTCGCTGCTGCAGCATGCTCAACTCCCATCTGGGTAATCACAGTCGGAGAGATGGGCTGCCTTCGCAAACTGGTAAACCGATACTTCTTCACATCAGAGGCGAGAAAATCTCACTCTATGTCGGCCATCACAGCCGGGCCCGGCAGTCGGTGGATGCGCCCGAAGCCCGCCACCAGCAGCGCCTCGGCGATCTCGAAGCGGTAGAGGTGAAAGTCGCCGAACCCGGCATAGGCGGCGGCGGAAGGCTGGCGGGCGAGATAGAGCCGGCGGTTCTCCGCATCGTCGGCCGCGGCGATCATGCCGATCAGCGTCACGCGCGCTCCGGTCAGCGGCTCGGCAAGGCCCGCCGTGCCGTCATAGAGCAGCGAGGCGTGGGGATCGCGCTTCAGGTTCTTCGCGTGATCGCTGAGGTCGGAGAGCAGCAGCAAGGGTCGGCCCCCGGCGTCGAGGCCGGGGAGCACCAGCGAGACGAAGGGGAAGACGGAACCGCGGCCGGCCTCACCCCGTTCCGCCAGCGTGCCCAGATAGGCGCGGGTCGCGGAATCGACCAAGCTGCGGACGGCGTGGGTGGGATCGTCGTGCTGTTCGCTCATCGGAAGGCTCCGCAAATCCTCTTGTATTGCAATAGTTTGAGCCTATATCCCCACTGGCTTCAAGGGCGGTTGCCAGGCTCCGAATCGGCGCAGTTTCGCCCCATTTCGGTCACCATTGGGGGCCAACCTTGGCAGAGTGCCGTTGAATCTATAAACGTTCCCAAGGCAAGGAGACTACGCGTGCCCCAACCCCATGCGCCGCAGACCATCGCTCTGGTCGACGACGATCGCAACATCCTGGCTTCGGTCAGCATGACGCTGGAGGCTGAGGGGTTCGCCGTGAAGACCTACACCGATGGTGCCGAGGCCCTGCGCGCCCTGAGCGCGCAGCCGGTCGATCTCGCCGTCCTCGACATCAAGATGCCGCGCATGGACGGCATGGAGCTCCTGGAGAAACTGCGCCGCACCAGCGACCTGCCCGTGATCTTCCTGACCTCGAAGGATGACGAGGTGGATGAGCTGATGGGCCTGCGCATGGGCGCCGACGACTACATCAAGAAGCCGTTCTCGCAGCGCCTGCTGATCGAGCGCATCCGCACCCTGCTGCGGCGCGAGCTGAGCCGCGGCGCCGCCGCCACCGCCGGCGAGGCGTCGCTGATCCGCGGCGAGCTGATGATGGATCCGACCCGTCATCTCTGCACCTGGAGCGAGAAGCCGGTCGAGCTCACCGTCACCGAGTTCCTGCTCTTGAAGGCGCTGGCGCAGCGCCCCGGCCATGTGAAGAGCCGCGACCAGCTGATGGACGCCGCCTATGGCGAGAACATCTATGTCGATGATCGCACCATCGACAGCCACATCAAGCGCCTCCGGAAGAAGTTCAAGGTGGTGGATACCGAGTTCAACCAGATCGAGACCCTCTATGGCGTCGGCTATCGGTATCGCGAAGCCTGATCGACCCGCCCGGTCGAGATCGGCCCGGTCTCCGGTCAGCGGGACGGACTGACCGCGGCATGGCCGACACGATCAGGGGGGGAAGGGTCGAGCCGACGCTCGGGGGCACGGAGCCGCGTGCCACGCATTCCGACTTTCGTCTTCCCGAATCCGGATCGGGCCGCGGCACCATCGTTTCATTGTTCCGCCGTCGGCCGAAGCCCGGCGCAGAACCCGCGGCAGAGCAACGACCCGAGCCGCGCATCGCGGCGGCGCTTGGCGCAAAGCGCCCGGAACAACCCGAAGCCAAAGTCGAGCGGCGGCCGGAGCCTGCGCCGAAGGCACGGGCCGAGACCGTCCGCCGCGCGGAGCCGGCCCCCGAAGCCGAACCGAGGCCGAAGCGCGCGAAGCTGCCGACGGCGCGCCGCAGCCTCTGGGCCTCGCCGATCACCCGGCGCATCCTGCTCTTGAACGTGATGGCGCTGGCGATCCCCGTCGTCGGCCTGCTCTATCTCCCCACTTATCGCGACAGCCTGATCCAGTCCGAGCTCGAGCTCTTGAAGACCGAGGGCGAGCTCTTCTCCGGCGCTCTCGCGGCGAGCGGCGTCGTCACCGATCCCGACGGCTCGGAGCGGCTGCAGCCCGACACATCGCGCCAGACCATCCGGCGGCTGGTCGATGTCTCGAAAACGCGGGCGCGCCTGTTCCTGCCGAACGGCACTTTGATCGCCGACAGTTTCCTGCTCTCCGGCCCGGGCGGCATCCTGCTGATCGAGCCGCTGCCGCCGCCGGAGCCGCCGGAAGGCCCGATCCTGCAGGCGCTGGGCGGCGCCTATGACTGGCTGCTGGGGCGCTTCCCGTCGAGCGACCTCTATCCGCCCTACGGCGAATCTGCCGTGCAGGTCGCCGACGACTATCAGGAGGTGAAGAAGGCGCTGGACGGCGAGGCCGCGACTTACATCCGGAGCGGCGGCGACGGTTCGCTGGTGCTCTCGGTCGCGGTGCCGGTGCAGCGCTATCGCCAGGTCCTCGGCGCCCTCTTCCTGACCAAGGCCGGGAAGGGCGTCGAGACCACGCTCCGGAAGACGCGTCTCACCATCATCGCGGTCTCGCTTGTAGCGCTCGGCATCACCGTCCTCGCCTCGCTCTACCTTGCCAGCACCATCGCTCTGCCGATCCATCGCCTCGCCGACGCCGCCGACCGGGTGCGGCGCTCGAAGGGGCGGGCGGTGGCGATACCGGATCTTTCGAAGCGCAGCGACGAGATCGGCGACCTCTCGGGCGCGCTCCGCGACATGACCGAGGCGGTCTGGCGGCGCATGGACGCGATCGAGCGCTTCGCCGCCGATGTGGCGCACGAGATCAAGAATCCGTTGAGCTCGCTTCGGAGCGCGGTCGAGACCGTGGTCAGGATCGAGGACCCGCAGCAGCAGCGGAAACTGATGGCCATCATCCTCGACGACGTGCAGCGCCTCGACCGCCTGATCAGCGACATCTCCGACGCCAGCCGCGTCGATGCCGAGATGTCGCGCGCCGAGATCGGGCGGGTGAACATCCGCGATCTCATCATCGCGCTCGTGGACATCCATTCCGTCACCGGCGGCGACCATACGCCCAAGGTGGTGGCGGAGCTGCCGCCGACGGACGATCTCACCGTGCTCGGCACCGAGGGACGGCTCGGCCAGGTGTTCCGCAACCTGCTGAGCAACGCGCTCTCCTTCAGCCCGCCGGGCGGCACCGTCGCGCTGAGGGCGCGCCGCGAGCGCGGCCGCATCATCGTCCTGGTGGAGGATGCGGGGCCCGGCATTCCGGAGGAGAAGCTGAAGGCGATCTTCGACCGCTTCTATACCGAGCGGCCGGAGGGCGAGAAGTTCGGCACCCATTCCGGCCTCGGCCTCTCGATCTCGCAGCAGATCGTCGAGGCGCATAACGGCACGCTCACCGCCGCCAACCGTCGCGACCGCGCCGGCAACGTGATCGGCGCCCGCTTCACCATCGACCTCCCTGCCGTCTGAGGAGGCGCCGCGCGCCGATCCGGATGGCCCAGACCGACACTCAGCCGGAAACCCTGGCGCTCCATGCGACGGCGGTGGCGATCGACGGCGTCGCCCTGCTGCTGACCGGCCCCTCTGGATCCGGGAAATCCGATCTGGCGCTGCGCCTGATCGACGGCGGCGCCAGGCTGATCGCCGACGACCAGGTCGAGCTCCTGGCGGTGAACGGCCGGCTCTGCTGCCGCTTTCCCCTCTTGGCCCCCTCGGCGCTCAAGGGCCGGATCGAGGTGCGCGGCCTCGGCATCATGCAGGTGCCCCTGGCTGAGGGGCCGGCCCCCGTCCAGTGGCTGGTGGAATTGGTTCCTGGCGACGGGGTGGAGCGGCTGCCGACCGCGGAAAACCGCGATCTTCTGGGCTGCGCCGTCCCGGTCCTGCGGCTCGCCCCCTTCGAGTCTTCCGCACCTGCGAAGCTGCGGCTTGCCGCCGCCCGCGGGCCGGGATTAGAAATGGGCCGCGAATGAACCATGACCCTGCCTTGGCCGCGGCCGACGCGCTCCATTCCGATGACGACGCCTCCGAGGGGAAATCCTCCGAGGGCGACAAGCGTCCACGCGCAGCGCGCCGCCGCCTGCTGCTGGTGACCGGCCTTGCCGGGGCCGGCCGCAGCACCGCCCTCAAATGCCTGGAGGATCACGGCTTCGAAGCAGTCGATAACCTGCCGCTGGCCCTGCTGCCGCATCTCGTTTCCGGCATGAACGCGGCGGGCGAGGCGCCGGCGAGCTTGGCGATCGGCATCGACAGCCGCACCCGCGGTTTCAGTCCCGATGGCGTCGTGGCTCTCTTGAAGGAACTTCGTGCCGATCCCGGCCTCGACGTCCGGCTGCTGTTCCTCGATTGCGACGACGAGGTCCTGCGCCGCCGCTTCACCGAGACCCGGCGCCGCCACCCGCTCGCCCCCGATCGTCCGGTCTCCGACGGCATCGTGCAGGAGCGGCGAGAGATGTGGCCGCTGCACCAGGTCGCCGACCTGGTGATCGACACCAGCGACCGCACCATCGGCGACTTCAAGGCGCTGCTCGCACGCGAGCTCGGGCTCGAAGGCGGCGCCGAGCTCGCGATCACGATCGTCTCCTTCGCCTATCGCCTCGGTCTGCCGCGCGAGGCGGACCTCGTGTTCGACGTCCGCTTCCTCGACAATCCCTATTACGACCCGACACTCCGGCCGTTGACCGGCGAGGACGACAGGGTCGGGCGCGCGGTCGAGGCGGATCAGGCCTTTGCCGGTTTCTTCGCCGGCATGACCGGACTATTGTGGCCCCTGCTGCCCGGCTTCGAGCGTGAGGGGAAAAGTTATCTGACGATCGCGATCGGCTGCACCGGCGGCCGCCACCGCTCGGTCCATGTCGCGCGCCGTCTGGCGCAGTGGCTGGGCGAGCGGGGCCGGCGGGCGACCCTGCGGCATCGCGATATCGAGCGCGGCCTGTCGGAAGACGCGAAGGCGACGCCTGCGCCGGCGCGCGAACCGGGAAGGGGATGATGATCGGCATCGTGTTGGTAACCCACGGACGGCTCGCGGTGGAATTTGTCGCCGCGCTGGAGCACGTGGTCGGCAAGCAGACCGGCGTGGCCTCCATCTGCATCGGCGCGGAAGACGACATGGAGCTCCGCCGCAAGGATATCCTGGAGACCGTCGCCAAGGTGGACCAGGGCAAGGGCGTCGTGCTGCTGACCGACATGTTCGGCGGCACGCCCAGCAATCTCGCGATCTCGGTCCTGGATAAGGCCAATGTCGAGGTGATCGCCGGCGTCAATCTGCCGATGCTGATCAAGCTCGCCTCGGTGCGCGGCTCGATGAGCTTGCCGGCCGCAGTGACCGCGGCTCAGGAGGCCGGGCGGAAATACATCAATGTCGCGTCACAGCTCTTGAAGGCGAGCGAGTGCTGAGATGACCGACACCATGGAGAGCGCCCAGACCGTCAAGGCGAGGATTCAGAACCAGAAGGGCCTGCATGCGCGTGCGGCGGCGAAGTTCGTCAAGGTCGCCAACGCCTATGATGCCGATATCCGCGTCGTCAAAGGCGAGACCGATGTTTGCGGCCGCTCGATCATGGGGTTGATGATGCTGGCGGCCGGCATCGGCTGCGAGATCGAGCTTCGCGCGGTCGGGCCCGGCGCCGGTCCGGCGCTGGCGGCCCTGGTCGATCTCATCGACCGGAAGTTCGATGAGGAATGACGAGGATAACGAGGGTGTGAAGCCGCGGCGCCGTCGCAAGCCCGCCGAGGCGGAGCGACGCGACGGCACGCAGAAGGAGATCGTGCTCAGCGGGCTCGGCGTCTCGGCCGGTCTCGCGATCGGCGAGGCCCACGTGGTCGAGGTCGGCGCCGTGCAGATCCCGGAATACGAGATCGCCGAAGCCGGCATCGATGCCGAGCTACGGCGCTTCGCCGAGGCGCTCGAGAAGTCAGAGCGCCAGCTGAAGAAGCTGAAGAGCAAGAGCGCGGAGCTGCACGGCGCCGCGGCCGAGGAGCTCGGCTTCCTCCTGGATGCGCATATGCAGATGCTCTCCGGCTCGCGCGTGATCCGCGGCGTCGAGCAGCGCATCCGGCGCGACCGGGTCAACGCCGAAGCTGCGGTGCAGGCGGCGATCTCCGCGGTCGCCCAGGAGTTCGAGGCGCTGGACGACGCCTATCTCGCCGCCCGCGCCGCCGATGTGCGTGAGGTCGGCACGCGCCTCCTGCGCAACCTCACCAAGACGCCCTACGAAGCCTTCAAGCATCTGCCCGAAGGCGCGGTCGTCATCGCCGAGGAGCTGACGCCGGCCGACACGGCGCTCTTGGACCCGAAGCAGGTCAGAGGCTTCGCGACGGCGCTTGGCGGGGCCCAGAGCCACACCGCGATCATGGCGCGCTCGTTGCAGCTTCCCGCGGTGCTCGGCATTCCCGATCTCCTCACCAAGATCCATAGCGGCGACAAGATCATCGTCGACGGCTATGCCGGCCGCATCGTGGTCCGGCCGAGTCGCGAGCGGCTCGCGGATTACAGGCGCCGGACCGTGGCCATCGCGGCGGAGGAGCGGCAGCTGGCGCAGCTGCGGCGCCTGCCTTCGATGACGATCGATGGGCGCCGCATCGGCCTCTTCGCCAATCTCGAGCTACCGCGCGAGGTCGCGAATGCGCTGGAGGCGGGCGCCGCCGGCGTGGGCCTGCTGCGCACTGAGTTCCTCTACATGAACCGTGCCGACCTGCCGAGCGAGGACGAGCAGTACGCGATCCTGCGCGAGATCGTCCAAGGCATGGCGGGACGCCCGGTCACGATTCGCACTCTCGACATCGGCAACGACAAGCTGGCGCCGGCCCTCAAGGACCATATGGTCGAGACCGCCAATCCCGCTCTCGGGTTGCGTGCGATCCGCCTGAGCCTGCGCGACCGCGAGCTGCTCGACGCGCAGCTGGCGGCGATCCTGCGCGCCGGCACCCACGGGCCCGTGCGCATCCTCCTGCCGATGATCTCGTCGGTCAGCGAGGTGAAGCAGACCCGCGCGGCCTTGGAGCAGGTGGTGCGGCGGCTGAAGCGACGCGGCGTCGCCGTGCCGGAGCCGCTGCCGCCTCTGGGCGTGATGATCGAAGTCCCGGGTGCCGCGCTCGCGGCCGATGCGTTGGCGCAATGCGCGGATTTCTTCGCCATCGGCTCAAATGATCTCACCATGTACACGCTGGCGATCGATCGCGGTGAGGAACAGGTTGCGCATCTCTACGATCCGCTGCATCCGGCCGTGCTGCGCTTGATTCAGTTCGCGACCGAGGCGGCGATGCGCGGGCGAATCCCGATCAGTGTCTGCGGCGAGATCGCCGCCGATCCCAAATTCGTGCCGCTGCTCTTAGGGCTGGGCATCCAGGAGCTCTCGATGGCGGTCGGCAATATCCCGCGCATCAAGCAGCGCGTCCGCAGCCTCGATTTCGCCGCCGCCGCCCGCTGCGCCCGCATCATCATGGAGCAGTCCGATTCCGGCCGTATCGCCACGTTGCTCGACGATTTCAACGCGCTGGCGACGTGAGAGGCGCCGCAATCCCGCCACGCCGCTGCCCTGAGGGCGCCCCAATCGCGTAGCATCGTCCCTTCGGGCCGTCGCTGGTGAACAGGGGAAATCGTGATCGTTCATGCGCTGCGCCTCTTGGGAGCGATCCTCACCCTCGCGTTTGTCGCCTGCCTGCTCTATCTCACGACCGCGTTCGTGCTCGGCTATGCGACGGTCAACCGCGACTTCCATCCGACGCCGGGCGGTACCGAGGTCTTCGTCTGCTCGAACGGTGCGCACACCGATTTCGTGCTGCCGGTGACGTCGCCCGTGATCGACTGGTCGGCGAAGTTCCCGCCGGAGGATTTCGCGGCGCCGGTCTCACTCTATGACCATATCGGTCTCGGTTGGGGGGATCTTGAATTCTACCGGACCACGCCACGCTGGGAGGATCTGAAGCTCGGCACCGCGCTGCACGCGCTGCTCGGCCTCGGGCCTTCCGCGATTCATGCCCAGTACCGGCCGGCGCCGCTGCCCGGCGAGCGCTGCGCCGGCGTCGCGATCTCCGATGCGGAGTACCGCACGCTCGCGGACTACATCACCGGCTCCCTCGTCCCCTCGCCGGCGGCGGGACAAGCGCGTGCCGTCATCGCCGGAGAGGGCTATGGTGCCAGCGATCGCTTCTATCGCGCTCGGGGTCGTTTCAGCCTGGTGAACAGCTGCAATGTCTGGGTAGACGAGGGGCTGAAAGCGGCGGGTCTCCCAAGCGGGGTCTGGACGCCCTTCGCCTTTCTGGTGATGGCGCACTTCTAATCGGTGCGATTAAGCCTGCTAAATCCTTAAGAAAAAAAGCAGATTTACCCTCGCCACGGTCTTGCCCGGCATCGGCGCGCCTGCTATTAGCCGGGCACGCCCAAGACCTTTCACGACCGTCACCTTCAGGAGAAGCCGATGTCCGTCGCCCGTGAACCCAAGCCGCAGGATTTCAAGGTGAAGGACTTGAGCCTCGCCGATTGGGGCCGCAAGGAGCTCAATATCGCCGAGACCGAGATGCCGGGCCTGATGGCGCTCCGGAAGGAGTTCGGCCAATCGAAGCCGCTGAAGGGCGCTCGCATCGCCGGCTGCCTGCACATGACGATCCAAACCGCGGCGCTGATCGAGACGCTGGTCGAACTCGGCGCTGAAGTGCGCTGGTCCTCGTGCAACATCTTCTCCACTCAGGACCACGCGGCGGCGGCGATCGCTGCCCGCGGCATCCCGGTCTTCGCCTGGAAGGGCGAGACCGAGGAGGAATACTGGTGGTGCGTCGAGCAGACCATCCAGGGTCCCAACGGCTGGACGCCGAACATGATCCTCGATGACGGCGGCGACCTGACCCAAGTGATGCACGAGAAGCACCCGCAGCTCCTCGCCAAGGTGAAGGGCATCTCGGAAGAGACCACGACCGGCGTGCATCGCCTCTACGAGATGGCGAAAGAGGGCTCGCTGAAGGTGCCGGCGATCAACGTCAACGACTCGGTGACGAAATCGAAGTTCGACAACAAGTATGGTTGCCGCGAGAGCCTGGTCGATGCGATCCGGCGCGCGACCGACGTGATGATGGCCGGCAAGGTCGCCGTCGTGTGCGGCTTTGGCGACGTGGGCAAGGGCTCCTCGGAATCACTGCGCCATGCCGGCTGCCGCGTGCTGGTGACGGAAGCCGACCCGATCTGCGCGCTGCAGGCGGCGATGGAAGGCTATGAGGTCGTGACCATGGAGGATGCGGCGCCGCGTGCCGACATCTTCGTTACCGCGACCGGCTGCGTCGATGTGATCACCCTCGACCATATGCGCGAGATGAAAGACCGCGCCATCGTCTGCAACATCGGCCATTTCGACAGCGAGATCCAGGTCGCTTCCTTGCGGAACCTGAAGTGGCACAACGTGAAGCCGCAGGTGGACGAGGTCGAGTTCGCCGACGGCAAGCGCATCCTGCTGCTGGCCGAGGGGCGGCTGGTCAACCTCGGCTGCGCGACCGGTCATCCGAGCTTCGTCATGTCGGCCTCGTTCACCAACCAGGTGCTGGCCCAGATCGAGCTCTGGACCAACCCCGGCAAATACGAGAACAAGGTCTACGTGCTGCCGAAGCACTTGGACGAGAAGGTGGCTGCCCTGCATCTCGCCAAGGTCGGCGCCAAGCTCACCAGGCTCACGGAGAAGCAGGCCGCCTACCTTGGCGTTGCCCCGGCCGGCCCGTTCAAGTCGGACCAGTACCGTTACTAAAAATCGCGGCGAATGCCATGCGATGGCGGCGGGGAGCGATGGGGCACCATCGCTCCCCGTTTCGTTTGGGCGCCGTTTCATTTGGGACTGTGGCGAATCGGCGGTAAACTCGCCCCGATGGGCATTCGCGTCAGAGTCGCAGTGATCCGTATTCCGGGGGTGGTTCCGATCCTGATTTCGGCCTTGGGCAGCGTCTCCGCGCTGCGGTCCCGGGCCGTCAGCATGGGCCGGTCATGACGCCCTTGGCCTGGATCCTGCTGCTGGTCAGCCTGGCGACGCTGGTCGCGGTCGTCGCTCTGTTCCGCCGGCTGCGTGCCAGCGAGGTCGCCGCGGCGGCGGCCGAGGCGGAGCTTGCCAAGCTGCGCGCCGCAGGGAGCGCATCGCCAATCGGCCGAATCGACTGGCGCAAGGGTCTTCGGTTCGAAACCAATGACATCGGGCGGGAGCTGCTGGCCGGGAGTCCCGGCGATATCGAGGGACTGCTGTCGCTCGTCGTCGAGGCCGACCGGACTCTCCTGCGCCAAGCCGTGTTGGGACTCGACAAGAGCGGCGTGAGTTTCTGCCGCGTCGCCCATCGCGCCAGCGACAGCCGTGCCCTGAAGATCATCGGCTTTGCCTCCGGCCAAGCCGACCTGCATGTCCGGATCGAGGATATCAACGACGTTCTGCGCGAAGCCATGGCACCGCTCAAGACGGCGCTGGCGGCGGCGCAGGGATTCGCCGGCCTGCTGGACCGCCTCCCCTATCCGGTCTGGCGCCGCGATGCGGCTCTCAACGTCATCTATTGCAATGTGGCCCATGCCGCTCTGTTCGACCGGCCGGCCGCGGAGGTGATCGCCCGCGGCCGCGAGATCAGTGCCGCCGCGAAGGCGCTGGCCAAGCGGGCGCTGAAGCTCGGTCTCGCGCAATCGGAAAGCCAGCAGCTGGTGGTGAAAGGCCATCGTCGGCTCTACGATTTCCATGAGCTGCCGCTGGAGGACGGGTCGCTCATCGGCTATGCGCTGGACCAAACCGCGCTGGAGGAGAGTCATGCCGAGCTCGTCCGCCACATCGCCGCCCATGACGACGTGCTGCAGTCGCTCGGCAACGGCATCGTGATCTTCGGGCCGGACCGACGGGTCAAGTTCTTCAACACCGCATATCGCGAGCAGTTCGGCCTCGATGCCGCCTTCCTGCGCGGCGAGCCGACCATCGACCAGGTGCTGGAGGCCTTGCGCGAGCGCCGGCAGATCGCCGAGCAGGCGGACTTCCGATCCTTCAAGCAGGAGTTCATCCGCCATGTGATGACCCTGATCGAGCCCTTCGAAGACCTGATGCATACGCCGGGCGGCGCCACTTTCCGCATGGTGGCGACGCCGCATCCCTTCGGCGGTGTCACGCTCACCTACGAGGACGTGACCGACAAGCTGACCCTCGAGCGCAACTACAACACGCTGATCGCCGTGCAGAAGGAGACGATCGACAATCTCTACGAGGGCATCGCCGTCTTCGGCAGCGATGGACGTCTGAAGATCCACAATCCCGCTTACGCCAAGCTCTGGAACCTCTCCGAGGAGGAATTGGCCGGCGAGCCCCATGTCTCGAAGATCGTCGACCTGGTGCGGCCCTATTTCAGCGGGCCGAGCGACTGGGCCGAGATCCGTCGCCGCATCGTCAGCGACGTGGTCGAGCGCGCCCCGCGCGGCCTCCGTTTGGAGCGCAAGGACGGGACCATCATCGACATCGCCGGCATCCCGCTGCCTGACGGCGGCAAGCTCTTCAAATATGCGGACGTCACCGACAGCATCAACATGGAGCGCGCGCTTCGCGACCGCAACGAGGCGCTGATCGCCGCCGACCGTCTGAAATCGGAGTTCATCGCCAACGTCTCCTACGAGTTCCGCACGCCGCTGAACGTCATCATCGGCTATGCCGAGCTGCTGATCCGCCAGTATTTCGGCGCCCTGAACCAGCGCCAGGCGGAATATGCAGCGAGCATCCTCGACGCGGCCCAGGGCCTCCTGCTGATGGTGGGCGACGTGATCGACGTGGCGGCGATCGAGGCCGGCTACATCCGGCTCGACATCGCCGAGATCCGTTTGAAGCCGGTGCTGGAATCCGTGCTCCGGCTGTATCAGCAACGCGCGCACAGCCGCGAGATCGAGCTCTCGATGGACGCGGTCGCCGAGAACATGACGCTGCGTGCCGACGAGCAGCGCCTGAAACAGGCGCTCGCGAACCTCATCAGCAATGCCGTCGGGTCAGGCACGGTCGGCAGCAAGGTCGAGATCGCAGCCAGCACCGAAGGGGATCATGTGGCGATCTCGGTGCGCCAGACCGGCATGCAAACCGGCATCATCGGCGGCGAGCCGGATTTCGGGCTCGCCTCATCCGCCCAGGTCTCGCTCGGCCGCGGCACCGGCCGCGGCCTCGGCATGGCCCTGGTGAAGACGCTGATCGAGCTCCATGGCGGCGCGCTGGAGACCCGGGGCGGCCCCGGTTATCGCATGGTGGTCTGCCGGCTTCCGCTGGAGGCCGTGGCTCGGGCGCCGGTCGCCGTCGGCTGAGTCTCAGCCCGGCACGCCCCCCGGGATCCCCTGGGTGGTCGAATACTCGAAATGCAGCGCCTCGCCCGGATGGACGAGGGGGTAGATCGCGTGTGCGGCCATCGCAGCCTCGGAGAAGCCGCAGAGGATGAGCTTCAGCTTGCCGGGATAGTTGGCGATGTCGCCGATGGCGAAGATGCCCTCGGCGCTGGTAGCGCAGGACTTCGGATCCACCACGATGTGGTTGCGCTCGAGATTGAGCCCCCAATGGGCGATCGGGCCCAGATCCATAGCGAGCCCGAAGAAGGGCAGCAACACGTCGGCCTCGAGCCGCTTCACCTCGCCGTCGAGTGTCGCGACCTCGACCGCGGAGAGCTGACCGCCTGAGCCGACGAGCCCGTGCAGCTGGTAGGGCACCACCAGGTCGATGCTTCCCGCCTTGGCCAAAGCCTCCATGCGTGCGACCGATTCCGGCGCGCCGCGGAACTTGGGGCGGCGATGCACGACATGGATCCGCTCGGCGACATCGGCCAGGCCGAGCGTCCAGTCGAGCGCGGAATCACCACCGCCGGCGATCACCACGCGCTTGCCGCGGAAATCTTCGCGGCGCTTCACCAGGTAAAAGACGCTGGTGCCTTCATACCGCTCGAGATCCTTCAATGGCGGCCGATTTGGGCCGAAGGCGCCGCAGCCGGCCGAGATCACCACCGCGCGCGCCTCGATTGCCGCACCCTGGTTGGTCTCGACCACCCAGCCCGTGCCGTTCCTGGTCAGTTTCTCCACCCGGTGGCCGAGGTGAAAGGTCGGATGGAAGGGGGCAGCCTGCTGCTCCAGCTTGGCGATGAGCTCGGCGGCTCCGATCGCGGGATAGCCCGGGATGTCGTAGATCGGCTTCTCCGGATAGAGCGCCACGCATTGCCCGCCGGCGCCTTCCAGCGCATCGATCACATGGCACTGCATCTTCAGCATGCCGCATTCGAACACGGCGAACAGGCCGACCGGCCCCGCGCCGATGATCGCCACATCCGTCTTGTGGGTTTGGGCCGCCATCTTGCCATTTCTCCCGTCAAACGCAGCGCATCCTGCCCTGTCGCCGCTGCGCCGATCAAGTTTGCGCCGATCGGGGCGGTTGTCAGCGACACCGGGCGCCATTACAAGCTGGCGCCGGATATGGGCGACTCGACGCGATACGAACTCACACTGCCGGACCCCGCGGCGACCGAGAGACTGGCGGCGATCCTGGCCAAGGAAGCGCGTCCCGGCGACGCGATTCTGCTTTCCGGCGACCTCGGCGCCGGCAAGACCCATTTCGCCCGCGCCTTCATCAATGCATTGACGCCGGCTGCGGAAGAGGTGCCGAGCCCCACATTCACCCTGGTCCAGACCTATTCCGGCGAAGCCAATGGCGCGCCGGTTGAGATCTGGCACTTCGATCTCTACCGGCTGAAATCGCCGGAAGAGACAGAGGAGCTCGGCATCGACGAGGCCCTTGCCGAAGGCATTACCCTCGTCGAATGGCCGGATCGCCTTGGCCCCTTGACGCCGCGCGAGCATCTGGAGCTGCGGCTCGTGATCGCGCCGGATGACACGACGCGCACAGCCACGATGCTGCCGACGGCGCGGTGGCGGGCGCGTGCCGAGGGCGCTGTTCGCGCCTTTGGCGGCTGACATGACATCGCGCGACACCGTCATCCAAGCGTTCCTCGCCGGGCAGGGTTGGGGCGATGCGCAGCGCGAGACATTGGCCGGGGATGCCTCGGTGCGCCGCTACGTCCGCCTGAAGCGTGGCGGCGAGACCGCCCTGCTGATGGATTGCCCTCCGGCGCTCCCGATCGGCCCGTTTCTGGAGGTCGGTGCCATGCTGCTGAAGCTCGGGCTCAGCGCACCGCGCGTCCTCGCTGCCGATGCCGCCGCGGGATTGGCGCTGATCGAGGACTTCGGCGACGACACCTTCACCCGCCTGCTCGAGCGCGGCCATGACGAGGCCACGCTCTACATTCTCGCCGTCGATACGCTGATTGCGCTGCATCAGCGCGCGGCGCCGGCCATGCCTTCAGCGCTGCCGGTATTCGACGACAATCGCGCGCTCGACGGCCTCTTTCGCATGCTCGACTGGTACTGGCCGGCGATCCATGGCGGGCCGGCTTCGCCCGAAGTCCGCGACGCGTTCGAATCCGCATGGCGCGACGTGCTGCCGGCGATGCGGCGCGTGCCGAATTCGGTGGCGCTGTTCGACTATCACACCGACAATCTCCTGCTGATCAACCGGCCGGGCGTCTCCGCCTGCGGCCTCATCGACTTCCAGGACGCCGTCCAGGCGCCCGTCGTCTATGACCTCGCGATGCTGCTCGACAACGATCGTCGCGCCATCTCCGATGCGTTGCGCGCCCGGCTGATCGACCGCTATCTGGCGGCCTTCCCGGCGCTCGATCATGAAATCTTCATGACGGCCTACACGGTCAAGACCGCCCACTACAACACGCGGCTCGTCGGTACCTTCGCGCGGCTGTTGCGGCGCGACGGCAAGCCCGGCTATCAGAGGTTCATGCCGCGGGTCTGGGTGCTGATCGAACGCCACATCGCCCATCCCGCGCTGGCGCCGGTGGCCGACTGGTACCGGCGCTATCTTCCGCCGCAGGACCGGCGGGTGCTGGCGAAGGAGGACTGAGCTTGGCGGAGATGCCGAAAGCGGCGATGGTGATGGCGGCGGGCTATGGCAAGCGCCTGCGTCCCCTCACCGACACCGTGCCGAAGCCGATGGTGAAGGTGCTGGGCCGGCCGATGATCGACGTGGCACTCGATCGGCTGGTCGCGGCCGGCGTCGAGCGCGCGGTGGTCAACCTCCACCATCTCGGCGAGGTGATCCGGGAGCATCTCAAGGATCGTGCCGACATCGAGATCGTGTTCTCCGAGGAGAAGGAGATCCTGGAGACCGGCGGCGGCATCAAATGCGCGCTGCCGCTGCTTGGTCCGGAGCCGTTCTTCGTGGTCAATGCCAAGATCATCTGGCTCAACGGGCGCGAGGACGCCCTGCATCGGCTGGCGAAGGCTTGGGACCCCGCGCGCATGGATGCGCTGCTGCTGCTGCATCCGACCGTCACGGCCATCGGCTATGAAGGGCCGGGCGACTTCCAGATGGATCAGGAGGGCCTGCTCTCGCGCCGCCGGCAAGGGGAAGTGGCGCCGTTCCTCTATTCCGGCATCTATATCTGCCATCCGCGCCTGTTCGCCAATTCGCCGGACGGTGCGTTCTCGGTCAACCTGCTTTGGGATCGCGCCATCGAAGCGGGCCGACTGCACGGCATCCGCCATGACGGCGAATGGTATCACGTCAGCACGCCCAAGCACCTGGCGGAGGTCGAGCGCGAACTCGGCTTCCACGGCATCCGTTTCTAGGCGATCATCCCGCGGATGAGTGCGCGTCCGCTCCCGCAGAACGTGTTCACGATTCCCGCCGGCGTTCCGTTCGTGGATGCGCTGGCGGCGGGCTTGATCGCGCGCGCCGGCGGCGACGCTCTCGCGCTGTCGCGGATGACCGTGCTGTTGCCGAACCGCCGCGCCTGCCGCGCGCTGGCCGAGGCATTCCTGCGCCAAGCAGGGGTCGATGGCGCCATCCTTTCCCCCTCCCCCGCATTCGGGGGAGGGGCGGCCTGGAGGGGCGACGGGATGCTGCTGCCGCGCCTCCGCCCGATCGGCGAGCCGGACGAGGAGGACCTCGCGATCGCCGAAGCGGCAGTCTCCGATGCGGAGGGCGCCGAGATCGCGCCGGCGATCGGCGAGTTGCGCCGCCGCATGCTCCTGGCACAGCTCATCCACGGCTCGCCGCAAGCTCGGCTTGGCGACGGCGGCGAGCCGATGCGCTTCGACCAGGCGGTGCGGCTCGCCGCGGAGCTGGCGCGGCTGATCGATCAGGTGGCGACCGAGCGCTTGGACTTCGCGCGCGTGCGCGACCTGGCGCCGGCTGATTCCGTCTACTGGCAGATGACCGTGCGCTTCCTCGACCTCGTGCAGGCCAATTGGCCGCGCATCCTGGAGGGCGAGGGCGCCCTCGACCCCGCGACAAGACGCAACCTGCTGCTCGCACGCCAATGCGCGCGGTGGCGCGAGGCGCCGCCGGCCGGCCCGGTGATCGCCGCCGGCTCGACCGGATCGATTCCCGCGAGCGCCGATCTGATCGCGTTGGTCGCACAGCTGCCCCAGGGCATGGTCGTGTTGCCAGGCCTCGACCGCGAGATCGATCGGGAAGCCGCCGAGGCCATCGCAGCCGATCAGAGCCATCCGCAATACGGCCTCCATCATCTGCTGACTCGCCTCGAGGTCGCGCCCGAGAACGTCGCGCTCTGGCCCTGCGATGGCTTCGCTGCCGCGCCGTCCGGACGCGCCGCCGTGGTCTCCCACGCGCTGCTGCCGGCCGGCGAGACCGCGCGCTGGGGCGCGCTCGCGGCGATGCTCGATCAAGAGCAGCGGCGTCTCGCCTGGCGCGAGGTGATGCGGGTCGATTGCGCCAGCGAGCAAGAGGAGGCGGGGGTGATCGCACTCATCCTCCGCGCGGCGGCCGAGAAGCCGGCGCCGCATCGCGCCGCCCTGGTGACGCCCGACCGCGGCCTCGCGCGCCGGGTCAAGGCCGAGCTGGCGCGCTGGGGCATCGCGATCGATGACTCGGCCGGCGAGTCGCTGCGCATGTCGGCACCCGGCGCCTTCCTGACCCTGATCGCCGAGGCGGCGGCGCGCGATTGGGCACCGGTGCCGCTTCTCTCGCTGCTGAAACACCCCTTGGCAGCGGCGGCGCGGCCGCTCGACGAGTTTCGCCGCAAGGTCCGCCTGCTGGAACGCAGCGTGCTGCGCGGCCCGCGCCCGGCACCGGGGCTCGACGGTCTGCGCGCCCGCATTGAGACTCTGCGGGAGCAGGCGACGGAAGATTGGCAGCGCGAACGCTTGCAGCGCCTCGCAAACTTCGTCGCCAAGCTTGAGCGGCTCGCTGCATCCTTCATCGGCCTCGCCGGCGCGCAGTCGGTCGCGACGCGCCTGTCGGCGCATGTGCGCCTCGCCGAGGCGCTGGCCGCAACCGACGCCGAGACCGGCATCGCGCGGCTCTGGCGCGGCGAGGCCGGCGAGGCGGCGGCCGACTTCGTGCAGGACCTCATCGATGCCGCGCGCGACGCGCCGCCGCTCGAGCTCCAGGATTACGCGGCGTTGCTGCCGGAACTAATGGAATCCGTCGCCGTGCGGCCCCGCTACGGCTTGCATCCACGGCTCTTCATCTGGGGTCCGCTGGAAGCGCGGCTGCAGCAGGCGGATCTGGTCGTGCTCGGCGGGCTGAACGAGGGCACCTGGCCGGCGGAGGCACCGGTCGATCCCTGGCTCAGCCGACCGATGCGGGCGGAGTTCGGCTTGCCCTCGCCCGAGCGGCGCATCGGCCTTTCGGCCCATGACTTCCAGCAGGCGATGGGTGCACCCCAGGTCGTGCTGACCCGCGCGATCCGCGCCGCGGGCCAGCCGACCATCCCATCGCGCTGGCTGCTGCGACTCGAGGCCTATCTCCAGCTCCTCGGCATCGGCCAGAATGCGGCCGATCTCATGCAGGGTCAGGCGGCGACCTGGCGCGGCTGGCGCCAGCTGCTCGATCGTGCCGAGATGGTACAGCCGATCGCACGTCCTGCGCCGCGGCCGGGCCCGAAGCTGCGGCCGGCATCGCTATCGGTCACCCAGGTCGAGGCCTGGATGCGCGACCCCTATGCGATCTATGCGCGCCATATCCTCAAGCTGAAGCCGCTCGATCCCCTGGACCAGGATCCCGATCTCTCCGATCTCGGCACCATCGTCCACGCAGCGCTGCATCGCTTCGTCTCGGCATTCCCCGGCGAACTGCCGGCTGACGCCATCGAGCGCCTGCTCGTCATCGGTGCCGGGGAGTTCGCGCCCTTCCGTGACCGACCGGCCGTCATGGCCTTCTGGTGGCCACGTTTCGAGAAGATCGCGCGCTGGTTCATCGCGACGGAGGCAGAGCGCCGTCCTCTGCTCGTCACCAGCCACACCGAGCTCGAAGGCAAGCTGCTGATCGACGACGTGAAGCCGCACTTCACCTTGAATGCGCGCGCCGATCGCTTCGACCGTCTGGCGGATGGGGCGCTCGTCGTTATCGACTACAAGACCGGCATGCCGCCGACGCCGAAGGAGGTACGGCTCGGCTTCGCACCGCAGCTGCCGCTCGAAGCAGCGATCGCGCGCGACGGCGAGTTCAAGGGCCTCGCGCGCGCGGCGGTCGCAAGGCTGGAATATTGGCGCCTCTCCGGCGGCGCCACGCCGGGCGAGATCAAGGATGTGTGCGCGGGCAGCCGTGCCGTCGCCGCAGCCGACGCCAACGACCTCGCCCGCGACGCGCATCAGGGCCTGGTCGCGCTCCTCCGCGCCTTCGCCAAGGAGGGCGCCAGCTATCCGCCGGTGCCGCGCGCCGAATACGCGCCCAGATACAACGACTACGACCATCTCGAACGGATCGGCGAATGGTCGGTCAACCAGACCGATGAGGACGCGGGCGAGTATGGCTGAGATCGTGCCGTTTCCGATCGAAAGCGATGCCGCCGCCAGGGCGACGCAGGCACAGCTTCGCGCCGCCGCGCCCGGCGTCTGCGCCTGGGTCAATGCCTCGGCCGGCTCCGGCAAGACCACGGTGCTCCGGAACCGCGTGCTCCGCCTGCTGCTCGAGGGCGCTCGTCCGACCGGCATTCTCTGCCTCACCTTCACCCGCGCTGCCGCCGCCGAGATGGCCAACCGGGTCGCCGCCGCTTTGCGCGAATGGGCGGTGATGGACGAGAACGCCCTGGCGACGAAGCTGTTCGAGCTCACCGGCGCGGAGCCGTCGCGCGGCACGCTGCGGACCGCGCGCAGCCTGTTCGCTAAGGTGCTGGATGCACCGGGGGGTATGCGGATCGAGACCATCCATGCCTTCTGCCAGTCGCTGCTGCGACGCTTTCCGTTGGAAGCGCAGGTGGCGCCGCATTTCCGCCTGATCGAGGAACGCGATTCCGCCGAGCTGCTGTTCGAGGCGCGCGAGGCGATGCTGATCGCGGCGCGCTCCGCAAGCGCTCCCGCGCTGACGGCGGCCCTGGCGCGGGTGGTCGGCCGCATGCATGAGAGCCGGTTGAACGAGCTGCTCGCCGATTTCATGAACGCTCGCGACCGGCTGCAGGCGCTCGCCACCCGCATGGGCTCGGGCGACGCGCTTTATCGCACCATGGCGCAAGAGCTGGGCCTCCCGCAGGATGTCACCGAAGAATCGATTTTGGCCGAAGCCTGCCGCGACGATGCCTTCGATCTGAATCTGCTCAGGCGCGCCGGTGAAGCCCTGCTGCGCGGCGGCAAGAAGGATCAGGAGCGCGGCGCGCTGCTGCTGGAATGGTTGGGCGCTGAGTCCGACCGCGCGGACCGCTTCGACCTCTGCAAGCGAGTCTATTTCACCAGAGAAGGCGAGGTGCTGCAGCGCCTGGCGACGAAGGCCGCCGAGGCGGCCTTTCCGAACGTCATCGCCGTGCTGCATGAAGAAGCGCGGCGGATCCAGGCGGTGCAGGAAAGACTGCGCGCGCTCGACGTGCTGCTCAGCAGCCACGCGCTCGCCATCCTTGCGCTCGACATCCTGGAGCGCTATGCCGCGCTGAAGACCGCGCGCGCCGCCCTCGACTACGACGACCTCATCCTCAAGGCGCGCGATCTGCTGCAGAAGCGCGGCATCTCGCAATGGGTGCTCTACAAGCTCGACGGCGGCATCGACCACATCCTCGTCGATGAGGCGCAGGACACCAATCACCAGCAATGGGATCTCGTCAAGGCGCTGACCGAGGAGTTCTTCGCCGGCCAGGGTGCGGAACAGGATCGCGGCGACAGGCTGACGCGCACCATCTTCGCGGTCGGCGACCAGAAGCAGTCGATCTTCAGCTTCCAGGGCGCGGAACCCGAGGCGGCGAAAGAGGTGCGTGACTTCTACGTGGCGCTGCTGCCCGGCGAGCATGCGCGACGCGATCCGCGTCCGCCCTTCATCGATGTGCCGCTCGACGTCTCCTTCCGCTCGGCCGGCGCCGTGCTGAAGCTGGTCGATGCGGTGATCGCGGGCCCGGCGCGCGCCGGCGTGCTGGAGCCGGGCGACGTGCTCAGGCACGGCATCAACCGGGTCGGCCAGGAGGGCATCGTCGAGCTCTGGCCGAGGACGAAGCCGGTCGCGGCCGAGGAGCCGGAGCCTTGGGCGGTGCCGGCGGTGACCGTCGGCATCGCCTCGCCGCTGGAGCGCCTGGCCCAGGCGATCGCCGCGAAGATCGCGGCCATGGTGGGAAACGAGAAGCTCGGGTCGAAGAACCGCCCGATCCGAGCCGGCGACATCATGGTCCTGGTGCGCTCGCGCGATCCTTTCGTGCTCAACCTGGTGCGTGCCCTGAAGGGCCGCGGCATTCCGGTCTCCGGCATCGACCGGCTGCGCCTGCTGGAAGATATCGCGGTGATGGACCTCGTCGCCTTCGCCGATTTCCTGCTGATGCCGGAAAACGATCTCAACCTGGCGGCGCTGTTGAAGAGCCCGCTGATCGGCCTCAGCGAGGAAGAGGTGATGCGGCTCTGCCTCGACCGCGGTCATGCTTCGGTCTGGTCGCGCCTCAAGGATACGGCACCGCAGTCGCTGTTCTACCGCGACGCGGCCGATCTGCTCGGGCGCTATCTCGCGCGTGCGGATTTCCACGCCCCTTTTGCCCTCTTCGCCGACCTTCTCGCAGAAGGCGGCCGCAAGCGCATCCATGCGCGGCTCGGCAGCGAGGCCGACGAGGCGATCGACGAGTTCCTCAATCTCGCCCTCGTCTATGCCCAAGGCAGCACGCCTTCGCTGCAGGGCTTCCTGCACTGGATCCGCTCCACCAACTCGATCGTGAAGCGCGAGCTCAGCGACGCCTCGGCCGACGAGGTGCGCATCATGACGGTGCATGGCGCCAAGGGCCTGGAAGCGCCGATCGTCTTCCTCGCCGACAAGCCGTTCTTCGACAACCGCGTGACCGGCCTGTTCTGGGTCGAGGCGGCGGAAACCGAGCTGCCCTTCTGGTCGCCACGGCAATCGGCCGACGTGCCGCTCACCGCGAGCGCGCGTGACGCGGCGAAGCGCCGCCGCCGGGAGGAATCGAATCGGTTGCTCTATGTAGCCCTCACGCGCGCCGAGGATCGGCTCTATGTCTGCGGCCGGCTCGGCGTCAGGAAAGCGGCGGAGCCCGGCTGGCATGAGCAGGTGGCCGAGGCCTTCGGCCGGCTCGGCGGTGCGATCAATGCGCCGCTCGAATCCTGGCCCCCTCCGCCCGGCATTGCCAGCGGCGAGGGCTGGGAGGGCGATCACTTCCACTACCGCGAGGCCCAGAAGGCCGTCCCCGAACCGGAGCGCGGCAGGGCGAGCCTCGCGGTGGACACGGAGACCCCTCTGCCGGCTTGGGCCAAATCCCATGTGGCACCCGAGCCCGAGCCGCCGCAACCGCTGGTGCCCTCGCGCCCGAGCGAGCCCGAACCCGCCACCTTAAGTCCCGTCGCCGAGGACCAGGCCTATCGCTTCAAGCGCGGTCTGCTGGTGCACCGGCTGCTGGAGCTCCTGCCCGAGCTGCCGCCCGACCGACGCTCAGCGGCGGCCGACCGTTTCCTCGGCCGGCGCGTCCATGGTCTCGAGCGCGACGAGGCGGCGGCGATCCGCGACGAGGTCATCCGCATCCTGGAGGAGCCGGCCCTCGCCCCTCTGTTCGGTCCCGAATCGCTGGCCGAGGTTCCGGTTGCAGCGACCCTCGTCGGACCCGACGGCAGGCTCCAGGCACTGACCGGTCAGATCGACCGGCTGCTGGTGCGCGAGAGGGATTGCGTCATCCTAGACTACAAGAGCAACCGGCCGCCGCCCCTGCAGGTCGCGCAGGTCGCGCCGGCCTATTTGCGGCAGCTGGCCGCTTATCGGGCCGCGGTCGCCGCGATTTATCCCGATAAATCAATCGCTTGCAAAATCCTCTGGAGTGCCGTGCCGGCGCTTATGGACATTCCGGAAGCCCTGCTTGAGGCGCATGCCCCAGGGGCGCGGCGCGACGACCGCTCGGCTTGACCCGGGCAGGGGGCGTCCATAGATTCGTTAACGGTTTGGGCAGGCGCGTGGCCGGCCCCGACAGTCCGGCCAAGTCCATATCGGTCAGGGAAGGAGCCCCGATGAGCACGACCCATGTGAGCGACACCTCTTTCGACAGCGACGTCCTGAAGGCGTCCGGCCCGGTGCTGGTCGATTTCTGGGCGGAGTGGTGCGGCCCCTGCAAGATGATCGCCCCGGCCCTGGAAGAGATCGGCCAGAAGCTCGAAGGCAAGCTGAAGATCGCCAAGATCAACATCGATCACAACCCGGCGACGCCGAAGAAATACGGTATCCGCGGCATCCCGACCCTGATGGTGTTCAAGGACGGCCAGGTCGCCGCGACCAAGATCGGCGCCCTGCCGAAGCAGCAGCTCTCCGACTGGATCAACTCGGTGATCTGAACCCGCTTCGGGGACGATTGCGGAAAGCCCCGCGCTGTAAGGCGCGGGGCTTTTTGCATCTGTTGAGTTAGGTGCTATTGCCCCAGCGCCACGCGGAAGCCGAAGTGGAAGCCGGCTTCGTCGCTGCTCTTGGTCCATTGCCGGTCGGCGAGGCGCATCACGGTCGGGTAGGCCTCCCATGAGCTGCCGCGCACCGGATGGTTGTCACAGTCCTCGTTGCCGACGGAGCCATCGGTCGGAATCTGCGAGATCGAATCCGTGATGCACCCCGCGACCAGCTCCTTCACGTTGCCGAGCATGTCGTAGAGGCCGAACTTGTTCGGTTTGAACTTCCCGACCGGCGACGTGTAGGTGTAGCCGTCGTCGCAGCCGCTCACCTTCCAGCCCGGATACTTCCGCTTCGCGGACTTGTCCGAGACATTGGCATAGGCGCAGGCCTCGTCCTCATCATTGCCCCAGTACCGGCTGGTGGTGGCACCCCCGCGCGCCGCATATTCCCATTCGGACTCGCTCGGCAAGCGGTAGGCCTTCCCGGTCCCCTGCGCCAGCCAATGCACATAGGCGTTGGCGTCGTTCCAGCTGACACAGACGACCGGGTCCTGGTCGGTCTGGTCGAAGCCCGGATTGGTCCAATTCGCCTTGTTGGTGTCCTCGAAATTGCCGGGGCTCGCTTCTGCATGACAACGCTGCGCGGGCTTGTATCCCGTCGCCTGGATGAACTCGGCGAACTGCCCGCGCGTCACCGGATATTTGCCGATCGAGAAGGCGCGGATCGAGATCCTGGTCTGCGGCCCCTCGTTGTCCTGCCGGCCGTCCTCGCTCGAAGGCGAGCCCATCATGAAGGATCCGGCGGGTATCGAGACCATCGCGGGACAGTTCTGGCAGGCCTTCGTCTTGGCGGCCGGCGCCTGTGCCGCCGGTTGCGGCTGCGGTGCGGGTGTAGGGACTGGTGCCGGCGCCGGCGCGGCGGCAGCGGTCTGAGTCTCGGCCGTCTTCGCTCCAGGAGCGAACTCGAAGGCACCCGTCAGCGAGGAAGACTCCCAGGGGATCTGCTGGTTGCCGGTCGCCGCCAGCACATCGACGCGCGCGTCGCGGAACGCCTCCTCGATGGCGATGCCGGGCTTCTGCATCGCCTTCGATAGCGCCAGCGTGTAAGGGCTGTTCTTGCCGGTGCCGTCGGCCGCGGTCGAGCCCGGCGCCGTCGAATAGGCGATGAAGGTGCCCATCGGCGCATCCATGCGCGCCAGGCCCTGGTCGGCGGACCGCATGCCGCGCGACAGCGGGTTGTTGCGGCAGGCATCGAGGATGATGATGTTGAGCGCGTTGCCGGCGAAGTTCAGCTGCTTCAGGACCAGCGTCGCGGAGACGGCTTCCATATCCACTTCGTTCGCCGCCTTGATCTTGGCATCGACCGGAATGAGATAGTTCTCGCCGGCGATCTGCAGCCCATGACCGGCGTAGTAGAAGAGGCCGACCGCCTGGGGGCCCTCGGCCGCGAGCCGGGTGCCGAAGTCGGCGAGCGCCTTCTTCATCTGGTTGAGGTCGGCGTTGCCCACCTGCACGACGTCGAAGCCGAGCTTCTTCAAGGTCGCCGCCATCAACGCCGCGTCGTTCGCGGGGTTGGGGAGCTTCGGCAGGTCGCCGCTGTAATTCGAGTTGCCGATGACCAGCGCCACGCGCGGTTCCGCAGCGGCAGGTCCCGCCATTGCGACAACGGCAAGCAGAATCAGCAACAACCGACGCATCAAACGATCTCCCCCGCAAGATCGAAAATCCTAGCTAAAATCGACAGGGCGGAGAAGTGCGGCTGCTCACACTCGCAGATCGAATCAGGCCGTTTGCCAGTGGATGCCCCTGGCGATTTCCTCCTTGCGCCGCGCCACATAGGCGTCGAGCGCCTCGGCGATGGCGGGGTCGAGCGGTGGCGGCTCGTAGGTGCGGAGCAGCTCCTTCCAGATCGCGTTGGCGCGTTCGGTGCCGGTCTTCGAACCTGCGTCCTGCCAGTTCTCGAAATTGCGCCAGTCGCTCAGCATCGGTTCGTAGAAGGCGCGCTCGAAGCGGGCGAGGGTGTGGCCGGCGCCGAAGAAATGGCCGCCGGGACCGACCTCGCGGATGGCCTCGAGCCCGAGGCTCTCCTCGTCGATCCGGATCGGGTCCAGGAACGCGCGCATGAGCTGCAGCATCTCGGCGTCGAGGATCAGCTTCTCGAACGATGCCGTCAGCCCGCCCTCGAGCCAGCCCGCCGCATGTTCGATGAGATTGACCCCGCCCATGATGGTGCCCCAGAGCGACATGCCGCTCTCATAGGCTGCCTGCACGTCGACGCAGTTCGAGGCGGTGACGTTGGAGGAGCGAAACGGGATGTTGTACCGCCGCGCCAGCTGACCGCTGGCCAGCGCCGCCTTGGCATATTCCGGCGTGCCGAAGGCTGGGGCACCGGTGCGCATGTCCACGTTCGAGGTGAACCCGCCATACATCACCGGCACGCCGGGATTGACCAGCTGCGACAAGGCGATCAACGACAGCGCCTCGGCGTTCTGCTGGGCGAGCGCGCCGGCGATGGTGACCGGGCTCATGGCGCCGGCGAGGGTGAACGGCGTCATGGCGACCGGCTGGCCTGCCTTGGCCATGGCGCAGAGGCCTTCGCCCATCGGGATGTCGAGCCGCAGCGGCGAGTTCGAATTGACGATGGTGAGCGTGACGGGGCTCGCCTCCAATGCATCGCGCGTCTTGCCCATTGCAATCGCCGCCATCTCGATCGCGTCTTCCACGCGATAGCGCCCGAGGGCCCAGCATTGCCAGGTCTTGTCGGTCAAGCCGATGACGGCGCGGTAGAAGTCGAGATGCCTTGTCTCCGCCGGCAAGTCGGTCGGCTCGATCGGGCAGCCGCCTTCCTGATGGATCACATTAAGCCCGTGGATCACCTTGATGTAGTCGCACATGTCCTGGTAGTTGCCGGCGCGCCGGCCGCGGTCGCAGTCGCTGGCGAAGGCGGGGCCGCCGGTTGCGGCGAAGATCACATGCGGCCCTCCGACCTTCACGTTGCAAGCCGGATTGCGCGCCTCCAGGGTGAACTCGGCCGGTGCCTTCGCGATCTCCTGCTCGATCAGCGCCGGATCGAAGCGCACGCGCTGGGTGGATTCATCGACCTCGGCGCCGGCGGTCTTCAAGACGCGGCGGCTCTCGTCGTGCAATACCTCCATGCCGACATCGCTCAGCAGGGTGAGGGAAGCCTGATGGATCGCCTCGATCTCATCGGCCGAGAGCAGGGCGATCGGGGGATAGCGGTTCTCGACCCGCGCGAAAGGGAGTTGCCGGACGCCTTTCGTCGGCGCCCGCCGCTCGCGCCGCCGGCCGGACTCGCGCGCTTCCCTCATTTCACGAAGACCAGCTCGCGGCGATAGGGGAAGCGGTCGGGATCGATCGCCTCGCCGAACTCCCGCGCGGCTTTGTGGCCGGCATAGGTCGCGTGCACGATGGCGCCCGGAACGTCGCAATCGCCGATCGCGCGCAGGGTGATGATCCCAGCCGTCGTGCGTCCAGCCGCGTCGGTCTTGAGCGCGCGATAGAGCGCGTCATTTGGGAGGCGCGACGTCACCAGGATCAGCGTCGTCGCCATGACCCGCTTTGATGCGCCGGTATAGATGCAGGCGAGCTCCGCATGATCGCGATGCCAGGCCTTGAGCTTGTGCGTCAGCACCAACTTCACGCCGACCCCCATCAGCTTCGACTGCACCTTGAACTGCTCGTCGGTGAAGACGGTCCAGGCGGAAACTTCGAGACCGGGCGTCGCCAGCGTCACGTCGAGCCCCTGGTGCCGCAGCTTCTCGGCAATGACGCCGCCCATAGTGTACTGGTCGTCGTCATAGATCAGCACCGGCCCGGTGACGGCGGCGCCCGCCATCACGTCGTCCGGCGTCATCACGCTGATCCCGTCGCAGCCGGGAATCGGAAAATGCACGTTGTGGCCGACACCGTCGCGCCGCCAGGTGGCGCCGGTCGCGCAGATCACATGCCGGTAGCCGAGCTCGAGGACCTGCGCCTTGTCGAGATCGCTCTCCAGGAACACCTCGACATTCAACAGCCGCTCCAGCTGCCCCAGGCGATAGTCCTTGACCCGCGCCCAGGAGGCGAGGCCGGGGAGCTTCGGCTCGCGGTTGAGGCGGCCGCCGAGATGGCGCTCGCGCTCGGCGAGCGCGACTTGGTAGCCGCGCTTGCCGAGGCTCACGGCGCATTCGAGACCGGCCGGCCCGCCTCCGATCACCAGCACTTTGTCCTCGGCGAAGCGGGATTTGGGGTTCATGACCTCGGGGTGCCAGCCGCGGCGGTATTCCTCGCCCATGGTGGGATTCTGAGTGCATCTGATCGGCACACCCTGGTTGTTCTGTGCCCGGCAGATGTTGCAGCCGATGCATTCGCGGATTTCCGCCTCGCGTCCCTCGGCGATCTTATTCGGCAGCCAGGGGTCGGCGATCGAAGGCCGCGCCGCGCCGATGAAGTCGAGCACCCCGCGTTTCACCATGCTCGCCATCGTGTCCGGCGAGGTGAAGCGCCCGACGCCCACCACCGGTTTCGAAGTGAGCTGTTTCACGAACGCGATATGGTTCTCCTGATGTCCTTCGTCGCCGAACCGGGCCGACATGGAATCATTTTCGACGTAGGAGACGTTGACGTCCCAGAGATCGGGCAGCTCGGCGAGATGTCCGATGACATCGCGGCCTTCATTCTCTGCGGTGACGCCTTCCGGCCCCATCAGCTCATCGACCGCGAGCCGCACGGCGACCGCGCATTGATGGCCGACCGCGTTCTTGGTCTCCTCGATCATTTCCTTCAGGAGGCGTGCGCGGTTTTCGATCGGCCCGCCATATTCGTCGGTCCGCTGGTTCCAGCGTTTGGCAATGAACTGGAAGGGGAGATAGCCGTGACCGGCATAGCAATAGACGATGTCGAAACCGGCGCGCATGGCGCGCTTGGCGGCCTCGACCTGCCAGCGCCGCAGATTGCGGATGTCTTCCCGGTCCATCGCCCGCGTCTGCTGCGGAAACACGACATGCTGGCTCGAACCGGAGGGGGAGAGCGGGGTCTCGCGGCTGGCGCGATTCGGCGCATGGTTGCCGCCATGCCAGAGCTCGACGCCGGCGAGCGCCCCGTGGGCGTGGATCTTCTCGACCGTCAGCGCCTGGATCCTGACGTCGCTCTCATCCCACAGCGCGCAGAGCCGGTAGGGCGCATCCTCGCTCGACCAGTGCAGCGAGCAGTATTCGGTGTTGACGACCGCCCAGCCGCCCTCGGCTTTGATCTCCCGGAGCCGCGCCACGCTGTGCGGCAGGTCGAAGCCCATGCCGGTGCAATGCGGCACCTGGTAGAACCGGTTCTTGGCCGTCTTGGGGCCGATCCGGACCGGTTCGAAGAGGATGTCGTAGCGCGGATTCCGGCCCATGCTTGCCCCCTGAGCGGAGGCAAGCTGTATACAGCTTAGGAAGGGATGTCAATTCCGCGGGCTGTGGAAGCTGGGCGCCTCTGCGAGCTGGTCTGCCGGCGGCAACAGCACCGCCGCGATGGGCTGCCCGACATAGGGGGCGAAATTGGCGGCGTTCGCGCCGAATGCCACGGTCCGGTCGATCACCTTCGGATTGCGCCCCCAGCCCACGACGATGCCGACGAGAAGCGGCCTGCCGCCGTCCAGGAGCACGATGGCGCCCCCACTGTCTCCCGTGCGGATGAAGCAGTCGAGCTGTAGCCAGCTGTCGTCGGGGTAGAGGCCGAGCTCCTGCTGCGAAAACAGCCGGCAACCATCGCGTTCCTTCAGCGTATCGGAAGCGCCGTTGCCATACCCGGCGGTGATCAAGCGGTCACCAGAGCCGATGCGCCGGAGCATCTGGGCGATCGTCAGGCTGGCGACGGGAATCGGCCGGACGCTGCGCAACGGCGGGCTGATCTGTACCAGCGCCCAATCCACCGGCACATCCTGGTTGCGGAGATTGCCGCTGCGGATCTGCGCGCCCATCCGCACGGAAACGCCGCGTGACGCGGGCAGGGCGCCTGTTGTGGCGCCCATATCCGGCCGGAAGACCAGCTGGCCGGGCGCCGCCGGGCCCTGTGTGGAGATGTCGAGGCAGTGCGAGGCGGTCACCACCATGTCTGCCCGGACCAGGATCGCAGAGCAGTGGATGCCGGGCGCGCCGGTGTCGAGTTCGCCGATCGCCGCCTGCCAGGGCAGGGCGGCGGGCGGCGGTTGCTCGATCGGCGGTGCTTCCGGGGGAACCTCGGTCTCGCAGCCGGTCAGAACCGATACGAGGACGAGGACGACGACAGCGCAGAGTCCGGCTCTCAGGCGAACGATCGCGCGCTGCCCAAATTCATCCATGCAGAGCCTCGCTCCCGATGACACGGCCCGATGGCCGCAGATAGTCGGAGAAATTGCGTGCATTGACCCCTAGCCCCAACGATCCGGCGGTCTTTGGGTTGCGGCCGATACCTGAAAAAATTCCAACCAAGGCAGGCTGCCCGGCACCGTCGATCAGGAGGATCGGGCCCCCGGCGTCTCCGACGCGATATTCGCAGTCCGTGATGACCAGACCATTTTCGGGACTCAGGCCGAGCTCGGATTGCGGGACGATTCGGCAAGGCGGCTGCAGGCGCAACTCCTCATAGGCGCCGTTGCCATAGCCCGCCGTCACCAGCCGATCGCCCGAAGCGACGAGCTGCAGCATTCCGGAGACGGGAAGCTCGGCGACCGGCAGCGGCTGCACGCCGACGACCGGCGGACTGACCGCGATGATGGCCCAATCGTGCGCCACGTCCTGGTCGCGGATCTTGCCGCCGCGGATGATGCCGCCGACGCCCTTGAACGCGACGCCGCGCGACGGCGGCAAAGCGGGCAGCGCGCCCTTATTCGGGGTGAAGGTGATCTCGTAGGGCGACGCCGGCGCCTGGGTGGTGCCAAGGAACAGGCAGTGGGCCGCGGTCACGATCGTGTCGGGTGCAACCAGCACCGCCGAACAATGCTGGTCGGAATCGCCGACATCGAGCTCGCCCACCGCCGCCGTCCAATCCGCCTGAAGCGGGTTCGGCGCCTGGAGCCTGGACGGGTGCGCCTCGGCACAGGCGGCGAGCGCCAGCACGAGGACCGTTCCGATCCAGCAGGGAAGTGATCCCGGTCCGGTTGGGCGAGTCGGGCTGCTCATTCAAGAAAACTAGCAGCTTAGCCCTGGAATGCCACCCGCCATGCATATCCGGGTTTGCGTTTCAGCGGGATGACGCTGCGGCGAAACTGGGCTAGAAGCAGCGCGACTGAACGGAGAGGGGCGCGACCATGCGCGAGAAGGCTGCCGCGAGCCGCGTCTTGGCGGCGATCGACACCGCCGACCTGGATGCCGCCGTCATGCACGTGCAGCGGCTCGGCAGCGCGGTCGCGGGCGTGAAGCTCGGGCTCGAATTCTACATGGCCCATGGCGCGCCCGGTTATCGGCGCGTCGCCGACGCGTTCGGTGGCGCCGGCCCTGCGCCGATCTTTCTCGATCTCAAGTTCCACGACATCCCGAACACGGTTGCGGGCGCGGTGCGCGCGGTGGCGCCGCTCGAACCCCTGATCCTCAATGTGCATGCCTCGGGCGGGCCAGCGATGATGCGGGCCGCGCGCGATGCCGCCGCCGAGAGCGCCGATCGATTGAAGCTGCGCCGGACATTGCTGATCGGCGTCACCGTGTTGACCAGCCTCGACGATCAGGATCTTGCGCGCGTCGGTCAATCGACGCCGGCGCGCGAGCAGGTGCTGCGCCTTGCGGACCTCGCGCGCGAATGCGGGCTCGACGGTGTGGTGTGCTCTCCGCACGAGATCGCGCCTTTGCGCGCGCGACTGGGCTCGGATTTCCTCCTGGTGACGCCGGGCATCCGGCCGGAATGGGCCAGCGCCGGCGATCAGAAGCGCATGATGACGCCGGCGGAGGCCGTCCGCGCCGGCGCCGATTATCTGGTGATCGGCCGGCCGATCACGGCCGACCGCGACCCCGCGCAAGCGGCGGGGCGGATCGCCGCGGAGATCGCGGCGGCGTGACATGCTGATCGAGCCGAAGCGCGAGATCATGGTGGGACCGTTGCTGCGCACGGCATGTCTCCGTTGCTGGGCGGCACGCGATCACCTGATCCGGCTCGGCACGGTGCCGCTGATCGCCATGCTGGCGGCGATGCTGCCGCTGCAGAACGCCATGCTTTCTGCCTTGAGCTTCGCCGAGGCCAATGGCGGCCAGCAGGACGCGGACTTGACCTTCCGCATGCTGCTGCTCCTCCTCTGCTACGCGGCGGCAGGCTGCCTGTTCGCGGTGAACTGGGTGAGGCAGCTCACCCTAGGCGCCGATTCCGTTCCAGGCCTCGGGCTCACGCTGTCATCGCGGCATTTCCGCTTCTTCTTCCTGATCCTCGCCATCCTCTTCGTCACCGCGATCGTCTTGGTCGTGGTCGCGTTGATCCTGAATGCGATCGGCATCGCCGGCGTGCTCGCCGCCGCCATGATGGGCTTCCTGCTCGGGACGACCCTGATCGCCCGGCTCTCGCCGAGCTGGATCGGCATCGCGATCAACGCGCCCATGCCGCTCGCGACCGCTTGGCGACGGACCGCGGGCCAGGGCTTCAGGCTCGTGGTGGCGCTCCTCGCGATCAAGGTTCCGGTCATGCTGGTGCAGCAGATGGTCGACCGGCTTTTTGCCTTGACCGGACTTGGCACTGCGGCGCCGATGACTCTGCTGCTGCTGCTCCTGTGCATCGAGATCATCGGTCTGGCGCTGCAGCTCGCCCTACTGGTCGCCGCCTTCCCGCAGTTTCTGCGCGAGACGGTGTGAGCATGCCCGTCTCCGTAAAGATTTGTGGCTTGAAGACCGCCGACACCGTTGCGGCCGCGGTCGACAACGGCGCCGACTTCGTCGGCTTCAACTTCTTCAGCAAAACCCCGCGTTACGTCGAGCCGGAACAGGCGGCAGCTCTCGGTCGCCTGATACCGAGCCGTGTGCTGAAGACCGGCCTCTTCGTCGATGACGACGATGCCCGCATCACCGCGATCCTCGCCGTCGTACCGCTCGACCTCCTGCAGCTCCACGGTTCGGAGACGCCGGAACGGGTTGCCGCCATCAAGGCGAAGTTCGGCATCCCCGTCATGAAGGTGATCAAGGTCCGTTCCGCCGCCGATATCGCCCGTGCCGGCGATTACGAGGCGGTCGCCGACCGTCTGCTGTTCGACGCCCAGCCGCCGGCCGAGATGAAGAACGCGATGCCCGGCGGCAATGCGGTCAGCTTCGACTGGACCCTGCTCCAGGGCTTCCGGTCGCGCCTGCCCTGGATGCTCTCAGGCGGCCTCAACGCGGGGAACCTGGCCGAGGCGGTCAGGCAGAGCGGCGCCCGGGCGGTCGATGTCTCGTCCGGCGTCGAGGACGGGCCGGGCGAAAAAAATCCCAGCAAGATCAAACATTTCCTGGAGATCGCCCGGTCGCTCTGAGCCGGGTTGGCCTTTGACCTTTGCTTCGGTCTATGGTTGATTCCGCGCCTTTCCGGAACCCGGACCCTTTGGCTTAAGAGAGCCCGTGAACAAGCCCAACACCTATCGCGCCGGTCCCGACGAGCATGGCCGCTTCGGCATCTTCGGCGGCCGTTTCGTCGCTGAGACGCTGATGCCGCTGATCCTCGCGGTCGAGCAGGCCTATGGCGAGGCCAAGGACGATCCCGCCTTCCAGCGGGAGATGGAGTACTACCGCAAGCATTATATCGGCCGGCCGAGCCCGCTCTATCTGGCGCAGCGGCTGACCGAGACGCTGGGCGGCGCCAAGATTTATCTGAAGCGCGAGGAGCTCAATCACACGGGTTCGCACAAGATCAACAACTGCGTCGGCCAGATCCTGCTCGCCAAGCGCATGGGCAAGACCCGGATCATCGCCGAGACCGGCGCCGGCCAGCATGGCGTCGCGACGGCGACGGTGGCGGCGCTCTTCAATCTCCCCTGCACCGTCTACATGGGCGAGGTCGATATCGCGCGGCAGCAGCCGAACGTCTTTCGCATGCGCCTGCTCGGTGCCGAGGTCGTTCCGGTGAAGTCCGGTACGCGGACGCTCAAGGACGCGATGAACGAGGCCCTGCGCGACTGGGTCGCCAATGTGGAGAACACGTTCTACATCATCGGTACGGTCGCCGGCCCGCATCCCTATCCCGCCATGGTGCGCGACTTCCAGTCGGTGATCGGCGACGAGGCAAAGGCGCAGCATCAGGAGGCGGAGGGTCGCCTGCCCGACGCGCTGGTCGCCTGCATCGGCGGCGGCTCCAATGCCATGGGGCTCTTCCATCCGTTCCTCGACGACACATCGGTGGCACTCTACGGCGTTGAAGCCGCCGGCGACGGGATCGAGACCGGCCGCCATGCGGCCTCCTTGACCGGCGGGCGGCCAGGCGTGCTCCACGGCAACCGCACTTATCTGCTGCAGGACGCGGACGGCCAGATCGCCGACGCGCATTCGATCTCGGCCGGACTCGACTATCCCGGCATCGGGCCGGAGCATTCCTGGCTGCATGACATCAAGCGCGCGCAATACGTTTCGGCGACCGACGAGGAGGCGCTGGAAGCCTTCCAGCTGCTCTCGCGCACAGAAGGCATCATTCCAGCCCTGGAACCTGCGCACGCGCTCGCCTATGTGAAGAAGCTGGCGCCGAAGCTAGGGAAGGGCAAGAGCGTGATCGTCAATCTGAGCGGCCGCGGCGACAAGGACATCTTCGCCGTCGCGGAAAGGCTCGGGACCAAGCTATGACCACGCGTATCGAACGCCGCTTCGCCGACTTGAAGGCGGAAGGCCGCGCCGGGCTCGTCATCTTCGTGACGGCCGGCGATCCCGACTATCAGACCGCGCTCGATCTGGTGAAGGCGCTGCCGGCTGCCGGTGCCGATCTGATCGAGCTCGGCATGCCCTTCACCGATCCCATGGCCGACGGCCCGGCGGTCCAGGCCTCGTCGCTGCGCGCGCTCAAAGCCGGCCAGACCATGAAGAGGACGCTGGCTCTGGTGCGCGAGTTCCGCGCCAAGGACGACGCGACGCCGATCGTCCTCATGGGCTACTACAACCCGATCTACGCTTACGGCGTGGACGCTTTCCTGAAGGACGCGTTGGCGGCTGGCGTCGACGGCTTGATCATCGTCGATTTGCCGCCCGAGGAGGATGCGGAAGTGTGCCTGCCTGCGCTGAAGGCGGGACTCAACTTCGTCCGGCTGGCGACGCCTACGACCGACGACCAGCGTCTCCCGACGGTGCTCAAGAACACGTCAGGCTTCGTCTATTACGTGGCGATCATGGGCATCACCGGCACGAAGTCGGCGAGCGACGCGGAGATCGCCAGGGCGGTTGCACGGCTGAAGCATCACACCGATCTGCCGGTCGCGGTTGGTTTTGGCATCCGTAACGCCGCGCAGGCGCGCGCGGTCGCCGCGGTCGCCGATGCGGCCGTGGTCGGCTCGTCGGTCGTGTCGCGGATCGCGGATTCGCTCGATGCCGCGGGGCATGCGACGCCCCGACTGAAGGAGAATGTGCTGGAGCTGGTGCGCGATCTCGCCGGCGGCGTCCGCGACGCACGCGAGGGCGGGACGGCGGTGAAGAAGCAGAGGAGCGGTGCGGCATGAGCTGGCTCACCAACTTCGTTCGGCCGAAGATCCGCGCGCTGGTCAAGAAGACCGACACGCCGGAGAATCTCTGGGACAAGTGCCCGTCCTGCGGTCAGATGATCTTCCACCGCGAGCTCGAGGCCAATCAGCGGGTCTGCACCCATTGCGGCCATCACTTGCGCATCGACGTGAAGCGGCGGCTGGAGCTGCTGTTCGACGAGGGCAAGTACGAGCGGGCAGATCTGCCCAAGGTCGAGAGCGATCCCCTGAAGTTCCGCGATCGCAAGCGCTACACCGACCGCATCAAGGAGGCGCAATCGAAGTCCGGCGAGCAGGACGCGATCATCGTCGCCTCCGGCGCGATCCACGGCATCGAGACCGTGGTCGCCGCCTTCGATTTCGAGTTCATGGCGGGCTCCATGGGCATGGCGGTGGGAGAGGGGCTGATCAAGGCGGCCGATCTCGCGGTCGAGAAGCAGGCGGCGCTGATCGCGATCCCTGCCTCCGGCGGCGCCCGCATGCAGGAGGGCATCCTCTCGCTGATGCAGATGCCGCGCAGCGTGATCGCGGTCGATCGCGTCAAGGAAGCGGGCCTGCCCTTCATCGTGCTGCTGACCGATCCGACGACCGGCGGCGTCTCCGCCTCCTTCGCCATGCTGGGCGACATCCACGTGGCGGAGCCGGGTGCCGTGATCGGCTTCGCCGGCCAGCGGGTCATCGAGGAGACGATCCGCGAGAAGCTGCCCGAAGGCTTCCAGCGCGCGGAATACCTGCTCGACCACGGCATCGTCGATCTTGTGGTGCCGCGCAAGGAGCTGCGGGCTCAGCTGGCGCGCCTGATCGGATTGCTGACCAAGCGCGAAGTCGCGGCCTGAAGGTCCCGGCGCGTGCCATGAACAGCATCATGCCCAAAGGCTCTGCGTCGACCGGTTCCAGCGACATCGTGCTGGAGCGGCTGAACAAGCTGCATCCGAAGATCATCGATCTCGAGCTCTCGCGCGTGCTCCGGCTGCTGGCGCGGGTCGGTCATCCGGAGAAGCAGCTGCCGCCGGTGATCCATGTCGCCGGAACCAACGGCAAGGGTTCGGTGATCGCCTATCTGCGCGCGATCTTGGAGGCCGCCGGTTATCGGGTCCATGTCTACACCTCGCCGCATCTGGTGCGCTTCAACGAGCGGATCCGCCTGGCCGGGACGCTGATCGAAGAGCCGGAGCTAATCGCGCTGCTCGAGGAATGCGAGCAGGCCAACGGCGGCGAGCGCATCACTTTCTTCGAGATCACGACGGTCGCCGCCTTCCTCGCCTTTATACGCAGCCCGGCCGACATCCTGCTGCTGGAGACCGGGCTCGGCGGCGAGTTCGACGCGACCAACGTCATCGACGCGCCCTTGGCCTCGGTGCTGATGCCGATCTCGATGGACCACATGCAATTCCTCGGCGACACGATCGAGAAGATCGCCGCCGCCAAGGCCGGTATCATCAAGCGAGGTCGTCCCGCGATCGTCGGCCGCCAGCCCAAGGCGGCACTCGCCGTGTTCGAAGCAAAGGCGGTCGAGCTCGGTGCGCCGCTCTATCGCTACGGCCGTGAATGGTTCGTCGATGGAGACTTGAAGGACTCGCTGCGCTTCCAGGACGTCCGCGGGCCGCGCCGCTATCCGGCACCTGGGCTTCTCGGATCACACCAATTCGCCAATGCCGGCACGGCGATCGCAGCGACCATATGGCTGGAGGGTTTCAAAATCGGCGAGGGTGCTATCGCGCAGGGTCTGCGCCAGGTCGAATGGCCGGCCCGCATGCAACAGCTTCGACGCGGGCCGCTGGTCGAAATGCTGCCCAGTGGTTGGGAACTCTGGCTCGACGGCGGGCACAACGAGGATGCGGGCCAGGTGATCGCCGGCATGATCCGCGATTGGAAGGCGCAGGACCGCGCCCGCGGCACCGATCTCCGAGCGCACGCAATATTCGGCATGCTCTCGACCAAGGATCCGGCCGCATTCCTGAAGCCGCTCTCGCCGCTGCTCGAAGACCTCAATGCCGTGGCCATTCCGGGCGACCATGCCAGCCTCTCGGCCGAGGATTGCGTGCGCGCCGGGACTTCAGTCGGCCTCATCTCCAGCGCCTTCCCCTCGGTCGAAGCGGCGTTACGCTCGGTCGTTGACTCCCATGAGGACGGCCCGCCCTGCCGCGTGCTGATCTGCGGCTCGCTCTATCTGGCTGGAACGGTACTAGCGGAAAACGGCTAGAAGTTCTGCGCCTCGACGGCGGGTTCGCGCTGGAACAGGTGCTTCGGCCATTCGAACACCAGGTCGAGGCCGAAGCGCCTCAAGGCGAGCGCCAGGGCGATCGGCATGAACAGGCCCGCCGTGGTGCAGACCAGGAAGATCGGCCAGAAGGCATGCCAGTGGAACACGCCGACCAGAATCTGCCGGGTCAGCGAGGAGAACACCACATGGGCGCAATAGATCTCCAGCGAGAAGGTGCCGAACAGCACCATCAGCCGGTTGACCACCGGGATATGCACCAGCGCCCGTGAGATTGCGAGGCAGGCGCCGACGCCGATGATCGAGGCGGGGATGGCGATCGGATAGTATTTCGAATAGCCGAAGGCGTCGGTGATCAGCACCGGCAGCGCGATGGCGAGCGCGACCAGCGCCGCGCCGATCCAGGGCCCGAAGGGGAAGCCGCGCGCCTTCAGGATCCGGTTGAAGCCGATCCCCATCGCGAAGAACAGGAAGAGATAGGGGATGCGCTTCAACTCCTCCATCCCCAGCAACGGCGTCGTCAGCGCGACGGCCAAGGCCACGCCCAGTGTCAGCCAGATGCCGCGCTTCAGCAGGAAGTAGACGACGATGTAGTAGACGAAGAGCGATTCCAGGAACCAGAGATGCGAGCCCGGGGCCACCGTGGTCAGCAGCACCTCGTTCAAGGTACGGTGATCGAAGGAGGAAGGCTTCACATACCAATAGATGGAATAGACATGGGCCCAGACGAGATAGGGCCAGATGATGCGCTCGGTCTTGCCCTTGAAATAGGCGACCGGCCCTTTGCGCAGCGAATGCTCCACGAAGAGGCCGGCGACGAACATCATCAACGGCATGCGGATCATGTCGCCGACGGGGGTCCAGAAGTCGAACAGCCCCTTCGGCGTCAAGCCCGCATTGGTCATCGCCTGGAGGATGTGGAAGGTGACGACGGAGACCTCGGCCATGCCGCGCGACATGTCGATCCACGCCGTACGGTTGCCGGACGCAGCCTTCGGCTGCGCCGGCGCCGGACGATCGGCCGCCAGCGTCGAAACCATGAAGTGATCTCCCACCCGCCGCCTGCGCCGGAGGACGGGCGCTTGCGGCAGCGCAGCGAGCATGCAGGTCCGACCGCCGCCGCTCAAGGTCAATCAGGGTGAACGGCGGCGCTCCGCCACCGAATCCCATCACGTTTTTGTGGTGTTACAGTCTTATGGTTCGGGGTCTTGCGCCGAGCTCATCACTTCCGAACGACCACCAGACAATCCTGTTTCAAGGCCTTGAGGGCGTCGCATTTGGCGGCTGCTGCGGCCTTGTCGGCGAAGGGGCCCGCCTGGACGCGGTTGTAGATGCCCTTGGTGCCGAGATCGACCGTTTCCACAGTGAGTGTGAGGCCTTGGAGATTGCCGCCGAGCGACTGCTGCAGCCGGCCCCATTCCTGCTGTGCCGCCACGGCGCTCTTGACCGCCGCGAGCTGGATGCGGATGCCGGGGACCACCTCGCCGATCTTCCCGACGTTCGCCGGGCTCTCGATGGCAGGCGTCTGCTGCTGGACCATCGCGATGCCCGTCGCCTTCCAGGCGGACACCGCGGCGTCGCCTTCCTTGCGTTGCTGCGGCGTCAGCTGCTTGGCCATGACGGCGCGGTTGGCTTCAGAGACGGTCTTCAGGTTCTTCTGGGTCTTCGGATCGGCAAGCTCAGCCGCGAGCGAGAACCAGCGATAGGCCTCGACTTTGTCGGTCCGCACGCCATGCCCGGTCGCGTAAATGAGGCCGAGCCGCGCCTGCGCCTGGGCATAGCCCTGGTTGGCCGAGGCGGTCATCCACTTGATCGCCTCCATCATGTTGCCGCCATGGCCGCCCAAATACGTCTCCGCCAGGAGATATTGGGCTTCGGAATCGCCGTTCTCGGCGGCCGGCTTCAGCTCCGTGATCGCCTGATCGAACTTTCCCGCCGTCAGCGCCGCCCGCGCTTCGGCGTTGCCCGCATCGGACGGCCGTGGCGCTGCAACGCAGACGCCCACGCCGGCGATCACGGCAACCAGAGCCGCGCCCCAAGACAGCGGCAGGCGCATCGATCAACCCCCAGGCTGGTATCATTCGGGAGCCAGAAGATAGTCGAATCCACCGAGTCGATGCCAGTGGGGGAACATGCACCGGTCACAACCGCGTGCGGCCGATCTTTCCGACTCTTCCAATCGCCCTCCTGGGGCAGAATGTCGTTCCGGTTGGGTGAGCCGACAGGGACCAGCCCCGTTTATGGAGGAACTCGGTATGATCGATCTCAAGACGACCTCCCGCCGCATCAGCCTTCGGCATGCTCCGGCGCGCCGCGACGTGTTGACCGGCCTCGCCGGACTTTCCCTGGCCGCAATACTCGCCGATCCGGTGCGGGTGGCCCAGGCGGCGGCCAGCCTGACGACCGTCACCATCAAGACGCCGAGCGGCCGTTCGATCTCGGGTGCCCTCGCGCTCCCGGCGACCACGCCGGCCGGCGCGGTGATGATCGTGCACGAATGGTGGGGGCTCAACGACCAGATCAAGTCAGTCGCGGCCGAGCTCGCGAGCACCGGCTTCGTCGCGCTCGCCGTCGATCTCTATGCCGGCAAGGTCGCCAGCGATCCGACGACGGCGCAGTCCCTGATGGGCGCGCTCAAACCGGAGCAGGCGACGGAGACGGTCACCGGTTGGATCGATCACCTCTACGGAATGAAGGAGGTGAGCGGGAAGGTGGCGACGCTTGGCTTCTGCTTCGGCGGCGGATGGTCGTTGAACGCATCACTGGCGCATCCGGTCGATGCGACGGTGATCTATTACGGGCTCTGCAACCAGAGCGCCGATCAGCTGAAGCCATTGAAGGGCCCGGTGCTCGGCCACTTCGCCGGATTGGACCAGTGGATCACCCCGCAGATGGTCAACGGCTTCGAGGCGGCGCTGAAGACCGACGGCAAGACCGCGGAGATCTATCGCTACGCCGACGCCAACCACGCCTTCGCCAACCCGACCGGGCAGAACTACGAGAAGGAAGACGCCCGCCTCGCCTGGGACCGCACGGTCGCGTTCCTGAGGAAGACGATCGCGTAGCCTCTTGTATCAGCGCGTCTGAACGGCCGCCTGCAGGTCCTCGCGCGCCGCGCCGCGCCTCGGGCGTCGGATCATCAGCGAGAGCACCGCCGCGACGATGCCGGTGAAGCCGGCGATCACGAAGGCCTCGACGTAGTTGCCCTGCTGGTTGTGCATCCAGCCGGCGAAGCTGGCGGCGCAGGCGGCGCCGATCTGGTGGCCCGCGGCCACCCAGCCGAAGATGATCGCGGAATCGGTCGTGCCGAAATTCTCCTGGATGAGCTTCAGCGTCGGCGGCACGGTCGCGATCCAGTCGAGGCCGTAGAACACGGCGAAGATCGCGAGCTCGTAGAACGAGAAGTCGGAATAGGGCAGGTAGATCAGCGAGAGGCCGCGCAGCCCATAATACATGAAGAGCAGCTTCCTCGGATCGAAGCGGTCGGTCAGCCAGCCCGAGGCGGTGGTGCCGAAGAGATCGAAGATGCCCATGGTCACCATCAATCCCGCCGCCTGCACCTCGATGATGCCATGATCGCCACAGAAGGCGATGAGATGGGTGCCGACGAGCCCGTTGGTGGTGAAGCCGCAGACGAAGAAGGTGGCGAACAGATACCAGAACGGCTGGGTCCGCATCGCGTGATAGAGCGTGCCGAAGGAGAGTGCCAGCAGGTTGCGATGGTCGGGCTTGGGATCGGCTTCATCCGGTGTGGCACCATAGCGGCGGAGGCCGATATCCGACGGCCATTCCGGCAGCAGGAACAGCACCACCGGGATCATGATCGCGGCGCCCGCTGCGACGACCAGCACCACGGGCTGCCAGCCGCCATGTTCGGCGATCCAGGCGAGGCCCGGGATGAAGATCAGCGTGCCGGTTGCCGTGCTCGCCGTCATGATCCCCATGATCAGGCCGCGTCGGACCGAGAACCAGCGAGCGACGATGGTCGCCGCCAGTACCATGGCGACACAGCCTGAGCCGATCCCCGAGAGCAGGCCCCAGAGCAGGATGAGCTGCCAGGCCTGGGTCATGAAATAGCTGGCGCCAATCGAGACCGACATCAGCGCCAGGGCAATCGAGACGACGCGCCGGATGCCGAAGCGCTGCATCAGTGCCGCGGCAAAGGGTCCCATCAATCCGTAACAGAGAATCCCCAGGCTGGCCGACAGCGAGATCGTAGCCCGGTCCCAGTGAAAGGCCTGTTCCAGCGGCTGAATCAGCACGCTCGGGGCGCCGCGCTGGCCGGCCGCGACCAGCAGGCTGAGGAAGGCTGCCCCGACCACGACGAACGCATAGTTCTGGCCAAAGGGAGCGCGTCGCACTATCTTCATGTGACTGACCGGTACGTACCAGGAAGTTAGCCTATATACGTACCGGTCCGTAACGAGTCAATCGGAGACTCTAAGAGGCTGAGATGTCGACAAAATCGCCGGAATCGCGACGCGGGGGCGCGGGGTTGCGGCCGAAGACCGGGGAAGCGGGCGAGCCGAAGCTGGCGGTCGATCGGATTCGTAAGACCGCGCGGGAGCTGTTTTATCGCGAAGGCATCCGCGCAGTCGGGGTCGATGAGATCGTCTCGAAGGCCGGCGTCACCAAGCCCAGCCTCTATCGCAGCTTCTCCTCCAAGGACGAGCTCGCCGCGGCCTATCTCCGCGACTACGAAGGCGAGTTCTGGACTAGGTTCGAGCGCGCCGCCGCCGCGCATCCCGGCGATCCCAAGGCACAGATCGTGGAATACCTGCGGGGGTTGGGCGAGCGCGCCCAGCGTTCCGACTATCGCGGCTGCGGCCTCTCCAATGCGGCGCTCGAATATCCGGCGCGCGACCATCCCGCACGCCTGGTCGCCGAGGAGCACAAGCATCGCCTCCGCGTGCGTCTGACCGAGATGGCGAAGGACATGGGTGCGGCAAAGCCGGAAGTGCTGGCCGACGCGCTCTTCCTGCTGATCGAAGGCATCTTCGTCACCGGCCAGTTGTTCGGCGACGGCGGCCCGGCGATGCATGCGGTCGAGATCGCCGAGACCATGATCGAAGCCAGTCGCGCGCGCTAGGGCCCATGCAGCTGCCATCGACCCTGCGCCAGGCCGTCGACGCGGCGCTGGAAGGCGTGGTTCCTGCAGAGCTTGCGACCGCATCGGATGCGCTCTCCCGACGCTATCGCAGCGAGATCCGTGACGGCCGCGCCCATCTCTCCGACGACCGCACGGCGCTTGCCTATCTCGCGGCGCGCCTCCCTGCGACTTATGCCGCCATCCGCGCCGCCATGGCCGCGATCGAGACGCTGCGTCCCGATTTTGCACCGCGCTCGTTGCTCGATTTCGGCGCCGGCCCCGGCACGGCGCTCTGGGCCGCGCGCGACGCCTGGCCGGCGATCGCCGAGGCGATGCTGGTCGAGCAGAGCGTGTCGATCCGCACATGGGGCGAGCGTTTCGCCGAGCAAGCGGGTGCGGCCGTCGTCTGGGCCGGCGATCTCGCCGCAGCCAAAGAGGCCGACCTCGTCACAGTCGCTTATGTGCTCGACGAGTTGGAGCCGCCTGATCGGGGGCGCCTCGTCAGCCAACTGTGGAAACTCACCGGCGAGATGCTGCTCATTGTCGAGCCCGGCACGCCCACCGGATGGCGCCGCGTCCTCGAGGCGCGCGCGGCGCTGATCGACGCTGGCGCGCATCTCATCGCGCCTTGTCCCCACGTCGCAGCCTGTCCGCTGATCGCGCCGGACTGGTGCCATTTCTCCCGCCGCGTCGCCCGGGCGCGCTCGCATCGCCTCGCTAAGGGCGGCGAGGTGCCGTGGGAGGACGAGAAGTTCATCTACCTCGCCGTCTCGCGCCATCCGGTCGCGCTGCCCGAAGCGCGGGTGATCGCGCCGCTGCGTCCGGGCAGCGGCAAGGTCGAGCTCAAGCTCTGCCGCTGCGACGGCACGGCCGCGTTGCGCCTGTTCACCCGCCGCGACGGCGAAGCGTTCAAAGCCGCGCGTCGCGCCGATTGGGGCGACGCGCTCTAGCCGGGCTTGCGCGCCCTCAGCGAGAAACTGAGCGGCAGGGGCATCCGGTCCTTCGGCAGGCGATACATGCGGTTGCCGTCGTATTCCAGGCAGGGCCAGTGCTGCCAGGCGATGCGGTCGTGCTCGTGGAACATCTCGATCCGGAGCCCGGCTTCCAGGATTGCGCCGAAGATTTCCTGCAGCGGATGCGCCCATTCGTGCGTGACGGTGTGGGCGAGCGCTGCCTGCTTGTTGGCGTAGCTGCCCGGCTCGTCGATCACGCTCGGCTCGGCATGGGCGAAGTAGCGCCAGCTGGGAGCGAGCGGGTCCTCGGCGTGCTTCTGCTCCATCGCCATCGCCATCGGGTGGCCTTCCAGCAGATAGAGGAAGCCGCCAGGCTTCAGCACCTCCGCGACGATCCGCGCCCAGTGATGCAGATCCGGGAGCCAGTTGATGGCGCCCCAGGTGACATAGGCGATGTCATAGCTATCGCCGAGCGCGGCGACGGCGTTATAGATGTTGCTCTCCACGAAACGGGCATCGAGCTCCGCCTCGGCGGCGAGCCGTCGCGCCGCGGCGACGGCACTCGGCGCGAAGTCGAGCCCCGTCACCCTGGCGCCGCGCCGCGCCAGCGACAGGGTATCGAGCCCGAAATGGCATTGCAGATGGACCAGGCTCTTGCCGCGCAGGTCGCCGATCTCGTCGCTCTCGATCGGATGCAGCGTGTCGCCGCCCTGCCGGAAGGCCTGGGTCAGATAGTCCGAGGCATTGACATGGGTCTCCACCACACCGTCCCACCAAGCGCGGTTGATCGAGAAGGATTCGGTGTGGCTCATGATGCTCCCCCTTGCCCCAGGCGCAGGCGTTTGCCGCCGTCGCGATTCGCGGCATGATGCCATGCTTCTGCGCCACGGCAAGAGCGGAGAGACCTTGAATATGAGAGCGCATATCGTCCTCGTGCATCCCGAGCCGAGATCCTTCAACGCGAACCTAGCCGAACTGGCTCGATCGACACTCGCAAAGCGCGGCTGGGACGTCGCGGTCTCCGACCTCTATGCAATGGACTTCGATCCCTGCGAGAAGGCGGCGCACTACCGCACGCCGGCGGATGCAGAGCGATTCGATGCACAGCGCGAGCAGCGCCATGCCTCGGATTGCGGGTCGATCCCGCCGGAGGTGGCGCGGGAGATCGCGCAGCTCGACCGATGCGATCTCCTGATCCTGCAATATCCGATGTGGTGGCATCTGCCGCCCGCCATGCTGAAGGGTTGGCTCGACCGCGTGCTGGTCTACGGCAAGGTCTATCGCAGCGATTATCGCTTCGAGAAGGGCCGCTTCGTCGGCAAGAAGGCGATGCTCTCCTTGACCGTGGGTACCAGCCCGGAAACATACGGATATGAAGGCAGGAGCGGCGACATCGGTCTCCTGCTCTGGCCGGTCAACTTCTCGCTCGCCTATGTGGGCTTCTCGGTGCTGAAACCCCATGTCGCTTACGGGGTCGAGGCAGGACTGCGCTATTCCGATCCGCAAGCGATTGCCGCGCGGCTGGAACGCGTGCAGCGCGACTATGCCGAACGGCTCTCGGCAATCGAGACCGAACCCGCTCTTCCCTTCAACCGTATGGCGGAATGGGCCCCCGACGGACGAATCAGTCCCTCGGCACCGGTCTACAGCCCCTTTATCCGCCATCGCGAGAAGCTGAAGCTGGAATGAAGCCGCGGTTGCAATCCGCCGCAGCTTGATGCGACGGCGACCAGCCACCATCTTGTGCCTGGGATGAGCTTCGCCATGGGAGGCTCGCAATGAAGCATCGCATCACGAATTTGTTATTGAGCGCCGGCCTGATGGCTGCCGCTGGCACCGCCTTCGCACAATCCAACATCGGCGCGCCTACCTCCGCGGCCGGCGGGGTATATACCGAGCCGCTGTCGCCGGGGGCCCTGCCGGGAGCGGTGGGCCCGCTCGACTCCTCGGGCGGCCTTTCCGACTTCTCGGGGCCGCTCCCCGAAAAGCCCGTCGGTGTCGGCGGTTCAACCAGCAGTTCGATCCAGGAGCGCATGCCCGGGACGGGCAAGTTCGAGGCGCCGAATAACGCGCCTTGCATCGGCACGACCGGCTTCGGCTCGACCAACGCGATCCCCGGGCACAAGTGCTGAGCCTGACGCGCGTCTGGCGAGGTCGTCGCCTCGCGGCGTGAGGTCGCGGGCGCGGGTCTTTGCGCCAGATCAAGTCCGCCCGTGTTCGCCGGTGCTCTCATGATGAGGTCGGGAGCCGATCGAGCTTCCGGTCCTCTCTGCGGAGGGCCCACCATGAGAGCGATGTTGACTTTGACCGTCTTGGTCGCCGCGCTCGCATTGAGCGGCGGTGCCGCATTCGCGCAGTATAGTGGGATCGGTGCGCCGAGCTCGGCGGCCGGCGGCATTGCGCCGCCACCGTCCATCAGCACGCCGGGCGCGGTCGGACCCCTCGGCGGGACATCCGGACCCGTCACCGGATCATCCGGAAGCACCAGCAGCAGTCCAAGTCCCCAGAACCTGATGCCGGGCACCGGCAAGTTCGATCAGCCGAACGATCCCTGCATCGATACGACCGGTTTCGGGTCGTCGAGGGGTCATCCGGGAAACCGGTGCTGAGATTTCTTGCCGACTAATACCGTCCGGCCGCCATCAGCCGGCGCTGCGCCGGCGCGGAGTCTTCCTCGAACAGAGCGGCAAGCTGCTCCAGCACCGTGCCGCCGAGCTGCTCCACATCGACCAGCGTCACGGCACGGCGGTAGTAGCGCGTCACGTCGTGGCCGATGCCGATCGCGATGAGTTCGATCGGCGATCGCAGCTCGATCCAGTCGATCACCTGCCGCAGATGATGCTCGAGGTAGTTGCCGGGGTTCACCGACAAGGTCGAATCATCGACCGGCGCGCCGTCGGAGATCACCATCAGGATCTTGCGCTGCTCGGGCCGGCCGATCAGACGGTTATGCGCCCACAGGAGCGCCTCGCCGTCGATATTCTCCTTGAGGATGCCCTCGCGCAGCATCAGCCCCAGGTTCTTGCGGGCGCGGCGCCAGGGCGCGTCTGCCGACTTGTAGACGATGTGGCGGAGATCGTTGAGCCGGCCCGGATTGGCCGGCTTGCCGGCGGCGATCCACGCCTCGCGCGACTGCCCGCCCTTCCACATCCGCGTGGTGAAGCCGAGGATCTCGACCTTGACGCCGCAGCGCTCCAGCGTGCGCGCCAGGATATCGCCGGTCATCGCGGCGACGGTGATTGGCCGGCCGCGCATCGAGCCTGAATTGTCGATCAGCAGCGAGACCACGGTGTCGCGAAACTCGGTGTCGGTCTCCTGCTTATAGGAGAGTGGCAGCTCGGGATTGACGATGATCCGCGGCAGCCTTGCGGAATCGAGGAGGCCTTCCTCGAGATTGAAGATCCAGGACCGGTTCTGCTTCGCCAGCAGGCGGCGCTGCAGCCGGTTGGCCAGCTTCGCCACCACGGCCTGAAGGTGCGAGAGCTGCTGGTCGAGCATATGGCGAAGCCGGGTCAGCTCGTCGGCATCGCAGAGCTCGGCCGCGTCGATCACTTCGTCGAACTGCGTGGTGAAGGCGCGATAGGCGGGTTCGTTGCGGCCGCGGTTGAGGTCGGGCTCATGGCGCTTGGAAGGCCGTCCGGGCTGCTCGTCGCCGGCCTCCATGTCCATGTCGGTGTCTTCGCTGTCCTCGCTCTCCTCGGCTTCGGCGGCCTCGGCCTGCGCGGCGTCGGCTTCCATCTCGACGCTGGACTCCGACTTCTCCTTCTCGCCGCCCTTGGACTGCTGGTCCTCGGGCTGCTGGTTCTCGTCCTTGTCCTCGGAATCCTCCTCGGACTCGGCGTCGTTCTCCTCCTGCATGTCTTCGAGCTGCAGGTCGGCCAAGAGCCGGCGCGTCGCTTTCGCAAACGCGCGCTGGTTGCCGAGGAGATCGCTCAGTTGGCCGATATCGTCGCGGACGCGGCTCGTCAGCTCCGAGCGCCAGGCATCGACCATCTGCTTCGCATTGGCAGGCACGGTCTGGCCGGTCACGGCTTCGCGGACGAGCAGCCGCATCACCTCGGCGAGGTTGTGCTCCTGACGCTGGCTGACGCGGGCATAGCCCTTCTGTCGGCAATGCTCCTCGAGCGACGCCGTGAGGTTCTGGGCGACGCCGGCCATCGTCTTGGCGCCGATCGCCTCGACCCGCGCGGTCTCGACCGCGTTGAAGATCTCGCGGGCGAGCGGCGTCCTGGGGCTTTCGCGCGAATGCGTGCGGGCGCTGTGATGCCGGAGCTTCAATGCGATCGCGTCGGCCTCGCCCCGGGTGCAGGCGACCTCGGCCGCCGGCATGTGGCGCGAGGGCGCCGTCAGCCGGGCCTCGCTGCCCATGAGTCCGGTATGGCCGCCGGCAGCACTCGGCGCGAAGCTCACCTGCACTTCGTTGTGGTGCGAGATCGCACGCATCGCCGCGCCGGTGACGCGGCGGAACTCCTCGACGGGATTCTTAGGACCGGTCATGGAGACCGCTCATCGCCCCAACAAGCTCAATGCGTCAGCTGGGCCTTGGCCGCGCTGTCCTTGAGATCGGTGCCGAAGCAGCGCTGGTAGTATTCCGCCACCACGGGTCGCTCCAGCTCATCGCACTTGTTGAGGAACGAGACCCGGAAGGCGAAGCCGACGTCGTTGAAGATCCGGGCGTTGTCCGCCCAGGTGATCACTGTCCTGGGGCTCATCACGGTCGAGATGTCGCCGTTGATGAAGCCGGCACGGGTCAAGTCGGCGCAGGCCACCATCGCATCGATGAGCTTGCGGCCCTCGTTGCTGTCATAGGCCGGGCATTTGGCGATCACGATGCTCGCCTCGTCGTCATGCGGCAGGTAGTTCAGCGTCGCGACGATGTTCCAGCGGTCCATCTGGCCCTGGTTGATCTGCTGGGTGCCGTGATAGAGCCCGGTCGTGTCGCCGAGGCCGACCGTGTTCGCGGTCGAGAACAGCCGGAAGGCCGGATGCGGGCGGATCACCTTGTTCTGGTCGAGCAGCGTCAGCTTGCCCTCGACCTCGAGCACGCGCTGGATCACGAACATCACGTCCGGCCGGCCGGCATCGTATTCGTCGAACACCAGGGCGGTCGGGTGCTGCAGCGCCCAGGGCAGCAGGCCCTCGCGGAACTCGGTCACCTGCTTGCCGTCCTTGAGGACGATCGCGTCCTTGCCGACGAGATCGATGCGGCTGATGTGGCTGTCGAGATTGACGCGGATGCACGGCCAGTTGAGGCGCGCGGCGACCTGCTCGATATGCGTCGATTTGCCGGTGCCGTGATAGCCCTGGATCATGACACG
>DATKMF010000054.1:0-3563 GCA_035542015.1 Candidatus Cybelea sp.
GTCGAAAGTAGCCACATCGTGGGCGGTGATCACCGTGATGCCGAGCCTCCGGAGTTGCGTGTTGATCGGCAGCAGCTCGAGCGTGTTCGAGGTCCAGCTCGCCACTACATCACCGGTCGTCACCAGCGTCACGGTAAGCCCTGCCGCCGCCAAGCGCTCAGTGATGACGCTGCCCATGTAGTAGTGCTCGTCGTCGAACACCACGACTGGGCCGCTCGCTGGCATTCGTCCATCCATGACGTCATCCGGCGACAGGGCCTGCGGTCCGGTGAAGCCTGGGATCGGTTTCCAGTGGGTTCGCCCTACCCCATCGCTGCGCCAGCGGGCACCGGTCGCCAGCACGACGCGCTCGAAACCGAACTCGCGAATCTGCTCCGGCGTCAGCCGGCTGTCGCGGTAGACCTCAACATTGTGCAGCTTGGCGAGCTGGTGGAGGCGATAGTCCCGCACCCGCGCCCAGACGGAGAGGCCAGGCAGCTTCGACTCCCTTGTGACCCGTCCGCCAAGCTCACTGCCGGCTTCTGCCACATGCACTTCATAGCCGCGCTGCCCGAGCGCCCGCGCTGCTTCCAGGCCGGCAGGACCGGCACCGACCACGAGGATGCGATCGTCGGATTGCTTCGCCGGAACGATCTCGGGATGCCAACCCTTACGCCACTCCTCGCCCATGGTCGGGTTCTGCGTGCACCGGATCGCGGACATGGTCATGTCGCCGGAGACGCAGATGTTGCAGGCGATGCATTCCCGGATATCGTCCGGCCTCCCCTCCTCGATCTTCTTCGGCAGGAAGGGGTCGGCGATCGAGGGCCGCGCCGAGCCGATGAAGTCAAGGATGCCGCGCTTGATCTGCCGCACCATCTGATCCGGCGAAGTGAAGCGGCCGACACCCACCACAGGCTTGGTGGTGAGCTGCTTCACGAAGCTGATGAACTGTTCCTGATGTGCCTCCTCGGAGAAGCGCGAGACGGCAGAATCGTTTCGCCAGGGGCTGACATTGACGTCCCAGAGGTCCGGCAGTTCCGCCAGCATGGCAATTACGTCACGGCCCTCGCCGTGATGCAGGATCCCATCCTCGCCCATCTTCTCATCGACGCCGAAGCGCACGGCGACGGCGCAGGTGTCGCCGATCGCCTCCTTGGCCTCCTCGATCAGCTCGCGGAACAAGCGGATGCGGTTCTCCAGGCCGCCGCCGTAATCGTCGGTGCGTCGGTTGCGGCGGCGCTGCAGGAAATGCAGAGCGAGGCTGAGGTCGTGGGCCGCATAGACATAGACGATATCAAACCCGGCCCTCTTCGCCCGCAGGGCTGCGTCACGATGCCAGCGGCGATAGTTGCGGATGTCCTCCTGGTCCATGGCCCGCGCCTGCCATGGGTGATAGTTGGTCATTTGGTGCGAGGGCGCGATCGCCACTTCGCGGCTGGAGAGGTTCGAAACTGACGTGCCGTTGTGGGTCAACTCGATCGCTGCCAGTGCGCCATGGCGATGCACCGCCTCGCACATGAGAGCGTGGCCCGGGATGTCCCAGTCATCCCACAACCTGCCTTCGATGTAGGGCGTAACGTCGCCGCTGGGATGGATCTCGACCTCCTCCGTCGCGACCACGGCCCAGCCGCCTTCCGCCTTCATGCCGCGCATGGCGGCATGACCTTCGGGATTGTGGTGGCCCATGCCGTTGCAATGCGGCACCTGGAAGAAACGGTTCTTGGCGGTGACCGGACCGATCTTGATCGGCTCGAACAGGATGTCGTAACGCGGATCTCGAGACATGATTTCTCCCCAATTCCGGCGGCAATCTAGCTTTCCGGCCCCGGCCCTGTATAGTGCGGCCACCTCCCGGAATCGACCGACAACGCAGGCGCACATGGACGGAAAAGTCGAAGTCGACGGCAAGGAATGGCTATCCCAGGGCTTCATGAAGCTGGCCCGGTTCACGGTCAGCCACGAGAGATTTGGCGGTGGCATGATCGGACCAATGACCCGCGAGCTGGTGGTGCGCTCGCCGGCGGTAGGCGTCATTCCCTACGATCCGGTCGCCGATAAGTTCCTATTGATCGAGCAGTTCCGGCTCGCCGCGCATCTCGCGGGACTTCCGGCCTGGCAGCGCGAAGTCGTGGCCGGAATCTCCGACCGCGAGGAGTCGCCGGAAGATCTCGCGCGCCGCGAAGCGATGGAAGAAGCAAACTGCAGAGTCACGGACCTCGTGGAGATGATCCGCTTCCTGCCGAGCCCAGGCATGACCAACGAAGTCTTTATCCTATATTGCGGCCGGATGGATTCCAACCACGTCACTGGCGTGCATGGCCTCGCTTCGGAGCAAGAAGACATCCGCTCGACACTGTTCGATGGGTCACAGATTCCGGAACTTCTGGCCCACGGCCACACGGGCAACGGCCCATTGATCATCGCGCTCGGCTGGATGCTGGCGAACCGCGAACGACTGCGCAAGCAGTGGCGATGAAGAAGCTCGCCGTCGCACGGCTCTGGTACGAGGGCAACTCCTTCTCGCCTGTCCCAACCGGCCTGCCGGTGTTCGAGGCGCGCGAGTTCCTGCAAGGCCAGGCGGCGAAGGACTTCTATCGCGGCACGGCGACCGAGATCGGCGCCGCCGTCGACTTCGCCGAGAGCAGCAAGAGCTGGAGCGTCGAATTCCTGCTCTGTGCGGCCGCCCCGCCCGGCGGGCCGATGACCCGCGACGCATTCGCGGAGATCCGCGACACCATCATCGACGGTCTCGGCCGCGACCAATGGGATGCGGTCTATCTCTCGCTCCACGGTGCCACCGTCACCGAAGATAACCCGACACCCGAGCTTCACCTGCTGGAGGCGGTGCGAGACATGATCGGCCGCACACCGCTCGGCGTCAGCTTCGATCTTCATGCCAATCTCGGCCAGGCGATGATCGACAAGGTCGATGTTGCGGTCGGCTACAAGACCTATCCGCACGTCGATATGGCAGAGGTCGGCGCGCGGACGATTGCGCTCGTCACACTGATGGCAGACGGCAAGCTGCGGCCGAGCGGCGCACTGGCCAAGGTGCCCGCGATTCTTCCCAGCTTTAATATGCGTACGACCGACGGGCCGATGGCCGAGCTCGCGGCGCTGGCCGCGGAATGGCGGGAGAAACCCGGCATTCTCGACGCCTCCATCTTCGGCGGCTTCGCCTATGGCGATTCGCCCTTCGCCGGCGCGAGTGCCCTGGTCTTCGTGGACGGCGATCCCGAGCTGGCGCAGCGCGCCGCCGCGACGCTGGCCGATGCAATCGCCGAGCGTCGAGACCGCTTCACTGTCACCCTCCCGACACCGGCGCAGGGCATCGCTAAGGCGCTCGCAACGTCCGGCGCGAAGCCGGCTGCAGTCGTCGACCCCGCGGACAATCCCTTGTCGGGCGGGATCGGCGACACGCCCGGACTGTTTCGAGCGTTGCTTGCCGCGAAGCCCGCCGTCCCTTGCGTGTTTGGCTTCTTCTTCGATCCGGCACTGGTGATGCGCGCGCATCGCGAGGGCGAGGGTGCATCGATCACCGCGCGCCTCGGCGGCCGAATCACCGATGCCTTCGGGCCGCC